>NZ_JBEPPX010000001.1:0-321277 GCF_040547535.1 Roseovarius sp. MBR-78
CAATCTCCAGACACAAGGGCGAAGCCCGCCGCGCGAGCGCCCGACCGCCCCCCGGGCGGGCGCTTCTGCGACGTTGCACTTCCGCGCAATCGTTGAAGTATTTGGCAGGCATAAAGTGCCACGCACAACCGTTGCAGCGCCCACCCGCGGTCGGGCACTCGCGCGGCTCATCGCATCATATCGAATGAAGGTAAAAGGCCATTCACGCCGTCTTCAGCACCGCATGGCAGGCCGCATCCTCATCGGCCAACACCCGCCAGATACCCCGACCCTATCGCCGGTAATCCTCGGGGCGGATCCCGTAGCGGGCGAGCTTGTCGTAGAAGGTCTTGCGCGGCAGGTGCAGGGCGCGGGCGGCCTCTGACGCGCGCCCGTTCTGCCGCCCCAGCGCGGCGATCAGCAGCGCGCGCTCGACGCGGGCCATCTGCTCGGCAAGGCCAAGCCCGCCCGCCTCGGTCACGCTGTCGGGCATGCCGAGCACAAAGCGCATCGCCGCTGACATCAGCGAGCGGGCATTGCCGGGCCAGTCCTGTGCCATCAGCGCGGCGAGGTGATCGGGGGTGATTTCCGGCGCGGCCAGCCCGGCCTGTTCGGCGGCCTGCGCGACATAGTGGCGAAACAGCACCGGGATATCCTCGGGCCGCTCCGCGAGCGCCGGGATGCGCACCGGCATCACCTCGAGCCGGTAATAGAGATCGGCGGTGAAACGCCCATCGGCTACGGCGGCCCCCAGATCGGCGGTGGTGCCGGCAAAGACCCGCGCCTCGGCCCCCGCCTCGAGCCGGTCCATGAGCGCAAAGCGCGCGGCCTCGGGCAGGGTGGCGATCTCGTCGAGAAAGAGCGTGCCGCCCTGCGCGCGCTGCATGGCCTCGGCCAGCGCGCCCGCCTCCAGCCCCGCCGCCGCGCGTTTGACAAAGGGCTGTGCGGCGCGCGGTGACATCAGGTGGATGACCTCGGCCACCTTGGACACGCCGGCACCGGGCGGGCCGCTGACCAGCACTTCGGTGCCCGAGCGCGCCGCCTGCCGCACCGCGTGGCGCAGCGCCTCAGCGAGCGCCGAGGTGCCGAAGATCATCCGCGCCGCCGGGTCGCCGGTCTCCAACTGGGCCTTGAGGCGGCGGTTTTCCAGCACGAGGCGGCGAGTGTTGAGCGCGCGCTCGATCACCGTCACGAGTTGCTCCGGCGCGCAGGGCTTTTCGAGAAAGTCGAACGCGCCCGCGCCCATCGCCTTCACCGCCATCGGGATATCGCCCTCGCCGGTCAGGAGGATCACCGGCAGGTCGGCATCGACGCCGTGGGCGTGGTCGAGCAGGTGAAACCCGTCGCGCCCCGGCATCCGGATATCCGACAACACGACGCCGGGAAAATCGGCGGCAATATGGTCCTTGGCCTCGATGAACGATCCCGCAAGGCGGACGGTGCACTCGGCAAGCTCCAGCGTCTGCGCCAGTGCCTCGCGCACCGGGCGATCATCATCGACCACAAGAACATCCCGGCTCATGCCGCGCCCTCGCGCAGCTCGGGGCAGGGGTCAAGCTCGATCGAGAACTCGGCCCCGCTGCCGGTATTGGCACCGGTGATGCGCCCGCCAAAGCTCTGCACAAGGCCGTAGGAGATCGACAGGCCCAGCCCCATGCCCTCGCCGCTCATATCCTTGGTGGTGTAGAACGGATCGAATATCTTGTCGGGCTCCTCGATGCCGGGGCCGGTGTCGCGCAGGCGCAGGCGCACCGGCGCGCCATCCTCCAGCGTGATCGCGATGCGGCGCTCAGTGCTGTCATACATGGCGTCGGCGGCGTTGGTGATGAGGTTGACCATGACCTGCCCCAGCCGCACCTCGCCGCCCATGACGAAAACCGGGTGCGGCGGGCGCTGCCAATCGACGGTGATGCCATCGTCGCGCAGGCGCTCGGCGGTCATCTCGAGCGCGGCGTCGACCACGGCGGCGATGTCGACGCGGCCCATCGGCTCGTTCTCGTTGCGCACGAAGGCGCGCAGGTTGCGGATGATGCGGCTCATGCGGTGGGCCATCTCGTCGATGCGCGCGAGGTTTTCGGCGGCACGCTCGGGGGCCTCGCGTTGCAGGAAGGCGCCCGCGTTGCTGGCGAATTGGCGGATCGCCATCAGCGGCTGGTTGAGCTCGTGGCTGATGCCCGCGCTCATCTTGCCCAGCGCACTCAGCTTGCCCGCCTGCACAAGCTCGGCCTGCGCGCGGCGCAGCGCGGCCTCGGCCTCCTGCCGCTCGGCGACCTCGCGCGCGAGCGTGCGGTTGGTGCGGCTGAGCGTCTCGGTGCGCTCGGCCACGCGCCGCTCCAGATCGGCATTGGCCTCGGCCAGCGCGCGGCGGCGCGCCTGCGCCAGCAAAAGCAGCATCCCGAACACCGCGAACAGCCCCGCCATCGCCCCCGCCTGAAGCGCGGCCAGCCTGCGCGCCGGGCCGATATCGACCAGCGCCGCCCCGGTCATGCCGATCTGCGGCACGTCGCGCGCCACCCGCAATGCCTGCCGGGGCAGGTAATTGCCAAGGTCGATGCGCCAGATTTCATGCGGCCCGACGGTGGATTGCGTCATCGCGACGGGCGGCCCTTCGGGGGGCACAAGCTCGGCGTGGTCGGGGGCCTTGCGCCAGCCCAAAAGCTCGGAGCGGTTGGACAGGAACACCTCGCCCGCCGCATCGACGAGAAACACCGCCGTGCTCATCCCGCGCCAGCCGAATTCCATCCGCTCGGCCTCGGCCACGCCGATCACCGCGCCGCTGACCCGGCCATCGGGGCCGAAACTGGGCGCGGCGACCTCGAATATCCGCCCGCCCTGCGCCGGGGCGGTGGCGCGCGCGGTGCCCAGCGCGCCATCCATCGCCCGCGCGAACACCGCCCCGCTGCGAAAGGCGGCCCCCTGCGCATCGGTGCCCGCCAGAAGGGTGCCGCTGCGGTCGACATAATAGAGCGCCGCCGCCCCGGTGCGGTCGGCGGCGGCGACAAGCAGGCGCTCGGCGCGGGCGCGCGGCCCGGTGGCCCTGGTGAGGGCAATCAGCGTCGGGTGACCGGCCAGCGCCACGACCTGGTCGCGATAGCGTTGAAGATCGGCCACAAGCCCGCCCAGGATCAGCGACAGGTCGGCCTCGCCGCGCTGCGCGAGATCATCCAGCGCCTGCCGGTAGCCATAGTGCCACACGCCGCCGGTGACGAGCGCCGACACCAGCAGGAAGGGAATCACCAGAAGCAGGCGAGGGGCGGAGCGCAACATGGTTGAACTTTAGCCTGCCTGCCGCAGGCTTGGCCAGAGCGCGCGCGCCTTCGGTCAGGCGTGGCCTGCCTCTGCCGAGAGCGTGAGCGACGAGATCCCCAGCCGCGAGAGCGCCGCCTCCCATTTGCCGCCGTCGTCGGTATCGAAGACCAGCCCGGCATCGGCCTCGCAGGTGAGCCAGCCATTCTGCGCGATCTCGGATTCGAGTTGATCCGGCCCCCATCCAGCATAGCCCAGCGCGAGGATCGCGCGATCCGGCCCCCGGCCCTGAGCCAGATCTTCGAGAATGTCGAGCGTCGCGGTCATGCCGAACCCGGCCGCCACGCCAAGCGTCGCGATATCCGAGCGATAGCCGTCATCATGCAGCACGAAGCCACGGCCATGCTCGACCGGGCCGCCGAAATGCACCGGCAGGTCGCGCATGGCAGGCCCCGGCGTGATCGACAGGTGGTCGAGCAGGTCGCGCATCCGCATGTCCTGTGCGGGCTTGTTGATGATGAGGCCCATCGCGCCCTCGGGGCTGTGCGCGCAGAGAAAGATCACCGCATGGGCAAAGCGCGGATCGCCCATGCCGGGCATCGCGATCAGGATTTGCCCGGTCAGATCGACCGGCGCTTGGGTGGGCGGGGGCATGGTCATACCCCGAGAATGGGGGGCGGGGGCGGGCTGTGCAAGCGGCGTCTGCGCGCGGATGCAGGAATTCTCGCTGGTTTGTGAGTTGGCTTTGATTGCGAAATGGGCCATTTGGGGGTCATGTTCAAAAGAATGCTCCTTTCTCTCGTCCTTGTGGCGGCCTCTGCCATGGTGCCGGGTGCGGTGCGCGCGGCGCCCGATATGGTCACGGTCAGCATCCTTCCGGGCTGGAGGATGACCGATGGCTCGCATATGGCGGCGCTGCGCTTCGTGCTCGCACCGGGGTGGAAGACCTATTGGCGCGCCCCCGGCGAGGCGGGCATCCCGCCGCGCTTTGACTGGCGCGGCTCGCGCAATGTCGCCGCCGTCGAAATCCTGTGGCCGACGCCGCAGCAGACCACCACCAACGGGCTGCGCACCATCGGTTATGCGCATGAGCTTGTGTTGCCGGTGCGGGTCACGCCCGCGCGGGCGGGGCAGGCCGTGGCGCTCTCGGGCGATCTCGAGATCGGGGTGTGCAGCGAGGTTTGCGTGCCGGTGGAAACGCAGGTGAGCCTTGATCTGCCCCTGAGCGGCGGTAACCGCGACCCGCGCATCGCGGCGGCGCTGGCCGCGCGGCCCTATACCGCCGCCGAGGCAGGCGTGGGCCATGTGCGCTGTCAGGTGGCCCCGATCGAGGGAGGCATGGAATTGCGCGCCGAGATCGAGATGGCGCAACGCGGCGCGCAAGAGATGGTCGTGGTCGAAAGCGGCGATCCCGATTTGTGGGTGGCGCAGGCCGACACCGCGCGCAGCGGCAACCGGATCAGCGCGCGCACAGCCATTTACCACGTTGACGGGCGCGGCTTTGTTCTGGATCGCGGGGCGCTGCGCTTTACCGTGCTCAGCAGGGGCGACGCGGTCGATATCGCGGGCTGCACCGGGCGCTGACAGCCCGGCCCTGCCACATGCATCCTATTTCCGGCGGTGCAGAGGGCCGGTATCGGGGAGCGAGATATTGGCCACCTGCTCGGCAATCGGATCGTTGACCAGCGGATGCGCGTGGGCGCGGAAATCCTCGGGGTCGCGCATCTTTTGCCAGCGCCCCCCGGCATGAACCTCCAGACCCGAGAACCCCGCCTTGTAGCCCATCTTGTCGCTGCCCGGCACCCAGTAGCCGAGATAGACGTAGGGCAGGCCGCTCTCGCGCGCGATATCGACATGGTCGAGGATTAGATAGGTGCCAAGCGAAGCCTTTGGCATGTCCGGCTCGAAGAAGGAATAGACCATGCTCACCCCGTCATCGAGGATATCCGACAGGCATGTGGCGATGAGCCCGCCGCTCTCGGGGTCGATATATTCCACCACGCGGGTGCGGATCGGCGTCTCCTCGATCATCGCGGCAAATTCGAACGTGTCCATATCGGCCATGCCGCCGGTGGCGTGGCGGCTTGCGAGATAGCGGCGAAACAGCGCGTATTGGTCCTCGGTGGCCCAGGGCGAGGCGATCTGCCGGTGCAGCCCGGCGTTGCGGCGCGCGACGCGGCGCTGCGTGCGCGAGGGGGCAAAATCCGCCACGTTGATGCGCGCCGACAGGCACGCCGCGCAATCAGCGCAGGACGGGCGGTAAAGCACGTTTTGCGAGCGCCGAAACCCCTGTTTCGACAGCCCGTCATTGAGCCGCTGCGCGCCCTCGCCCTGAAGCGCGGTAAAGAGCTTTCGCTCCATCCGGCCGGGCAGGTAGGGGCAGGGCTGCGGCGCCGTCACATAGAATTGGGGCGCTACGGGAAGCGTGTGTCTCATGCCTGTGTCCAACGGTATTCAACGCGACGTTAACAACGAAACGCCGCCCCGCCAAGAGGAACGTCACAGCCCTGTCACATCGCCGCACGTCGGTTGATCGCGACGCTGCCAAGCACCAGGTCGCTCAAGCCCTCGCCGCGCGGACGGGTGAGCATGAGCACCACCGAGACCACCTGAAGCAGCGGAAGCGCAAAGGAAATCGTCAGTCCCAGCGTATGCGCAAAGGCAAGGCCAAGGTCGAAACGGCGGCCATCGGCGGCGCGAAACTCGATCGCGACAAGGCGCATCCCCCAGGTGGCCGAGCCGCGCGCGATCGTCACCACCCGGTAGGCAAACCCGATCACCGCCATCAGCACCGGAAAGAAAAACAGGCCGGTGAAGGCGGTGAAGGGCACCACCAGAAGGCTCAGCACGAGGATGAGCGCGGTATCCACCACAAAGGCCACGAGCCGCTTGGCCGGGACATCGGCGTAAAACTCGGGCTGCGTTTCCGGGTCGGGCAAGGCCCATGTATCCTGCATCATCATGGCCTATAGCTTGGCAAGGGGGGCACCGATTGCAAGGGGTCAGACGGCGAAATCGGCCCGCTCTGCGCCGGAGATCTGCATCAGCCGCGCGGGCGCGATGCCGAACAGGTGGCGCGGCGTGCCCGCCGCCGCCCAGACCTGCGCAAAGCCCAGCAAGGCGGGATCGAAGAAGGCGCGCGGCGGCGTCAGGTGCCCCACGGGCGACACCCCGCCGATGGCAAATCCGGTCTGCGCGCGAATGAGCGCGGCATCGGCGCGCCCCAGCGGCACGCCCGCCACGGCGCTGGCGGCGTCCGGGTCCACCCGGCGCGCGCCCGAGGTGACAAAGAGGACCGCCGCGCCGCTTGTCTCGTCGCGCAGCATCACCGATTTGGCGATCTGCGCCACGTCGCAGCCCAGCAGGTCGGCGGCCATTTGCGCGGTGGTGGCGGGGCCAAGCTCCACCGGTTCGATCTCCAGCCCCGCCTCGGCGAGGGCGCGGCGCACGCGGGCAACGCTCTTGCTCATCTCGATCCTCCGATTTTTTCGCACTGTTTCACGGGGGTGCGGCATTGACCAGACCGGCGGCGCCTGTATCACTCTGGCGCATGACACTAGAGCAACGCCTTACCCGCTGCCCGCGCGCCTTTGACCCCGATGATGGTGCGATGGCGCGCGCGCGCGCGCCTTGGGCGGGCGGCGCGATGGCCGATCTCATCGCCGGGGCGGGCGGGTGCAGCCCGTTCCTGAAATCGCTGATCGAGCGCGAGACCGGCTGGCTTGAGGGCGCGGTGGCGGGGCCCGAGGCGGCGCTGGCCGCGCTTCATGCCGGGCTGCACGAGGTGCCCCCCGACCGCATCGGCACCGAGTTGCGCCGCGCCAAGGGCCGCGTGGCGCTCTTGATCGCGCTGGCCGATCTGGGCGGCGCGTGGTCGCTCGACGAGGTGACCGGCCACCTGACGGATTTCGCCGATCTGGCCTGCGAGCTGGCGCTGCGCGCCGCCCTTGGCGCGGAGATACGGCGTGGCAAGCTGCCGGGGATGACCGAGGACGATCTGGCCACCGGCGCGGGAATGGTGGTCTTTGCCATGGGCAAGATGGGCGCGCGCGAGCTGAATTACAGCTCCGATATCGACCTGATCTGCCTCTTTGACGAGACCCGGTTCGAGCGCGATGATTTCCACGAGGCCCGCGCGAGCCTGGTGCGCGCCACGCGCAGGATGTCGGCGCTGCTCAATGACCGCACCGCCGAGGGCTATGTGTTTCGCACCGATCTGCGGCTGCGCCCCGATCCCGGTGTCACGCCCGTGTGCATGGCGATGGCGGCGGCAGAGACCTATTACGAGAGCCTCGGGCGCACATGGGAGCGCGCGGCCTGGATCAAGGCGCGGCCCGCTGCGGGCGACGCGCAGGCGGGCGCGCGCTTCATCGCCACGCTGCGGCCCTTCGTGTGGCGCAAGCACCTGGATTTCGCGGCGATCGAGGACGCGCATAACATGCGGCTGGCCATTCGCGAGCACAAGGGGCTGGGCGGCGCGTTCTGTCTTGAGGGGCACAACATCAAGCTGGGGCGCGGCGGCATCCGCGAGATCGAGTTCTTTACCCAGACCCGGCAGTTGATCGCCGGGGGGCGCGACCCCGACCTGCGGGTGCGCGGCACCGTCGAGGGGCTGTCGCTGCTGGCGCAAAAGGGCTGGGTGCCCGAGGCGGCGGCAGAGGGTCTGACGCAGAATTACCGCCACCACCGCGAGGTCGAGCACCGCGTGCAGATGTTGCGCGACGCCCAGACCCACCTGTTGCCCGCCTCAAAGGCCGAGTTTGACCGGCTGGCCGCCTTCATGGGCTGCGACACCGCCGGTTTGCGCGCCGCGATCACCGAGAGGGTGGATGCGGTCCATGACCTGATCGAGGGGTTTTTCCGGCAGGACGCACCGGGCAGCGCGGCGACGGAGGAGGGGCCGGAGGCGGAATTCGACGAGGCGGTGATCGCGCGCTGGCATGGCTATGCGGCGCTGCGCTCGGAGCGCGCGCAGCAGATATTCAAGCGCCTGCGCCCCGAGATCCTCGGGCGGCTGGCGCGCGCGGCCAATCCCGGCGATGCGCTGCTGGCCTTTGACGGGTTCCTGCGGGGCTTGCCTGCGGGGGTGCAGGTCTTCGCGCTCTTCGAGGCCAACCCGCATCTGATCGACCTGTTGGTGGATATCGTCGCCACCGCCCCCGCGCTGGCGCAATACCTGTCGCGCAACGCGAGCGTCTTTGACGCGGTGATCGCGGGCGATTTCTTTGCCGACTGGCCGGGGCGCGCGGCGCTGGAGACCGAGCTTGCCGCGCGTCTTGCGCATTTCGCCGATTACGAGCGCGCGCTCGACGAGGCGCGGCGCTGGCACAGGGAATGGCATTTCCGGGTGGGCGTGCACCACCTGCGCGGCCTTGTCGGCGCGCCCGAGGCCGCCGCGCACTATGCCGATCTGGCTGCGGCGACGATCACCGCGCTCTGGCCGCGCGTGGGGACGCAATTCGCCGCAAGGCACGGGCCCCCGCCGGGGCGCGGCGCGGCGGTGCTGGGCATGGGCTCGCTCGGGGCGGGGCGGCTTCATGCGCGCTCCGATCTCGATCTGATCGTGATCTATGACGGCGACGGGGCCGAGGGCTCGGACGGCCCGAAGCCGCTATCGCTGCGGCCCTATTATGCGCGGCTCACGCAGGCGCTTATCACCGCGCTCAGCGCGCCGATGGCCGAGGGGCGGCTCTACGAGGTGGATATGCGGCTGCGGCCCTCGGGCAATCAGGGGCCGGTGGCAACAAGCTGGCCCGCGTTTCAGGGCTATCAGACCGGCGAGGCCTGGACCTGGGAGCATCTGGCGATGACGCGGGCGCGGGTGATTGCCGGAGAGGCGGGGCTTGGCGGCGATATCGAGGCATTTCGAACCGCCCTCATCGCCGAGAAGGGCGCGCGCGATCCGGTCTTGCGCGCCGTGGCCGAGATGCGCGCGCGCGTGGCCGAGGCCAAGCCGCCCGAGAGCCGTTGGGATGCCAAGCTTGGCCCCGGACGGCTTTTCGATCTGGAGCTTGTGGGGCAGGCGGGCAATCTTCTGGCCGGTCACGATGCACGCGATGTGGTGTCGGGGCTGCGCGGGGCTGTCGCTTCCGGCTGGCTTGATGCCGCTGGCGGCGCAGCGCTCGAGGCAGCATATGCGCTTTGCTGGCGATTGCAGATGGTGTCGCGGCTTTTGGGCGACGGGGCGCTTGAGCCGGACCGGATCGGGGCGGCGGGGGCGGCCTTTGTGCTGCGCGAGACCGGGGAGGAAAGCATGGACCTGCTGGAGCGCCGTCTGGGCGATATTTGCGCCGCCGCCGCCGAGGTGATCGACGCGGGCCTTGGCGCGGCGGGGGAGGGGACGGGCAATGGCGCGCGGTGACCCGCTCGACCCCAAGGGCGTGATCGGCGAGGCTTACCGCATCGACGGGATCGGCGAGGGCGAATGCCGGTCGATCTTTCTCGACTGGGCGCTGTCTGTGCCCGAGGGCCACGAGGTGCGCGCCGCGCTGGAGGCGCTGATCGCGCGCCACGCCCCCGCCAACCCCGATCACCCGATGACCGCCGTGCTGCGCGCCGGGCTGGCACGCGCCGAGACCCCGCGCCGCCGGGGCGGCTGGCGGTCGCGCCCGCGCCCGCGCGACTGAGCGGCGCGGCGGGGCCTGCCCCGGTAATGCACGCCATTTGTCTCAAATGCGCCCCAATCCGGGCGCACAAGGTGCATTGTTGACGACGAACTGCGCCCGAGGAGACGACCATGCGATTTGCCAAACTAACCGCCGCGCTGCTGCTCGGGGTCGGATTGTCGGCCTGTGCCAGCATCGACACCGCCAGCCGCAACGCACCGCTGGATGCGCCCGCGCTGCGGCCCGCCGCGCTGCCGCTCGACGTGACAGAGGTGCGCGTGAGCGTGCCGCGCAGCCTCAAGGTGTCGGAGGCCAACCGCTATTTGCCCGGCGGCGATATCGTCTGGCGCGAGGATGCGCCGGGCGACCGTCACGCGCAGGTGGGTGCCATCGTGCAAGAGGCGCTGGAGCAGGGCGTGGCCGGGCTGCCCGAGGGGGCGGTGCCGGTGGTGCTCGATGTGGAACTGTCGAAATTTCACGCGCTGAGCGAGAAGGCGCGCTATACCATCGGCGGCGTCCACGCGATCCAGTTCACCTATACATTGCGCGACGCCGAGACCGACGCAGCGCTGACCCTGCCCAAGCTCGTCAAGGCCGATTTCAAGGCGCTGGGCGGGCAGGCCGCGATCGAGGCCGAACGGCGCGGGATCACGCAGAAGGTGCGCATCACCGGGCATCTGGCAGAGGTGATCCGCGCCGAGCTGGGCCGCACGGAGGGCTATCACGCGCAGGCCACCGGGCTTATCGGTGCGCTCAACCAAGTCTGAGCTTTTCGCGGCAATTGAAACGGCGTAAAGGGGCGGCATGACAGCCGCCCCCTATCCCGTTATCCGCCTGCGTCCCAAGGCCGAGGCCCGCGCCATCCGGCACGGAAGCCCCTGGGCTTTCGAGGGCGAGATCGTGACCGACCGCCGCACCCGCGCGCTGCTGCCCGGCAGTATCGCGGTGCTGGAGGATGCCGAGCGCGCGCCGCTTGGCCTTGTGGCGGTCAACCCGAAATCGCGGATCATGGCGCGGATGCTCGACCGCGACATTCATGCGCGGATCGACGGGGAATGGCTCGCGTCGCGGATCGGTCATGCCTTTGCGCTGCGCGCGCGGCTTTATGATGCGCCGTTCTACCGGCTGGTTCATGCCGAGGCCGATGGCCTTCCGGGCGTGGTGATCGACCGTTTCGGCGATGTCGCCGTGATCCAGCCCAATGCCGCCTGGGCCGAGGCGCTGTTGCCGGAAATGGCGGCGGCGGTGCAATCGGTAACGGGCGTCGCCTGCGTGCTCAAGAACGCGTCGGGGCGGGTGCGCGCGCTCGAAGGGCTGGACGATGAAAGCGGCATCTTGGCGGGGGTCGCGCCGGGTGGCGCGGTGCCGGTGCCGATGAACGGGGCCACCTATATGGCCGATCTGCTGGGCGGGCAGAAGACCGGGATTTTCTATGACCAGCGGCCCAACCATGCCTTTGCCGCGCGGCTGGCGCGGGGCGCGCGGGTGCTTGATGTGTTCGCCCATGTTGGCGGGTTTTCGCTGGCCGCGCTCGCCGGTGGGGCGGAGGGTGCGCTGGCGGTCGACAGCGCGCAACCCGCCCTCGATCTGGCCGGTGAGGGCGCGGCACGCAGCGGCGTGGCGGAGCGCTTTGCCATCCGCCGGGGCGACGCCTTCGAGGTGATGGAGGCGCTGGCCGCCGAGGGCGCGCGGTTCGACGTGGTGATCTGCGACCCGCCCGCATTCGCGCCGTCGAAACCGGCGCTGGAAAAGGGCCTGCGCGCCTATGAGCGGGTGGCGCGGCTGGCGGCCGCGCTGGTGGAACCGGGGGGCTATCTGGGCCTCTGTTCATGCTCGCACGCCGCCGATCTCTCGCGCTTTCGCACCGCCTGCACCCGTGGCATCGGGCGGGCCGGGCGCGCGGGGCAACTGATCCACACGGGCTTTGCCGGGCCGGATCATCCGCTGCATCCGAGCCTTGCCGAGAGCGGCTATCTCAAGGCGCTCTTTTACCGGCTGTGAAGGTGCTGCTGGATACCTGCGTGATCTATCCCACGGTGATGCGCGAGATGCTGCTCGGGGTGGCGGCGGCGGGGGCGTTTGCGCCGCTCTGGTCGGCGCGGATCATCGGCGAATGGCGGCACGCGGCGGCACGGCTGGGGCCGGAGGGCGCGGCGCAGGCCGAGGCCGAGGCGGCGCTGATGGCGGTGCGCTGGCCGGGGGCAGCGGTGGCGTATGCGCCGTCGCTCGAGGCGCGGCTATGGCTGCCCGATCCCACCGATACCCATGTTCTGGCCGCCGCGATCGCGGGCTCTGCCGATGGTATCGTGACCCTCAACGCGCGCGATTTCCCGCGTGCCGTGCTGGCCGAGGAAGGGCTGTGGCGGGCCGATCCCGACGGGTTCCTGCACGGTATCTGGCGCGCGCAGCCGGGCCTTGTGGCGGGCGTGGCAGGTGAGGTTCTGGCCCGCGCGCGGCACCTGTCGAAAGGCGCGTGGGAGATGCGACCGCTGTTGAAAAAGGCCCGCCTGCCGCGACTGGCCAAGGCGCTTGGCGGGGGATGAGGGGGCTGTGGCGGGTCGCCGCGACCATGCCTGAAACCGGCGCATGGCGCGTTTTCATGTTCCTGCGGTCTATCGGGTTGCCCTTCTTCGCAGAACGCTTTATGCTGCGGCGCAGCGAACCTGGGCCCGAGAGATATCTCGGGCGGCTCTCCCGGCCGCCGATCCGCCGGACAACGATAAACAAACCGTGCGCGCGCACTCCGGCCTAGGCTCTCATGCTTGGTCGGCATGGGATAGATTCGACATGATTTCACTTGATGCCTATCGCAGCCAGTGGCTGGGAAATATTCGCGGCGATATCCTCGCCGGGCTGGTGGTGGCGCTGGCGCTCATCCCCGAGGCGATTGCCTTTTCGATCATCGCGGGCGTGGACCCCAAGGTGGGGCTTTATGCCAGCTTCTCGATTGCGGTGATCATTGCCATCACCGGCGGGCGGCCCGGCATGATCTCGGCGGCGACGGCGGCGACCGCCGTTCTGATGATTACCCTCGTGAAGGATCACGGGCTGGAATACCTGCTGGCGGCTACCGTGCTGGCGGGGCTGATCCAGATCGCGGCGGGGGTGCTGCGGCTGGGCTTCATCATGCGCTACGTGTCGAAATCGGTGATGACCGGCTTTGTCAACGCGCTGGCGATCCTGATCTTCATGGCGCAACTGCCAGAGCTTGACCCGCGCGCCGTGACATGGATCACCTTTGTGCTGGTGGCGGCGGGGCTGGCGATCATATATCTTTTCCCGTTGCTGACGAGCGCGATACCCTCGCCGCTGGTGACGATCGTCGTCTTGACGGTTGTGGCCTATTTCTTGGGCCTCGATGTGCGCACAGTGGGTGATATGGGCGATTTGCCCGACACGCTGCCGGTGTTCCTGATCCCGCAGATCCCGCTGACCTTCGAGACGCTGACGATCATCCTGCCCTATTCGGTGGCGGTCGCGGTCGTGGGCCTTCTGGAAAGCCTGATGACGCAGAGCATCGTCGATGACCTGACCGACACCAAATCCAACCGCAGCCAGGAGATGGTCGGCCAAGGCATCGCCAATACCGCCACCGGCTTTATCGGTGGCATGGCGGGCTGTGCGATGATCGGCCAGTCGATCATCAACGTGAAATCCGGCGGGCGCGGGCGGCTGTCGAGCTTTGCCGCAGGCGCATTCCTGCTGGCGATGGTGGTGGGGCTGGGCGATGTGGTGAGCATGATCCCGATGGCCGCGCTGGTGGCGATCATGATCATGGTCTCGGTCGGCACGTTCTCGTGGTCGTCGATCAAGAACCTGCGCGAGCATCCGCGCTCGTCCTCCATCGTGATGATTTCCACCGTGGTCACCGTGGTCTATACCCATAACCTCGCCATCGGCGTGCTGGTGGGGGTGCTCTTGTCGGGTATCTTCTTTGCCGGCAAGATCGCGCAGCTTTTCAAGGTGACGAGCCATATCACCAAAAGCGGCAGCCACCGCACCTATGTGGTGGAGGGGCAGCTTTTCTACGGCTCGGTCGAGGATTTCATGAACGCTTTCGACTTCAAGGAAGCGCTGGAAAAGGTCATCATCGACGTGAGCCGCGCGCATATCTGGGATATTTCCTCGGTGCAGGCGCTTGACATGGTGATCCTCAAATTCCGCCGTGACGGGGCCGAGGTCGAGATCATCGGGATGAACAAGGCCACAGAGACCATCGTCGACAAGCTTGCCATTCACGACAAGCCCGGCGCAATGGACACGTTGATGAGCCATTGAGGGAGGGCAAGACCATGAGCAAGAAAATCATCGCATTGGTGGATGGGTCGATCTATTCGGAAAGCGTCTGTCACCATGCCGCGTGGATCGCAACGCGGACAGAGGCACCGGTCGAGCTGATCCATGTTCTGGGCCGCCGTGACGCGCCCGAAAAACAGGACCTGTCCGGCGCGATCCGGTTGGGGGCGCGCACGCAGCTTATGGAAGAACTGGCAGATCTTGACGCGCAACGCGCCAAGCTGGTCAGCCACCGGGGCCGCGCCATCCTGGAGGATGCACGCACCATCGTCGATCAGGATGGCGTGACCGACATCACCACGCGCCTGCGCCATGGCGACGTGGTCGAGGCGATTTCCGAGATCGAAGAGGACGCCCGCGTGATCCTGATCGGCAAGCGCGGCGAAGCGGCGGATTTTGCCAAGGGTCATCTGGGCTCGAACCTCGAGCGGATCGTGCGCGCGGCGAACCGGCCGGTCTTTGTCGCGTCGCGCGCGTTTCAACCGATCACCTCGGTTCTGGTCGCCTATGATGGCGGCAGCTCGTCCATGAAAGCGGTCGATCACATCGCGCGCAGCTCTCTTTTTGCCGGTCTGGGCGTCACGGTCGTGACCGTGGGCAGCGAAACCCCCGCGATCAAGAAGGGCCTTGCCGATGCTCAGGCCCTGCTCAAGGCGGCGGGTATCGAGGCAGAGACCCGCATCGTCTCGGGGCAGCCGGAAACCGAGCTTGGCAAGCTGGTCGAGCAAGAGGGGTTCGGCATGGTGGTGATGGGGGCCTATGGCCACTCGCGCATCCGCAGCCTGGTGATCGGATCGACGACAACCGAGATGGTGCGCTCTTGCAAGGTGCCGGTGGTGCTCTTGCGGTGAGGGTGATGGGGGGGCCGAAGCAGACAGAAAAAGGCTGGTTTTGACACGGTGCGACGCGGCGATGTGACCCGCTCAAGGCCCGCCACGCGCGCCGTCCGGCCCATACTGGCGGCTCAATCCCCGCCTATGAACCGCGCGGCCACCGCGCCGGTGAGATAGCTCACCCGCCCGCCGCTGATCGTGGCCATGACGCGGCGGCGGGTCGGCTCGATCACCGCGAGATCGGCGCGCAGGCCCGCGCGCAATGCGCCGCGATCGTCCAGCCCCAGCATAAGCGCCGGACCGCGCGACACCAGGTGCCAGGCGGCGCCCAGATCGCAGATCCCCTCATCCACGAGGGCAAAGGCCGCGCGGGCGAGCGAAGGCGGGTGGTAATCCGACGCGAGTGCGGTCACGAGCCCTGCCGCCACCATCTCGCGCGCGCCGGCATTGCCCTTGTGCGAGCCGCCGCGCACCAGATTGGGCGCGCCCATCACCACCGCATCGCCCGCGGCGCGGGCGGCCTCTGCTGCCGCCATCGTCTCGGGAAATTCGGCGATGCGGATGCCTCGGGCATGGGCTGTGCGGCAATCGGCGGCGGTGCTGTCGTCATGGCTGCCAAGGCGCACGCCTCGCGCCACGAGCCCGGCGGCCAGCGCATCGAGCGCGGCGGGAACCCGCGCCAGATTGCCGTGCAGGCGGTGCAGCAGGGCAAGATGCGCCTCGGGGCTGCGCCCGGCCTTGAGCGCCTGCCCGGTGAGGCGCGGCGGGCGTTTGCCAGCCGCCAGCGCCGCGTGGGGGACGTGATCGTTGAACACGACATAGCCGATACCGTGCCGCGCCACCATATCGCCAAGGGCGGGGTAGAAATCGAGGCAGGTGGTCTCAAGCCGCAACTGCACGCGCAGATCGGTGGCGAGGCTATCGCGCACCCGGCCGAGCGCGGCGAGCAGGCGCGCGGCAAAATCCGGCCCGCGCATCCCGCCCTCCCAACTGAGGAATTGCGCCAGCATGGCGGTGGTGACGCCGCTGGCGGCAAGCTCTGCCTCGGCGGCTGGCAGGCCGGTTGCTGGATCGGTGAGCGCGCCGCGCCGGGGGGCGAGGTGATGCTCGAACCCGTCGCCATGCGCATCCACCATGCCCGGCAGCACCAGGAACCCCGAGAGATCGACGCGGCGCGGGGCGGGGCTTTCGGCAAAGCGGCCCTCGCGGATCGTGAGCGTGCCGGGGCCGGAGGCGGCACTGTCGGGCCACAGGAAATCGGCCCCCTCAAGCGTGATCTCCACCTGGCTCATTCCCCGCTGCGCCCGAAAATCACATCGGCGAAGGTCAGATCGTGATCGAAGCGGCCATGGGCCAGGAAATACTCGACCTGCGCGATCACCAGCGGGTTGTTCATCAGGAAAGTATGCGTCACCGGCAGGGTGATGTGATCGGCCATGCCCGCGACCCGCGTCGAGGTGACCGAGACCTTGCCATCGTCCGGCCCGTCGATCAGCGACGAGAAATACGGGTTGAGTGAGCGGTTGCCCGCGATCACGCCGAGCTCGAAATCCACCGGCGGCAGGGTTTCGGGCAGCCCCGCAGGCCCGGTCCGAAGCTGCATCCCCGCCGGGCCGTTGAGCCACTCAAACAGCTCCAGCCCGCCCAGCTCGTCCACCAGCTCGCTGCCGTGGTTGGGCGGCGCGAGCATGACCACGCGGCCAAGATTGGCGGGGCGGTTCTCGGTGAGCCAGACGCGCAGCAGGATACCGCCCATCGAATGGGTGACGACATGGGTCGTGGTATCGCCGCAGACGCGAAAGGCAAAGGGCAGGGTCTCCTTGGCCAGCCGCGCGATGCGGTCTTTGGTCGAGGGGTAATCGGGGCGGTAGGTATCGAACCCGCGCGCCTCGAGCGCCTCTTCCATCACGAGGAATGACGCGTCAGAGCGCGCCAGCCCGTGCAGCAGGACCACGCAATCCGCCCGCGCCGGGGCGGCGGCGAAGGGCAGGGCAAGGGCAAGAAACAGCGCGCGCAGCATCATGACGCTGACATAGGGGCAAAGCGTGGGCGAGGGAATAGGCGCATTGCTCCGGTGCGGAGATGTGGCAACCGGGTCGATATCCGGGGCGTGGGCGAGACTGGCTTGAAGGGGACGGTCGAAATCGTTTCCCGCGCGGAATCAGGTGCCGCAGGCACCGCCGCGCGATCGCTGGGCCGTCCTGCGGCCTGGCGATTTTGCGAGGACGCGCACCCTATCTGTCTCACACGGGTTTGGGCGGGATAAAGTGGCCGTCACCACCGTTGCATCGCTAATCCCCGGCCCAGCGACCGCGCCGCTCGTCTCTGAAATCGTCAACGCCCCTCCAGGCCACGTCACACCACCCGCCCAACGGCCCTCTCCCGTATGACGCGCCGCGCGGCCCGTCACCTCTTCATCAGCGCGGGCAAGTCGCCGGTGAGCCCCGCCGCCTCGCGGATAAAGCCTCGGCGCAGGCCGGGCAGGTGGGCAATCGCGCCCATGCCAAGGTCTCGGGCGGCGCGCAGAAGCGGGTTATCGTTGGAAAACAATCTGTTGGTCAAGTCGGTGCTCAGCGCCAGCGTGGCGGTATCGAACCGGCGCCACTGCTGGTAGCGGGCGAGCACGTCACCGGCGGCGATATCCTCGCCCCGGCGCGCGGCTTCGTCCATCACCTGCGCCAGCGCCGCCACGTCGCGCAGCCCGGCATTGAGGCCCTGCCCGGCGATGGGGTGCATACCGTGGGCCGCGTCGCCGACAAGCGCCAGCCGCTCGGCGACAAAGCTGTTGGCCACGGTGAGCGACAGCGGATAGGTAAACCGCTTGCCCCGCAGCGCGATATCGCCGAGGAAATCACCGAATCTTGGCCGCAGCACCTCCATGAAATCAGCGTCCGGCAGGGCGGCGAATCGCGCGGCGGTGGCGTCGCTCTCGCTCCAGACGATGGAACTGACATTGCCCGGCAGCGGCAGGATCGCAAGCGGGCCGGGCGGCATGAAGAACTGATGCGCGATGCCGTAATGGGGCTGCGCGTGTTCGATGGCCGCGACCAGCGCCGTTTGCCCATAGCCCCAGCCGGTGCGCCGGATACCCGCCCGCTGCGCCGTGCCCGATCCGCGTCCGTCCGCGCCGATCAAAAGCCGCCCCGTGAGGCTCTTGCCCGAGGCCAGCGAGAGCGTCACGCCCTGCGCGCCCGCCTCCTGCGCCACCACCTCAACACCCGAAAGCTGGGTGATCTGCGGGCTCTCGTCCATCGCCTCGATCAGCGCGCGGCGCAGGAAGCGGTCTTCGAGCATATGGCCCATCGGGCCTTCCTCGATCTCGGCATGGTCGAAATGCAGGAAAAACGGCGACGGCCCCTCGCCCGCGCGCCCGTCCGTCACCTTGATTTCAAGCATCGGCTGCGCGTGATCGGCCACCCGCCCCCAGACGCCCAGGTTGCGCAAGAGCCGCACCGAGCCGAGCGCCAGCGCATAGGCGCGGCCATCGAACCCGGCCTCCTTGCGGGCAGGCGCGGGCAGGGCGTCGATTACCGTGCTGGAAAGCCCCGCATGGGCGGCGGCAAGCGCCAGCGCCGGGCCGTTGAGCCCGCCGCCGACAATGAGGATATCGCTGTTATGGTCCATTCCTTTCAATATGTCGCTGCGCGCGGGATTGTCCATGCGCCCTCGTGCCGCTAGCACTGTTGGAGCAAAGCGGGAGGACGGGAATGCAGGACTGGCTGAGGATGAGCGCGGGCGATCTGGGGCGCGGGATCGGGGCGGGCGAGATCGACCCGGAGGTATTGTGCGACACCTATCTTGCGGCCATTGCCGCCCATCCGCTGCGCGAGCGCATCTACAGCACGGTGACCGAGGGGCGCGCGCGCGCCGAGGCCGCCGCCGCCGCCGCGCGCGCCAAGGCAGGCCAGCGACGCGGGCCGCTCGACGGCGTGCCGATCAGCTGGAAAGACCTTTTCGACAGCGCCGGCGTGGCCACCGAGGCGGGATCGGCGCTGCTCAAGGGCCGCGTGCCCGCGCGCGATGCCGTTGTCCTGCGCAATGCCACCGCCGCGGGGCTGGTCTGCCTTGGCAAGACGCATATGAGCGAGCTGGCCTTCTCCGGCCTCGGCCTCAACCCGGTGACCGCCACGCCGCCTTGCGTGAACGACGCGGGCGCGGTGCCGGGCGGGTCGTCCTCCGGGGCGGCGGCAAGCGTGGCCTTTGGCCTTGCCGCCTGCGGGATCGGCTCGGACACGGGCGGCTCGGTGCGCATTCCCTCGGCGTGGAACGATCTTGTCGGCCTCAAGACCACGGTCACGCGGCTCTCGCTTGATGGCGTGGTGCCGCTCTGCCTGCGTTTCGACACGGTCGGGCCGCTCGCGCGCTCGGTCGAGGATGCGGCGCTGATGCTGGCGGCGCTTGAGGGCGGCAAAGTGGCGGATTTGCGCGGGGTGTCGCTTGCGGGGATGCGATTCGCGGCGCTGCAAACCGTGGTGATGAACGATCTGCGCGACGCGCCCGAGGCGGGCTATGCCGGGGCCCTCGCGCGCCTGCGCGATGCGGGCGCGGTGATCGAGGAGATCGACGCACCGGAGGTGGCCGAGGCGATGCCGCTTTCCCCGGCGCTTTTTACCGGCGAGGCTTATGGCCTCTGGCGCGACGTGATCGAGGCCGCCCCCGACAAGATGTTCACGCCGATCCTGGAGCGGTTCCGGGGCGGGCGAGAGATTTCCGCCGCCGATTACGTGGCCGCGTGGCAAAGGCTGGAGGGGCTGCGCGCGGCCTGGAATGCACGGGTTGCGGGCTATGACGCGGTGCTGATGCCGTCCGCGCCGAACCTGCCGCCCGATCACGACCGGCTGATGCGCGATGACGCCTATTACGTGACCGAAAACCTGCTGACGCTGCGCAATACGCGGGTGGGCAACCTGATGGGGCTCTGCGCGGTGACGCTGCCTGCGGGGGTGCCAAGCTGCGGGATCATGCTCTGCGGCAAGCCGTTTCAGGAAGAGCGGCTGTTGCGGGTGGCAAAGGCGGCGGAGGCGGCGCTCGGGGCTTCGTGAGCGGGTGGTAGGGAAGAGGTGGGTGGTCCGGAGGGGACGGTGAGGGAGCCGCGCGTCGCCGTGCCGGGGGGCGGCCCGGCGATGCGCGGCGGCGTGCGGGGCACGCCTTGTTCCGCGCAAGAGGGCTTTACCTTGAGCGGCGGCTAACCCCCCGCAAATATCATTTCAGAACCGCGACGCCCTTCACCCCGCCTTGAAATCGGCGGCGATGCGCAGGTCGCGCAGCGGGCGCACAAGGGCGATGCACTCGGCATAGATGGGATGCGCCTTGTAGGCGGCGAGCGCCGCCTCGTCCTCGAACTCGGCATAGACCACGAGATCAACGCGGGTGCCGTTGATCGCGTCGCTTTGCAGGTTGCGGCCCACCTCGAAATGGCGGGCATGGGGAATTTGCGCCAGCATCATCAGCCCGTCGCGGATGCGCTCGGCATCCTCGGGGTCGGCGGCGGAAAAGAACACGATATGGCGGATCATTAGCTTAGTCTTTCGATCGAGAGGCTTTTTCGGAGAGGCCCGAGGTGCCCTGGCGGCGCGACAATTCTGCCATTACGTCATCCAGCGCCACATCGCGCGATTGCAGCATGACCAGCAGGTGAAAGAGCACGTCCGCCGCCTCGGACGTCAGGCGCGCGCGGTCGCCCTTGACCGCCTCGATGATCGCCTCCACCGCTTCTTCGCCGAATTTCTCGGCGCATTTCTCGGGGCCTTTGGCGAGCAGCTTGGCGGTCCAGCTCGCCTCGGGGTCGGCGCTGGCGCGGATTTGGATCGTGCGGGCGAGATCGTCGAGCGTCATGCGGCCAGCCTCATGGGGATACCCGCGGCGGCCATATGTGCCTTGGCCTCGGAAATTGTGTAGGTGCCGAAGTGAAAGATCGAGGCGGCAAGCACGGCAGAGGCGTGGCCCTCGGTCACGCCCTCCACCAGATGATCGAGCGTGCCGACGCCGCCCGACGCGATCACCGGAATATCCACCGCATCGGCAATGGCGCGGGTGAGGGGGATGTTGAACCCGGCCTTTGTGCCGTCGCGATCCATCGAGGTGAGCAGGATTTCCCCCGCGCCCTTGCTGGCCACAAGCCGCGCAAATTCCACGGCGTCGATGCCGGTGGGCTTGCGGCCTCCATGGGTGAAAATCTCCCATTTGCCGGGGTCGCCCCGGAGGGGCGCGGGGGGGCGGACTGTCTTGGCGTCGATGGCGACCACGATGCACTGGCTGCCGAACCGGTCGGCGGCGCGCGCTACCACCTCCGGGTCGGCCACTGCCGCCGAATTGAAGCTCACCTTGTCCGCGCCTGCCAGCAGCAGCGCGCGCACGTCCTCGGGGGTGCGCACGCCGCCGCCCACGGTGAGCGGGATATAGCAGGCCTCGGCGGTGCGGCGCACCACGTCGAACATGGTGCCCCTGTTCTCATGCGTGGCGTGGATGTCGAGAAAACAAAGCTCATCCGCCCCCGCCGCATCATAGGCGCGCGCGGCATCGACCGGATCGCCCGCATCGCGGAGATCGACAAAGTTCACGCCCTTGACCACGCGCCCGTCGGCCACGTCGAGGCAGGGAATGATGCGGGTCTTGAGCATGGGATCGCCGTGTTGAGTGACAATGTCACGGTTTCTATGGGCAAACCTGTCAGGATGCCAGAGGATTGACCGCAGATTCGCACGATCATTCACGGAGGATTTCATGAGACAGTTTCTGGCAGCAGTTGCGATTACGCTGGCGGCATTGCCCGCTTTCGCCAGCAATGATGACATCGTCAAGGTCAAGTCCTTCTCGGATGTGCCCACCACCATGGACCGGCTCGAGGCTGCAGTGACCGGCGCGGGGGCCAAGGTGATGGACCGCGTCGATCACGCCGCCGGGGCGGCCTCGGTGGATATGGAGATCGCACCCGCGCAAGTGCTCATCTTCGGCAATCCCAAGCTCGGGACGCAGGCCATGCAGGATGACCCGATGGCGGGGCTCTTTCTGCCGATGAAGGTGCTGGTTTACCGCGACGGCGCGGGGCAGACATGGCTTGTCTATGAGGACCCCAAGGAGATGTTTGACGATCTGTCAATCTCGGATGACGCGCCTTACATCAAGATGATGACCGGTGCGTTGGCCAAGCTCACCGCTGCCGCCGCCGCGCAATAATGGCTAGACCCTGAGCGCGGCCAGCGCCGCGCTCAGGTCAAGCGCGCCGTCATAAAGCGCGCGCCCCGAGATCGCGCCGTCGAGCGATGCGCCGCAATCGCGCAGCGCGATGAGATCATCGAGCGAGGACACGCCGCCCGAGGCAATGACCGGGACCTGCACCGCCCGCGCCAGCGCTGCCGTGGCGTCGATATTCGGCCCCTGCATCGCGCCGTCGCGGTTGATATCGGTGTAGATGATCGCGGCCACGCCCGCATCCTCAAAGGATCGCGCCAGATCGGTCGCATCCACATCCGTCTCCTCGGCCCAGCCCTTCGTGGCCACGCGGCCCCCCCGCGCGTCGATCCCCACCGCCACCTGGCCGGGAAAGGCCCGCGCCGCCTCGCGCACGAGGCCTGGATTTTCCACCGCCACCGTGCCGAGGATCACCCGCGCCAGCCCCTTGGCAAGCCAGCCCTCGATGGTGGCCATGTCGCGGATACCGCCACCAAGCTGCGCGGGCACGCGGCAGGCGGCAAGGATCGCCTCGACCGGGGCGGCGTTGACCGGTGCCCCGGCAAAGGCCCCGTTGAGATCCACCAGATGCAGCCATTCGCAGCCCGCCGCCACGAATTCCGCCGCCTGTGCCGCCGGGTCTTCGTTGAATACGGTGGCCTTTTGCATGTCGCCGCGCAGCAGGCGCACGGCGCGGCCATCCTTGAGGTCGATCGCGGGGTAGAGGATCATCGGCAGGGCCTTTCGCGGGTGACGTGGCGCGCTTATGCCGGGACGGCACGGGATTTGCAACGCGACCCCACGTCAGACTTGATTTGACGGCGATCTTTGGATCACCCTTTCCCACAGATCTCAGGGAGGAGACAGGATGCGTAAACTGGTTATGGTGGTGGCGGCGCTGGGCCTCGGGGCGGGCATGGCCTCGGCAGAGCCGCTCTTGGGCAGATGGCTCACGGCGAAGGACGATAACGGCCATTCCGGCATGGTCGAGGTCGCGCCCTGCGGCAACAAGCTTTGTGGCAAGCTGATAAAATCCTACGACGAGACCGGCAAGGAGATGCAGAGCGACAATATCGGTCGCAACATCATCTCCGAGACGGTGCCGGTGGGCGGTGGGCAATATGAGGGCAAGGTCTACAGCCCCGATCGCGACAAGACCTATAAATCCAAGCTGGAATTGCAGGGCAACCTGCTCAAGGTCAGCGGCTGCGTGCTGTTCATCTGCCGCGACGGCGGCACCTGGAAGCGGGTGCAATAGGCGGGCACCTTTTGAGAGGCTGCGCCCTTGCATCCGCATGGGCGACAGGGGGCGCGCGGCGTCAAGCAAGCCGCGCGCCTTTATCCGCCTTGACGCTCAGCCCCCGGCCTTTTCCAGCCGCGCGAGGGCCTCTTCCCAAAGCGTCTCGGCGCGAATGATACCGTCCTCGATCTCGGCATATTTGCGCTGCCAGGTGGCAAGGGTGCCGGGGTCTTCATAGACATCCGGATCGGCCAGCTTGGCGGCGACCTTGCCTTCCATCGTCATGAGCTTGTCCACCCGCGCCTCGCAGGCGCGGGCCTCCTGGCGCAGCTTGGCAATCTCGTCGCGAGAATATGTTTTCACTTTCTTTGCAGGCTTTTGCGCGGCTTTCTTCACGCTCTCCGCAGGCTTCAGAAGCATTGCGCGATAGCTTTCCAGATCGCCGTCATAGGGTGTCACCGTGCCATCCTTGACCAGCCACAGCCGGTCGGCAACAAGGCTCAAAAGGTGCATGTCGTGGCTCACGAGGATGATCGCGCCGGTATATTCGGTCAGCGCCTCCACCAGAGCCTCGCGGCTCTCGATATCGAGGTGGTTGGTCGGCTCGTCGAGGATGAGCATATGCGGCGCATCCACCGTCGCCAGCATCAGCGACAGCCGTGCTTTTTGTCCGCCGGAGAGGTTTGCCACCGTGGTTTCCGCCTGTTGCGGGCCGATCCCGAAGCCTGCCAGCCGCGCGCGCAGGCGCGGCGGGGTCTCGGTCGGGCGCATCCGCCGGATGTGATCGAGCGGGGTTTCGTCGATATGCAACTCGTCCACCTGATGCTGCGCGAAATAGCCGACGCGCAGCTTGGCGGCCTTGTGAACGCGGCCTTCCAGAACATCAAGTTTGCCTGCCAACAGTTTGGAAAGCGTGGATTTTCCCTCTCCATTGCGGCCCAGAAGCGCGATCCGGTCATCCTGGTCTATGCGCAGGTCAAGCCGGCTCAGGACGGCCGCGCCGTCATAGCCCGTGGCCGCGCCCTCCAGCCGCAGGATCGGCGGCGACAGCTCTTCCGGCTCGGGAAAGGTGAACCGGCGCAACGCCGCCTCTTGCGGGGCCGATATGGGCTGCATCCGCGCCAGCGCCTTGATCCGCGCCTGCGCCTGCCGCGCCTTGTCGGCCTTGTAGCGGAACCGATCCACGTAGGATTGCAGATGCGCGCGGCGTTGCTCCTGCTTTTTCGCCTGTGCCTGCGCGGCGGCGAGGCGGGCGGCGCGGGTCTCGGCAAACTTGTCGTAGCCGCCTTGATAGAGCGTGAGCTTGCGATCCTCCAGATGCAGGATCGCGCCGACCGCGCGATTGAGAAGCCCGCGATCATGGCTGATGATCAGCACGGTATGCGGATAGCGCGCGAGATAGGTCTCCAGCCACAGCGCGCCCTCGAGATCGAGATAGTTGGTCGGCTCGTCGAGCAACAAAAGGTCGGGCGCGGCAAAAAGCACCCCCGCCAGCGCCACCCGCATCCGCCAGCCGCCCGAGAAGGCCGAACAGGGCTGAAGCTGTTCATCATCGGTGAATCCAAGCCCCTTGAGGATCGACGAGGCCCGCGCCTCGGCGGACCATGCGTCGATATCGGCAAGGCGGGTCTGGATTTCGGCGATCCGGGTGCCGTCGGTCTCGGTTGTGGATTTCTCAAGCAGATCAGTGCGTTCGGTGTCAAAGCTCAGGACGGTGTCGATGAGCGACACATCGCTTCCCGGCACCTCTTGCGCGACGCCGCCGATGCGCGCGCGCGCAGGCAGAGAGATGCGCCCGCCCTCAAGCGCCAATTCGCCCCGGATGAGGCGAAAGAGCGTGGTCTTGCCGGTACCGTTGCGCCCGACGATCCCCACCTTGTGGCCCTCGGGGATGAGGGCGGAGGCGTTCTCGAACAGGCGGTGGCCCGCGATGGCATAGGTGATATCGTCGATGCTTAACATGAGGGGGGGATGCCCCAAGCGGGGGGCGGCGTCAATCGCGGCTTTTCAACGCCCGAGCGCCATGCTATCGGGGCCGCAATCACGCCGCGCGGGGCCTTTCCCGGCGGTATCACCCTGATATAAACCCCTGACATAAAGAGGCTGACATGGCTGTGGAACGCACGCTGAGCATCATCAAACCCGACGCCACACGGCGCAACCTGACCGGCAAGATCAATGCCAAGTTCGAGGATGCCGGGCTTCGCATCGTCGCTCAAAAGCGCATCCAGATGACCCCGGCGCAGGCGGGCACCTTTTACGCCGTCCACAAGGAACGCCCGTTCTATGGCGAACTGTGCGAGTTCATGGCCAGCGCACCGGTGGTGGTGCAGGTGCTCGAAGGCGAGGGCGCGATTGCCAAGAACCGCGAAGTGATGGGTGCCACGAACCCCGCCGATGCCGCCCCCGGCACGATCCGCGCGGAATTTGCCGAATCCGTCGGTGAAAACTCGGTCCACGGCTCGGACGCGGCCGAGACGGCTGCGGCGGAAATCGCCTATTTCTTCTCCGGTCTCGAACTGGTCGGCTGAGCCGTCACAGGGCTATGAGATGGGGCCGCGTTCCGAAAGGGGCGCGGCCTTTCTCATGCGCTCGCCCCGATCACCGCGCGCGCAGCGCCATGATCCACAGGAGCGCGAGGCCAAGCGAGGCCAGCATGTTCCAGCTTGCCATCGACAGGCCCCACATCTCCCACGGCACCTCGTCGCAGCGCACCAGCGGCGCGGCCATGATCTGATCGAGCAGGTCTTCGGCGCTCATCCCGCCGATCGGGCCGCCGGTGCAATCCGATGGCCCCTGCCACCAGCCGCGCTCCACGCCGGTATGATAGCCGCCGATCCCGGCGGTCACGAGCGCCGCTGCCGCGCCCAGCAGCGCCATGAGCGCGGGCCAGGCTATGAGGGCAAGCACGCCCGCGCCGATAGCCACGCCATGCGGCCAGCGTTGCCAGAGGCAGAGCTTGCACGGGGCCATGCCGCCCAGGTGCTGAAAGGCAAAGGCCCCCAGCAGCAGCGCGGCAGAGCCTGCGGCGGCGATCACGATGAGCGTCTTTTGCCGAGTCATGGGATCACAGATACCTTGTGAGATAGAAGCCGCCGAAGAGCAGCACGACGAAAGCAATGGTGAGCAGGCCAAGCCGCCGCTCGATGAAATCGCGAATCGGCGTGCCGAATTTCCACAGAAGCCACGCCACGAGAAAGAACCGCAGCGCCCGCGCGAGGATCGAGGTGGCGACAAAGGTCGCCAGCGGCATCCCGGTCCAGCCCGACATGATGGTGATGACCTTGTAGGGAAAGGGCGTCACCCCCGCCGTCAGCACCGCCCAGAAACCGAAATCGTTGAAGCGCGTGTTGAAGGCGGCCATCGCGTCGCCCTTGCCCAGCGCGGCGAGGATCGGCTGGCCGATGCTTTCATAGGCAAAGGCGCCGATGGCATACCCCAGCATCCCGCCCAGCACCGAGGCCGCCAGCGCCACCCCGGCGATGAGCCAGGCCCTTGAGGGCCGCGCGAGGATCATCGGGATCATAAGCACATCGGGCGGAATCGGGAACACCGAGCTTTCGGCGAAGGAAATGATCGCCAGCACCCACAGCGCGCGCGGGTGATCGGCCATGCGGATGGTCCAGTCGTAAAGCGCGCGCAGCATCGGCAATCCCCGGCTAGATGATGCCGCGAAACAGCATGGCCGCCTTGTGCGGTCAAGCCCTTTCGAGATGCACGCGACCTCTGGACGCGCGCCGCGCGCTCGGCTAGAGACAGCTCAGGCGCGGGTGTGGCGGAATGGTAGACGCGAGGGTCTCAAACACCCTTTCCGCAAGGAGTGTCGGTTCGAGTCCGACCACCCGCACCATGTTTATCTAATAAGTATTTGTTTTATAACACAAAAGCGAAAATGAAATTTATCGTATCCCCCTAATTATACACCCTTTGCCCGCTGGTCAGACACTCAAGAGACGCCTTTTTAGCATCGGTGCGGCGGCGCATTTGCCACGAAAAAAGCCGGGCGAATCCCGCCCGGCCCTTGTCGATCTGGTGAAGGCGTTACGCGGCCTGCCGCAACACCGTGGCAGTCATGGCCTCGGCCCATGCCAGCGCCTCGGGGTTGAACAGCCGCTGAAACGGCTCGACTGACTCCCAAGCCTGCATGGCCTGCGCCTTGATGATAAGCCCGGTCACGGTCTTTTCCTCGTAGAGAACAATACGCCCCACCAACTCCAACAGCGCCTCGAACGCCTCCGACCTTGTGTTCTTTGCCGCCTCTATCCCCGAGGCTTCGGTGATCCGCTCGACCTCCGACCAGTATGCACGGGCGGGCTCGACCAGTGCGGCGTTTTCTTCGGCGCAGCGTTTCGCACCTCTCGCCCCCCTTTGGCTCTTGGTCCGCGCCTTGCCTTCCCAATACTTCACGCTGTCGGGGTGCAGCCCTGCCAAGGCGGCAAGCGCTGGGCGGGATAGCCCCTTTCGCTTTCGCAGGGCGCGCAGTTCGTCGCCGGTCATGTGCGGCCCCCTTCCATCGGTGAGTTTGCCCATGCGTCAGGATTGTGCGGATCGTCGGCTTCGCGCCACCAGTCATCCAAGGCGGTGATCCCCGCCGCGCGCCGGGCTTCGGGCCATGCGGTCCGCTCGGCTGTCTCGCGATCCTGCCCGCCGTCGAATTGCCGGGTTGCGGCCCGTTCCTCGTAAAGATCGCGGGCGAGTTCGTCGGGCGTGATCTCAGGATCGGAAGCGCGCACCGTTCCTACTTTTCCTACAGCTCCTACTTTTCTGGCCCCGGCGGGGTGATCTGTAGGAAGTGTAGGAAGTGTAGGAAGCCCCCGGCATTTCCGCGCTTGATGCAGCGCCGCCTTGGCGTCGAAGGCAAAGCCGCTCATGACTGCACCTCGCGCACGATCCGCCATGCCTCGCGGCGCGGCTTGCCTTCAACCATTGCGCCGTTCGCCTCGATCACCCAGCCGTGCGACTCCAGCTTGCGCAGCGCCTTTCGCGTGCGATCCGTCACCTTGAACGGGCCACGCTGCGCCGCCGCGCGGGCCGATATGAACAATTCACCCCACGATCCCAGTAGCCAAAGGCGCATTCGCTCCGCGTCAGCCACCTCGGGCGGCACGATTGCAGCATCCGCGAGGCGCGCGGCCTCGTTCGCGTAGAAGGTCGCAACCTCGACTGCCCCGGCCATTGTCTCGCCTGCCACCTCGGGCGCGTCCGGGTCCGCGTAGATCGTCAGCACCGCCGCGAGGCGTGCCGCGTGCTCTGCGGTCTTGCTGGCGAAGGCGCGCGCATCCTCGAAAGGTCCGCCCGGTGCCTGCGCCCTTTCCACCTCACGGGCGAAGGCGGTCAGCACGTCCCGCGCCTCTTGGCTCATGGGCAGGACCGGCGGCGCGAGTTCGTTCCGCTTGCCATCCGCAAGGGGCAGGTCGCGCGATAGAAGCGACCGGATGCGCGCCGCGAAGGCGGCAATCCCGGCCTCGGCCTGCGCGTCCCTTTCCATGCGCAGGCGCGTGCCAATGCGCGAGGCAGGGCGGCATGTCAGGAAGCGGGCGAGAAGCCCTTGCCCGTTAGCCATCGGATCCGATAGCAGCGCCTCAGCCGCGACCGGCTGCACAAGGATATGTGCCGAAAAGCGCCGCCCGGTATAGGCTTCAACGCCATCACCTGCGCGCCACCTGTCGAGCGGCTGGCCATCCCACATGGCACTAAAGCTGGCGCAGGTGGCAAGGCGGTTTTCCGCTTTCATGCTGTGCCCGCCGATCAGCGCGCCGCCTTCCTCTGTCATGATCCCGAGGCTGGCGCGCAGTTCGGGCAGGTGCTTCACGATCCCCTCAATCGTCGGTGCCGATGCCACGATATGCGGCTTGATCGGCGCGGGCGGTTTCGGCCCGAGGGCTTGCAGATCGGCCCGCTTCGCGGCGGCGTCCGCTTTCTTGTCGCCCACGATCTTCGCGCGGGTGGCCTTATAAACCTCGTGCGCATCCCGCCAAAGGTCGCGCTCAGTATCGTAATCAGTGCGCAGGTCGGCCTCGAAGTCGCGCACGCCGCGCATGGCGAGGCGGTCAGCGGTCGATTTGCGTTCGCCGCTTTCGGCCACGGTCAGCAGAAACAGGCTTGCAGGCGCGGTGCCGTTCAATGTCTCCGCGTCCCGATGCCCCTGCGCGGCCAGCGCCGCCGATGCCAGGACGGATGCCGCGCACATGGCAACGGGTGCCTCGGTCGCGGCGGCGATTGCCTCTGCCGGTTCGCGCAGCGGCCCCAGCGCCGCCACCGGATAGGGGCCAGCCTCGGGCATGTCGCGAATCAGGGGCGTCGGGCCTTCGGGTGTGAAGGGGATAGGCTCGGGGGCGTTCATGCGATTTCCCCTTTCATGGTCAGAATGTCATTCCAGTCACGGCCATCGGGGGCAGGCAACAGCGAAACCGCCCAGCCCATCGCGTGCGCCCGCTCGGCAAGGTCTCGCCCGGCGGCGTGTCCTGCGCCGCCGTCATCGCTGTCGGTCGCGATGGTCAGCCGCCCCGGCGATGGGGGCAGGCGCAGCCCGCGCATCCCGCTTGTCGATAGCGCGGCCCAGATCGTCGCAGGACGGCCCAGCAGCCCGCTTGCGAGGCTCAGGGCGGTCTCTATGCCCTCGGCCACCACAAGCGGCCCCTGCGCCTCTGTGAGCCTCACAGCGCCCCCGGCAACGGCCCCCAGCATCGCCTTGGCAGGCTCCACCGCCGCTTTGCCAGTGCCATCCGGGCGCAGGTAGGTGCGATGCACCGCGAAGGCGTCCGCGCCCTCGATCAGCGCCACAAGGGCCGGAAACCGCTTGGCGGATGCGTGCCAGCAGGACGGGTGATAGCGCAGCGTGCAGGGCAGATCGCAGGTGATGCCCCGCCCGCGCAGGTAGGTCTCCGCGATTGTGCCGCCTATCGGCATTGCTTCTTGCCATACCGCCCGCGCCTGCCTTGCGCGTCTCTCGGCCTGCGCCCGTTCCTCGCGGTCGCGCTGGGCGATGGTGGCGGGGTCGGGCGGGGTGTAGCTGCCGGGCGCGATGCCCGCCGCCGCGAGAATATCCGCGAAGGCGCATCCGCCCTTTTTGCAGTTCAAGAGCAAGCGCCCATCGCGGCCATCGGCAAGGGTCAGGGCGTTCTGTGATTTGCGGCGCTCGGGCTGGCAACACGGGCAAGGCGCGGTGCCGTAGCGGCCATGCCATTTACCGCCCAGATCGCGTGTAAGGGTTGCTGCGTCCGTCATGCGCTGGCCCCCCAAGTCTTGAAGGGGATCAAACGCCGGGCACCGGCCCTCTTGCCCGCCTCGATTGCCTGTTGCCGGTTTGAAAATCGGGCCTTGATTGCGTGCAGGTCATCGCCGGGGCGCGGCGTCACCAGGACGACATTGAACCAGCCGCCCGCCCGCTGAACTGTGAGATATGACCTTGCCTCAAAGGGAAATTCGGTAATGTTGCTCATGCTATTGCCCCCCAGATCAGGGCGACAATCGCGGATGCCTGCGCCTCGGTCAGCGCATGGCGGTGCATAAGGTATTTGACTTGGTGCTTCATGCTCTTACCTCGGTCGTTGCCCAAGGCGAGCGGCGGTGCTATCTTCACGGGTGAAGCGTCCCGGCTTCCAGTCCCTCGATAATTGCCCCGTCCGCGCGCCATGCGGGCGGGGTTTCTCATGCGGATTGCTTTGCGCTGGGCTGCGCCTGTTCCTGTTCGCGAAGGCCGCGCAGGTGAGCGTCAACGTCGCCCTCGGGCCAGTAGAGCCGCCCGCCCAGCTTGATCGGCTGGGGCAGTCGGCCCGCTTCAAGGTCGAGATAGATTGCAGAGCGTGAACGCCCGCCCAGCTTGGCGCGCAGTTCGGTGAGGGTCAGATAGGTTTGCATCGGTCGCACCGTCCTTTGTTGAAGGTTACAGTGCGAACATGGGCGGATTTGTCCGGCTTAGCATGGCGCAGAAATCAATGTGATTTCTGCCACACAGGTTCGCTTTCTTTAATTGCGTCGCGAACCGTTACTCCATGTAACCCGCTTTTCCATATTTAACCAAACACGCTTCACTCCATGAAACGTTGCGGGTTCCATTCCAAGTTCTGAGAGTGCGTCTGCCATAGCGTCGCAGGCACTCGTTGGCTCGCTTGCATCATTCCGCGTTGCCGTCATGCCTTGTGAAACTAGCGCGTAAACAACCATCATTATCAATTGGTGTAACCAGTGGTTTCCATGTCGTCCCGCGCTCGCCTTCGGTCGGTCCGCTTCACCGCGAAGGAATTGAACTAGCCAGTCGTGTATTTCTGGGGCAAAATCCTCGCCGTGTTCGAGCGCGTGTGCGACGCCTAGTCTTAAAGCCTCGAATCCCGCCGGGTCAGCTTTCGCCCATGCCAGAAGCTTATCAGGTTTGGATCGTATCAGCGTCACGCCCATCGACATATTGAAATGACGGCCACTTTTATGGTCTTCAAATTTTTCTCCAAGCCCCGATTGAATTAGCGATTTCGACGTCTTCACCGCTTCACGGTATTCTATCCGCTTGCTTTTCGGTGCTGCCTTAGGGGTGTTCTCGGTTTTGTTCTGAGCCATCAGCCCGCCCCCGCCAGCTTCACCACCTGCCCAGCGCCGCCGGTCAAATGATCGGCCCAGCGCTCTAGCAGCGCCCGCCGTTGTTCAAGGTAGTCGGTGCGGCGATAGGCGCGCACAACGCCGGAATCCGTCACATGCGCCAGCATGGTTTCTGCAACCTCGTGCGGCGCGTCGGTTGCCTCTGCCAGCCATGTGCGCAGGCTTGTGCGGAAACCGTGCGGGCGCGCTTCCAGCCCCCGCCGTTCCATGTGCCGCGAAAGCGTCATGTCGCTAATCACGCCTTGCCGGTTGTTCGGAAACAGGAAGCCGTTGCGGGCGTGCGGGCGTGCAAGGTCGATGATGCGCTGGGCCTCACGCGAAAGCGGCACGCGGAAAGCCTCGGTTGCGCCCCTGCGTCCCTTCATCGTTTCGGCGGGCACCGTCCACACGTCGCCGTCTATCTGGTCAAGTCGGATATGGCGCACCGGGGTCGAGCGCATCCCGGTCAGGATAAGCAGCCGCAAGGCAAGATGAGTCTTGGTCGGTTCTTCAAGGCTGGCATAGAAGCCCGGCACATCGGCCCAAGCCATCGCGGGAATGTTCTTTGACACATGCCGCGATTTGCCCAGCAGCGCCTTTGCCTTTTCAGTCGCTTGAAGGTCTACGTCCAAGCCCAGCGCAGCGGCGTGCCGCATGACTATGGATAGCCGGTGCAATGCTTTCTGTGCCGTGTCGGCCTTGGTGTGCCAGATCGGCGCGAGCGTGTCGCGAATGTCGCGTTGGTCGAGGTCCGTCACCGGCACGCGGCCCAGCTTGGGCAGGACGTGAAGGGTAAGAGGCGAAAGCCACCGGCCCGCCGTGCCATCGCCTTTCAATTCCGCCTTGCGCGCCTCGAAGGCGTCAGCGGTCAGCACCGCAAGTGAAATGTCCTCGCGCCGTGCGGCCCGTTCCTCGGCTTCGCGTTCCTTCACCGGGTCACGGCCAGCCGCCGCCACCTTGCGCCAGCGATCTGCCAGCTTGCGTGCATCGGCCAGCCCGAGTGCGGGGAAACCGCCAAGGCCCATTTCGCGCCGCCGCCCATGAACGGTCACACGCAAAACCCATTGCGCACCGCCATCCTCGCGCTTGATGAGCCAAAGCCCGGCCCCGTCGCAATGCTTGCCCACGGGTGCGGATTTGAGAAAGCCCGCCGAAAGCCTGTTTGTCGCCCGCATTCTGTATCCCCCTAAATATCCACCTTAAGTTAGTGGATAAGGCCGGACAGCGCAAGACACGCTCGGGCAGTTGCCGCCATGTTTTTAGGGGGATGCGCACAAAAATAGATAGGGAAAAACATTTTAAAACAGTGCGTTGGTGCCGACCACCCGCACCATATTCCTGTATTCCTCTGAATGACGTGATCCGGGGTGTGCCATGACCTTGGTCACGAAAAAGGCGGCACCGTCGCGCCGCCTTGACCACCTTGGCAGGGACAGAGCGTTACCGGCGCGTTACCGGCCCCAGGAGCGCACGGGGCCGCAATCCATATGCACGAAATTCGACCGCGAATAGCGCCCCACGCCGCCACCGTTACAGGCCAGCGCGGCGCGGTAGATCTGTTCGACCGAGCGGCTGCCAAGGCGCAGGTCGGCGGCCTCGCCGATCAGGTGGCGGGAATTCTTGGCCACTCCGCTCGAGCGGGCGCGCAACATCGCGTTGGTTGCCGGGCTGCGATAGCCGCTGAGCAGCGTATACGGCTCGTGCGCGTCGAGCAGGTTATGGCTGGCGGCCATGATGTCGATGGTGCGCCGGTCGATCACGCGCGTCTCGTCGGTGCGCCAGTCGCGCATGAAGAGCGTGATTTCCTTGAGTGCCTCGGGGATATACTCGCCCTCGATCCAGTAGATCGTATCGAGCCGTTCGCCCGTGCGGGGCGAGACCATGCGAATACGCCGGATATCGCCCGCGCCGCGCAGGAACCCGGCTGCGCTGGCGAATGTGGGGGCCGCGGCAAGCGCCGTGGCGGCAAAGGCTGCGAGCACGCCGCGCCGTGTCATTCCAGTCGAGCTGAAGTCTGTCATGGTCAAGAGCGCCTGTCCCGTCGCTTGATGTCGGATCGCTTTGCGCGATCGTTGAGTCCGTTCCCGGTTGTGGGCACCATATTGCATAATGAGAATCGCCAACCAAGCCCGGAATTGCCATTTTGCGCACACCGCAAGTGGTTTCGGCGAAATCCCGCGCATCTTCGCCGGAACGTGACGAAAATGCGACGAAGGGGTCTGCTGTTGCCGACATCACGCGCATGTGGAGGAATGTGACACGAATTCGTTAGGAAGAAATTGAGATTCGTATGAAAAAATTGTTCAATACAGAATGTTTGATTTGCTCGATGGGGGGGTCATGGAACGTCGTTTGTCACTTGGATTTGCTTTGATGATTTGTCTGGCGGCGGTGCCCGGAATATCCGCCGCACAGGCAGGGACCACGCAGATGCCCGCGCCTGCGGTGATACCGGTGGTCCTTCCCGCCGCGATGGCGGGCGCGATGTCAGATGCGATGGACGCCGCGCGCGAGGGGGTCTTTCGGCAGGCCGTGGCCGAGGCGGCGGGCCGTGATCGCGACCTGGCGGAATTCTACCGTGATATCGGCTATCGCGCGGTCTGGACCGGCGAGGGTGCGCTCCACCGGGCGCGGCGCTCGGCGCTTTTGCGCGCGCTCGATGATGCCGCGCTGCACGGGCTGCCCGCCGCGCGCTATGATCGCGCCGCGCTTCTGGCGCGCATGGCCGATATCCGCTCCACGCGCGAGCTGGGCGAGGTCGAGGTGGCGCTGAGCCGCGCCTATCTCGCCTATGCGCGCGACGTGCAATCGGGCGTGCTCGAGCCGGGCCGCGTGGTCGATGACATCAAGCGCAGCGTGCCGCGCCGCGAGGCGGGCGATTTGCTGGCCGAGCTGATGCAGGGCGATCCGCGCGTCGTGCTGCGCGCGCTGCCGCCGCAAACCAACGAATACCGCCGTCTGATGAAGGCGCGTCTGCGGCTGGAGCGGCTGATCGCCGAGGGGGGCTGGGGCGCGGGCGTGCGCGCGGGCAAGCTGGAGCCGGGCGATACCGGCGCGGCCGTGGTGGCGCTGCGCGACCGGCTGGTGGCGCAGGGCTATCTCGCACGGAGCGCAACCGCGCAGTATGACGGTCGCATCCAGGCGGCGGTGCAGGCCTTCCAGGCCGATCACGGGCTGGAGACCGACGGCGTGGCCGGGGCCTCGACCCTCGCTGCGCTCAACGTCTCGCCCGAGGCGCGGCTGCAATCGGTGATCGTGGCGATGGAGCGCGAACGCTGGCTGTCGCCGGTGCGCGGCGGACGCCAGATCCTTGTCAACCTCACCGATTTCAGCGCCCGGATCATCGATGATGACCGCGTGACCTTCGAGACCCGCGCCGTTGTCGGCAAGAACGCGGGCGGGCGGCGCAGCCCCGAGTTTTCCGACCAGATGGATCACATGATCGTCAACCCGACATGGCATGTGCCGCGCTCGATCACCGTGGGCGAATACCTGCCGCAGATGCAGGCCAACCGTGGCGCGGCGGGGCATCTGCGCCTCTATGACAGCCGTGGTCGCGAGGTGCCGCGCAGCGCGGTGAATTTCAACGCCTATTCCGCGAGAAGCTTTCCCTTCGCGCTCAAGCAGCCACCCTCGACCAGCAACGCGCTGGGGCTGGTGAAATTCATGTTTCCCAACAAATACAACATCTACCTGCACGACACCCCGCAAAAGCAGCTCTTTGCCCGCGAGAAACGCGATTTCAGCCATGGCTGCATCCGCCTCGCGCAGCCCTTCGAGTTTGCCTATGCGCTGCTGGGCGTGCAGGAGAGCGACCCCGAGGGCCGCTTTCACGCAGCCCTTGATAGCGGCCGCGAGACCCGGATCGAGCTGGAACGCCCGGTGCCGGTGCACCTGATCTATCGCACCGCGATCACGCGGGCGGGCGGGCATATGCAGTATCGCGATGATGTCTATGGGCGCGATGCGACGATTTGGCAGGCGCTGCAACAGGCAGGGGTTTCGCTGCACGCGCTTCAGGGCTAAACCCTCTTCGACAGAAGAGGTGGCGCATGTCCTACACGATCGAAGAGGTGGCCCGCGCCCTTGGCGCGCGCGCCTTCGGGGCGACCGGGATCGCGGTTGACGGGGCGGCCGAGCCTGCCGATGCCGGCCCCGGCGATCTGGCGCTGGCGATGAGCCCCGAATACGCCGAGGGGCTGGGCCAGGGCCGCGCGCGCGCGGCGGTGGTCTGGGACGGGGCGGACTGGAAGGCGCTGGGGCTTGAGGCCGCGATCATAGCCCCGCGCCCGCGCTACGTGATGTCGGGGCTGACCCGGCTGCTTGATCCCGGCCAGGGCTGGGGCGGCGGCATCCATCCTTCGGCCGTGATCGACCCCGAGGCCCGGCTTGCGCCCGACGTGGCGGTGGGGCCGCTTGCTGTCATCTGTCGCGGCGCGCGCATCGGGGCAGGATCGGTGATCGGGCCGCAGGCCTTTGTCGGGGCGGATGCGGTGCTGGGCGAGGGCGCGTTTTTGCGCGAGGGGGTGCGCATCGGGGCGCGGGTGCGCATCGGCGCGCGCTTCATCGCGCAGCCCGGTTGCGTGGTCGGCGGCGACGGGTTTTCCTATGTCACCCCCGAGACATCGGCGGTGGAGCAGGGCCGTGCCACGCTGGGCGATATCGAGGGCGCGCAGACGCAGGCCTGGACGCGCATCCATTCGCTGGGCGGCGTGAGCATCGCCGACGATGTCGAGCTTGGCGCCAATTGCACCATCGACCGTGGCACCATCCGCGACACGGTGGTGGGGTGCGGCACCAAGATCGACAACCTCGTGATGATCGGCCATAATGTCATCATCGGGCGCGATTGCCTGCTTTGCGGGCTGGTGGGGATTGCCGGATCGACGCGGATCGGCAACAACGTGGTGCTGGCGGGCAAGACCGGCGTCAGCGACAATATCTTCATCGGCGACAATGTCATCACCGGCGGCGGCACCATCGTGCTGTCGAATATCCCCGCCGGGCGGATGATGCTGGGCTATCCGGCGATGAAGATGGAAACCACCGTCGAGGTGTTCAAGGGCTTTCGCCGCCTGAAAAGATTGTTCGATGATGTCGCAGGTCTTAAAAAAACCGTTACAGACCTGTCGCAAAAGGGCTGAGATTGCCCCGCCGGGGCGCAAACGGAAAGACACCGCCATGAGCATTGCCACGAGCACTATCGAGGACCGGGTCATCGCGATCATCGCCGAGCAGGCGGTGCTGGAGCCCTCCGACGTGACCCCTGAAAGCACGCTGGAGGATCTGGGCATCGACAGCCTTGGCCTCGTCGAGAGTATCTTTGCCATCGAGGAGGCGTTCGACATCTCGGTGCCGTTCAACGCCAACGAGCCGGAAAAGAGCGATTTCGACATTTCTTCGGTGCGGGCGATTGTCGCGGGCATCGAACGGCTGATCGCGGAGCAGGCGTGAAACGCGTCGTCATCACCGGGGCGGGCACGATCAACGCGCTCGGGGCGGATGTGCCCGCGACGCTGGAGGCCATGCGCGAGGGGCGCTGCGGCATCGGCGCGCTGGAATTCCAGGATGTGGAGCGGCTGTCGATCCGCATCGGCGGGCAGGTCAAGGGCTATGACCCGGTGACGCGGTTCAACCGCCAGCAACTCGCGCTTTATGACCGGTTCACGCAATTCACGCTGATTGCCGCGCGCGAGGCGATCGCGCAATCGGGGCTTGAATTCACCGGTGAATTGGCGGCGCGGGCGGGGGCGATCCTGGGCAATTCCGGCGGCGGCATGACCACGCTCGACGAGAATTACCGCTCGGTCTACGAGGAGGGCAAGAACCGCGTCCATCCCTTCGTGGTGCCCAAGCTGATGAACAACGCCGCCGCCTCGCACCTGTCGATCGAGTTCAACCTCAAGGGGCCGACCTTCACCGTCTCGACGGCCTGTGCGTCGTCAAATCACGCGATGGCGCAGGCGTTCCAGATGATTCATGGCGGGATCACGCCCGCGATGGTCACCGGCGGGTCCGAGTCGATGCTGTGTTTCGGGGGCGTGAAGGCCTGGGAGGGCTTGCGCGTGATGAGCCGCGACGCCTGCCGTCCGTTCTCGGCCAACCGCAACGGCATGGTGCAGGGCGAGGGTGCCGCGATCTATGTCTTCGAGGAGTTGGAGCATGCCCGCCGGCGCGGGGCCGAGATCCTGGCCGAGGTGGTAGGATTTGCCATGAGCTCGGACGCCGCCGACATCGTCATGCCCTCGAAACAGGGCGCAGCGCGGGCGATGACCGGGGCGCTGCGCGACGCACGCGTGAACCGCGACGAGGTGGGCTATATCAACGCCCACGGCACCGGCACGGCGGCCAATGACAAGACCGAATGCGCGGCGGTGGCCGATGTGTTCGGCCCCCATGCGGACGCGTTGATGATCTCGTCGACCAAGTCGATGCACGCGCATCTGATCGGCGCGACCGGCGCGGTAGAGCTTTTGGCCTGCATCATGGCGCTGCGCGACGGGGTGATCGCGCCCACCGTCGGCTATGAAGAGCCGGACCCGGAATGCGCGCTCGACGTGGTGCCCAACGTGGCGCGCGAGGCCAAGGTGGAGGTCGCGCTTAGCAATGCCTTTGCCTTTGGCGGGCTGAACGCGGTGCTGGCGCTCAGGCGGTTTGCCTGAAGGCCAGCACTGGTGGCACAGCTCAGTTTTTCAGCGTCGAGGCGGCCTCGTAGGCGGCGGTAAAGCCCTTGAGCGAGACGCCGATACGCACCGTCTGGTCGGGGGCCTGCGCGGGGATGATCTCGATCTGCGCCTCGGCGCCTGCCTTCATTGCCTCGATTTCCGGCCCGGTCAGCCCGATCCGCGAGAAACAGCCCGCCATCGTGCAATAGGAAAACGCGTAGCTCTTGGCCTTGGCGTCATCGACCGAGAGCTTGAGTTCCTCGGTCAGAAGCGTGCCGAGTGGCACGGCGATGGTCACGCCGGCCGCGATGGTGCCGGTGCCGTCGAGCCGGTAGAGCATGAACTCCGCCACCGGGTTGCCCTCGGATTCGGTCAGAAGCTGATACATCTGGCACGGATCGTCCTCTTTCCCCTCGACCTCGTTGGGAATGCAGCGCAACGACCAGTCGCCATGCGTTTCGCGGATATAGGGCTGGTTCTCAGCCGCGACTTCGCGCCCGGTATCAAGCCCGACGGCGGGGGGCGCGTCCTGGGGTGCGGCACCGCTATCGCTGGCGCTGTTGGTGGCGGCCTCTTGCGCACCCGCAGCGGTGGAGAGCGCGAGCATCGCGGCGAAAGAAAGCTGGAGCAGGGTCTTGGTCATGATGTCCCCTTGGAGTTTCACGAAATCACGGCCCCGCCTCTAGCACGCCGATGCGGGAGTGTCAGGGAGAAATGGCGCGGCGCGGCCATCCCGCAACCGCCACATAAAGAAAGAGGCCCGAAGGCCCCTTTCCCGTTTTCTCCCCGTCGGACTGGCCGACCTAGTCTTTGCACGAACGCTAGGCCAGAAGAGGCGATCCGTCAACAGGCCAGATCGTGGCGCCGATCAAAAAAGGCCGCACCCGTGGGCGCGGCCAGTCTGACAGGGAGGAAGTGCCCGGCGACCAGAGGACATTCGGCACCGGGCATGTATTCAGGCTGGCATGAAAGGGTTAATTTTGTATGGTCGCATCGTGACGATTTCTGGACGGGGAGTGCGACCGCGTGGGCGAGGCGATTTTCATCGGGGGCGGTGGGCCGGATTATGCCACGCCGCAACAGATGCTGTTGAAATACGGCAACCGCCACGGCCTGATCGCCGGGGCCACGGGCACCGGCAAGACGGTGACGCTGCAAATCCTCGCCGAGGGGTTCTCGGATGCGGGCGTGCCGGTGATCCTGTCGGATATCAAGGGCGACGTGTCGGGCATGGCCGTCGCGGGCCATCCCGGTCAGAAACTGCACGAGGCGTTCACCGCGCGCGCCGCGCAAATCGGCTTTGACGGTTATCGCTACGATGCCTTCCCGGTGATCTTCTGGGATATTTTCGGCGCGCAGGGCCACCCGATGCGCACCACCGTGTCGGAGATGGGGCCGCTTCTGCTGTCGCGGCTGATGGCGCTTTCGGATGCGCAGGAAGGCGTGCTCAACATCGCCTTTCGTATCGCCGACGAAGAGGCGCTGCCGCTCCTTGATCTCAAGGATTTGCAGGCGCTGCTGACCTTTGTGGGCGAGAATGCGCGCGATCTGTCGCTGCGCTATGGCAATGTCACCGCCGCCTCGGTGGGGGCGATCCAGCGCGCGCTGCTGGTGCTGGAAAATCAGGGGGGCGCGCATTTCTTTGGCGAGCCGGCGCTGGCGCTGTCTGATCTCATGCGCCTGACGCCCGAGGGGCGCGGACATGTCAACATCCTCGCCGCCGACAAGCTGGTGCGATCGCCGCGCCTTTATGCCACCTTCCTGCTCTGGCTTCTGTCGGAGCTGTTCGAGCAATTGCCCGAGGTGGGAAACCCCGACAAGCCCCGGCTGGTGTTCTTTTTCGACGAGGCGCATCTGCTCTTTGACGATGCCCCCAAGGCGCTGGTGGACAAGGTCGAGCAGGTGGCGCGGCTCATACGCTCCAAGGGGGTGGGGGTGTATTTCATCACCCAAGATCCCGATGACGTGCCCGAGGATATCCTTGGCCAGTTGGGCAACCGGTTTCAGCACGCGCTGCGCGCCTTTACCGCGCGCGACCAAAAAGCGCTCAAACGTGCCGCCGAGACCTATCGCCCCAATCCGCGGCTCAACACGGTCGAGGCGATTCGCGACGTCGGCACCGGCGAGGCGGTAACCTCGCTTCTGGAGGGCAAGGGCGTGCCGGGCGTGGTCGAGCGCACGCTCATCCGCCCGCCTGCAACACAGCTTGGCCCTTGCGACGAGGCCACCCGACGCGCGGTCATCGCCGCCTCGCCGGTGGCGGGCAAATACGAGGCGGCGGTTGATCGGCGCTCGGCCTTCGAGATGCTGGCCGCGCGGGCAGAGGCGGCGGCGAAAGAGGCCGAGGAAGCCGAGGCGCGCACCACCGCAGAGGCAGAGGATGCGCGCGAATTCACCGCCGCGCGCCGCTATTCGGGCAGCGCGCGAGCCGGGCGCACACGGCGCGGGCCCGCGACCGAGAGCCTTGGTGGGGCCATTGCCTCGGCGGTGGTCAAGGAATTGCGCGGCACCACCGGGCGGCGGCTTGTGCGCGGGTTGCTGGGCGGGCTGTTCCGGGGGCGGTGAGGGGGGCGCTCAGGCCCGCGCGCCCGTCACCCGGTCACGCGCGATGCGCGCCCCCGGCCAGCGATGCCACGAAATCGAGCACCTCGGCCACCGGGCGGCCCTTGGCGATCTCGGCCACGATGGCCGAGCCGACAACGCAGCCATCGGCCACGCGCGCGATGGTCTCTGCCGTCTCAGGCGTGCGGATGCCGAACCCCACGATCACCGGCAGGTCGGTCTGCGCCTTGATCCGTGCCACTTCAGGGCCGACATCGCCCGCCTCTGCCGCCGCCGCGCCGGTGATCCCGGTGATCGAGACGTAATAGACGAAACCGCTGGTATTGGTCAGCACCTTGGGCAGGCGCGCGTCGTCGGTGGTGGGGGTGGCCAGGCGGATGAAGTTCAGCCCCGCCGCCTGCGCGGGCAGGCACAGCTCGTCATCCTCCTCGGGGGGCAGGTCCACCACGATGAGCCCGTCCACGCCTGCCTCGCGTGCATCCGCCAGGAACCGCGCCACGCCGCGATTGTAGATCGGGTTGTAATAGCCCATCAGCACGATGGGGGTGGTGTCGTCGCCCTCGCGAAACTCTGCCACCATGGCCAGCGCCCGCTCCAGCGTCATGCCCGCCGCCAGCGCCCGCTGCCCGGCAAGCTGGATGGTCGCGCCATCGGCCATCGGGTCGGTGAAGGGCACGCCCAGTTCGATGATATCCACGCCCGCGCCCGGCAGCCCCTTCATCACCTCCATCGCGGTATCGCGGTCGGGATCGCCCGCCATGATGTAGGAGACGAACGCCTTGCGCCCCTCGGCGCGAAGCTGGGCGAATTTGGCGTCGATGCGGGTCATTGCGGCGGCCTTTGCTTTGTCATGGTCGCGCGGGTTTGGCGCAATCGGCGGGGAAAATCAATGCCCGCCTTGACGCCGCCCCGCCACCCCCCGTAGATGCCCCCGACCTGAGAGCAGAAGGGGGGCGCAGATGGGCTTCAAGATGGGAATCGTCGGCCTGCCCAATGTGGGCAAGTCCACGCTGTTCAACGCGCTCACGCGCACCGCCGCCGCGCAGGCGGCGAATTTTCCGTTCTGCACGATCGAGCCCAATGTGGGCGAGGTGGCGGTGCCCGATGCACGGCTCGACAAGTTGGCAGAGATTGCCAAATCGAAACAGACCATCCCCACAAGGATGACCTTTGTCGATATCGCGGGCCTCGTGAAAGGCGCGTCACGGGGCGAGGGCCTCGGCAACCAGTTCCTCGCCAATATCCGCGAGACCGATGCCATCGCCCATGTGCTGCGCTGTTTCGAGGATGGGGATGTCACCCATGTCGAGGGCCGCGTTGATCCGGTGGCTGATGCCGAGGTGATCGAGACCGAATTGATGCTCGCCGATCTTGACAGTATCGAGAAACGCCGCGCGGGCCTCGTGCGCAAATTGAAGGGCGGCGACAAGGACGCGGTGCAGGCCGACCGGCTGCTGGGCCTCGCGCAGGCGGCGCTGGAAGAGGGCCGCCCCGCCCGCACCGTCACCATCGACGCCGACGACGCGCGCGCCTGGCGGCTGCTGCAACTGCTGACCGCCAAGCCGATCCTTTATGTCTGCAACGTCGATGAGGGCAGCGCAGCCGGGGGCAATGCCCATAGCGCGGCGGTGGCAGCGATGGCCGAGGCGCAGGGCGCGGCCTCGGTGGTGATCTCGGCGCAGATCGAAGAGGAAATCGCCCAGCTCGATGCGGATGAGGCGGCGATGTTCCTCGACGAGATGGGGCTGGAAGAGCCGGGCCTCGACCGGCTCATCAAGGCGGGCTATTCGCTCTTGCACCTGCAAACCTATTTCACCGTCGGCCCCAAGGAGGCCCGCGCCTGGACCATCCCCGAAAATACCCCCGCACCCAAGGCCGCAGGCGTGATCCACGGCGATTTCGAGAAGGGTTTCATCCGCGCCGAGACGATTGCTTACGAGGATTTCATCGCCTGCGGCGGCGAGACCGCGGCCAAGGAAGCCGGCAAGATGCGCGCCGAGGGCAAGGCCTACGTGGTCCGCGACGGCGACGTGCTGCACTTCTTGTTCAACACCTGAGGCGCGGGTCGCGGGTCGACCCTACCGTTTCTCCTCGGCCTTGGCCGCCGTCCAGAGCGCGTCCATCTCGGCGAGGTCGCTTTGCTCGGGGCGACGGCCATCCTCGGCTAGGCGCGCCTCGATATATGCAAACCGGCGGGTGAACTTGGCGTTGGCGCGGCGCAGGGCGGTCTCGGGGCAAAGCTTCATGTGGCGTGCGAGATTGGCCATGACAAAGAGCAGGTCGCCGAATTCTTCCTCGATATGGGCGGGATCGCCGCTTTCTGCCGCTTCATGCAGTTCCTCAATTTCTTCCTGTATCTTGTTGAGAACCTGCGATGTTTCCGGCCAGTCAAACCCCACCCGCGCGGCGCGTTTTTGCAGTTTGACCGCGCGCAACAGCGCAGGCAGCCCCAGCGCCACCCCGTCAAGCGTGCCGGTCTCCTTGCGCGCGGCGCGCTCGGCGGCCTTTACCGCCTCCCAGTCGCGGGTCTGTTGCTCGGCGGTCTTGTGGCGATTTTCTTCCCCGAAAACATGGGGATGGCGGGCCACCATCTTGTCGGAAATGGTGTTGGCGACATCCGCGATATCGAACAGCCCCTTGTCCTGTGCGATCTGTGCATGAAACACCGATTGCAACAGCAGATCGCCCAATTCGCCGCGCAACTCGTCCCAGTTTCCGCGCTCTATCGCGTCGGCGACTTCATACGCCTCTTCGATGGTATAGGGGGCGATGCTGGCGAAATCCTGCTCGATATCCCAGGGGCATCCGCTATCGGGATCGCGCAGCCGCGCCATGATCGCGATGAGCCGGGGCAGCCCGCCGTCTGCGTCGTGGATAAGAGCATCGTCAGCCATTGCAGCGCCTTCGTGTTTGGGATTGACTGCACCCTGACTTGAGCGAGGGGGGAGAGTCCAGCCATGGCCGTGATCAACCGCATCAGTGGTTTTGCCGAAGAGATGACCGCGTGGCGGCGGCACCTGCATGCCCATCCCGAGATCGGGCTTGACTGCCCCGAGACGGCGGCTTTCGTGGTGGCAAAGCTGCGCGAGTTTGGGATCACGCAGATCGAGACGGGGGTGGCGCAATCGGGCGTCGTCGCGGTGATCGAGGGGCGCGGCGAGGGCCCTGCGATAGGCCTGCGCGCCGATATGGACGCGCTGCCGATGCCGGATCTGAGCGGCACGGACCATGCCAGCACCGTGCCGGGGCGCGCCCATGCCTGCGGCCATGACGGGCACACCACCATGCTGCTTGGCGCGGCCAAATACCTTGCCGAGACGCGCAATTTCGCCGGGCGCGCGGTGCTTTTGTTCCAGCCCGCCGAAGAGGGGCCGGGCGGTGCGCGGCTGATGGTGGAGGAGGGGGTGCTCGACCGCTATGATGTGCGCGAGGTCTATGCGCTCCATACCCTGCCCGGCGCGCCCGAGGGCCGGTTCGAGACTACGCCGGGGCCGATCATGGCCGCCGTCGACACGCTGCATATCCATGTGATCGGGCAGGGCGGGCACGCCGCCATGCCGAACGAAGCGCGCGATCCGATCCCGGCGGCGGTGGCGATGGTGCAGGCGATCCAGACCATCGTGACGCGCGACCGCGACCCGCTCGATGATCTGGTGATCTCGGTGACGCAGATCCATGCGGGCAGCGCCGATAACGTGATCCCCGAGCGCGCCTATGTGGGCGCGACGATCCGCACCTTTTCCGCCGAGGTGCAGGCGATGGTGCACCGCCGGTTGCGCGAGGTGGCCGAGGGGGTGGCGGCGGCCCACGGGGTGCGCGCCGAGGTGGAGATCGAACTGGGCTATCCGCCGACGGTGAATGAGCCGCAAGCCACCGAATTCGCCGTCGGTATCGCGCGCGAGGTGGTGGGCGAGGGGGCCGTAATCGCCGACCGCCGCCGCGAGATGGGGGCCGAGGATTTCGCCTATATGCTGGCCGAACGGCCTGGCTCCTATCTGTTTCTGGGGCAGGGCGCGGGGCCGGGGCTGCACCATCCCGGCTTTGATTTCAACGATGCGATGGCCCCGGCGGGCGCGTCGTTCTTCGCGCGGCTGATCGAGCGGGCTTTGCCCCTTGGCGGGGATGCGTGACGCCCGCGCGCCTCACCAGCGCGTGAGGGCGCTCGTGGTGGCTTGTTGCGCGCGGGGGCGCGGCATATGTCTATGGCAGAACCGGATGTCTTGATGACAGGAGATGCGAGATGCTGAAATTGATGAAACGGCTGGGTTATGCGCTGGCGCTGGCCGTCGCACCGCTGATGGCGCAGGCGGGGCCGCTGGTCGGGCCAGAGGCGCTTGGCGTGGCGCTCAAGGGCGATACGGTGCCCGTGGTGCTCGATATTCGCGGGCAGGACAGCTATGAGCAGGGGCATATCCCCGGTGCGCGCAACGCGCCCTATGCGCTCTTTCGCGGCCCGGCGGAAAATCCCGGCGCTTTGGTGAGCGAGGCGCATCTGACCGAGGTGCTGCGCGGGTTGGGCCTGACGACGGATACGCCGGTGGTGGTGGTCCACCAGGGATCGAACCAGACCGATTTCGGATCGGCGGCGCGGGTTTACTGGACGTTGAAATCCTCAGGGCTAGGCGATCTGGCAGTGCTCAACGGCGGCATGAATGGCTGGCAGCAGGCCGGGGGCGCGGTGGAAACCGGGGCCATGCCCGACGTTGTGCCGAGCGAGATCACGGTGACATTCTCGGATCGGTGGCTGGCCACGCGCGCCGATGTGCAGGCCATCGTCGAGGGGCGCGAGGAGGCCACGCTGGTCGATGCCCGCCCCGAGGCGTTCTGGCGCGGCGAGACCAAGCATGCCGCCGCCGCCCGCCCCGGCACCATCCCGCAATCGCAATATTTCACCCATGACCGCTGGTTCGGCTCTGACGAGCCGTCGCTCATCAAGCCCGACCTGGTGCGCCAACTGGCCGAGGAAAACGGCTTTGGCCCCGGCGACCGGCTGGTGAGTTTCTGCAATACCGGGCACTGGGCGGCGACCAACTGGTTCGCGCTGAGCGAGATTGCCGGCATCGAAGGGGTGCGGCTCTATCCTGAATCGGTGGTGGGCTGGTCCAATGCCGGGCTGGAGATGGCCAATGTGCCGGGCCTGTTCGAAAACATGATCGACAAGATCACCGGCAAGTATTGAGGCGGCCATGACACAGGCAACGGCCCTCCCGGCCTCGGCCCCCGGCACGCTGTCGCGCGCCTCGGTGCTTTTGCTCGTCTCGGCGCTGGTGGTGGGCGTGGCGCTTGTCGCGGGGCCGCGTTCGGGTGCCGTGCTGGCGATCGGGCTGGGCTTTGGCCTTGCGCTGGAGGGGTTTCGTTTCGGCTTTACCGGGCCGTGGCGGCGAATGATCCTGGAGCGGGATGCGTCGGGGTTGCTGGCGCAGCTTCTGGCCATCGGCATCGTTGCTTGCGCCGCGCTGCCGCTGCTGGCCGCGAACGGGGCGGAGTTGAAGGGCGCGCACGCGCCCATCGGGCTGGCGATGGTGGGCGGGGCCTTTGTCTTTGGCGCGGCGATGCAGATCGTGCTGGGCTGCGGCTCGGGCACGCTTGTCAATGCCGGGAGCGGCAATGCCGTGGGGGCGGTGGCGCTGCCCTTCTTTGCCATCGGAAGTTTCGCCGGGGCCTATCACCTGACCTGGTGGACCGATCTCGGCAGCCTGCCGGTCATGGCGCTTTCCGGGGTCGGCGGGCTTGCTGTCACGCTGGCGGGGCTTGCGGGCCTTGCGGTGCTGGCGCTGGTGCTGGGGCGCAAGGGCAGTCACCGCCTGCCTGCGCGCTACTGGGGCGCGGCGCTGGTGCTGGCGGCGCTGGCGATCCTGCATCTGGTGGTGGCCGGTCAGCCCTGGGGCGTGGTCTACGGCCTCGGGCTTTGGGTGGCCAAGGCGGTGGTGGCCGTGGGCGGCGATCTCTCGGGATCGGTGTTCTGGTCGGCACCTGCCAATGCCGCGCAGGTCGAGGCAAGCCTGCTCACGGATATGACCTCGCTCACCGATCTGGGGATCATCGGCGGGGCGGCGCTGGTGGCGTGGTGGCGCGCCGGGTTCGCCTCGCCGGTGGGGGTTTTGCCCGCGCGCGCCTGGGTCGCGGTGATCGTGGCGGGGCTGGTGCTGGGCTATAGCTCGCGGCTGGCCTTTGGCTGCAATATCGGCGCGTTCTTCAGCGGCATCGCCACCGGCTCGGCGCATGGCTGGGTGTGGTTTGTCGCGGCCTTTGCCGGGTCATACGTGGGTATCCGGCTGCGGCCCGCGCTGGGGCTGGAGGCACGGCGATGAGGCGGGCGCATGTGGGCTTGCTGGTGGCGCTGGGGATGGTGGGGCTGATCGCGCTCGATCAGGCGCAATCGGCACCGCTCAACCCCTACACCGCCCCGCCGATGGTGGCGCTTGGCTCGGGGTTGGCGGCGACAGGCGGGCATTGCGCCGCCCCGCCGCCGCCTGCGCCACCTGCACGCTAGGCGGCGACACTCAGCGCCGCGAGAGCCGCCTCACACCGCCGCGCGCATCACCATGCCAAAGAGGTCGCGCGGGTCGTCGGGGTCGGCGAGCAGGTCGAGGTCGCGGTAATAGTCCGTGCCGCCGATATGGTCGCGGATATAGCGTAGCGCCGAGAAATCCTCGATGGCAAAGCCGACGCTGTCAAAGAGAGTGATCTGCTCTGGCGCGGTGCGCCCCGGCACCTCGCCCGCCAGCACGCGCCAGAACTCGGTCACCGGGTGGTCGGCGTCAAGCTGCTGGATCTCGCCCTCGATGCGGGTCTGTTCGGGGTATTCGACAAAGATCGAGGACCGGTGCAGGATCGCCGGGGCAAGCTCGGTCTTGCCGGGGCAGTCGCCGCCGATGGCGTTGATATGCACGCCCGCGCCCACCATGTTGTCCGAAAGGATGGTGGCATATTGCTTGTCGGCGGTGCAGGTGGTGATGATCTGCGCGCCTTCCATCGCGGCCTCGGCGCTGCGGCAGGCAACCACCTCCAGCCCCAGCCCCGAAAGGTTGCGCGCGGCCTTCTCGGTCGCCGCCGGGTCGATATCGTAGAGGCGGATCGCGCGCACCCCCACCAGCGCCTTCATCGCGAGGCTCTGGAATTCCGACTGCGCGCCGGCACCTATCATCGCCATCGTATCGGCCCCTTTGGGCGCGAGATAGCGCGCCACCATGCCTGAAGTCGCCGCCGTGCGCAGCGCGGTGAGCACGGTCATCTCCGACAACAGCACCGGATAGCCATTGCCGACATTGGCGAGCAGGCCAAAGGCGGTGACGGTTTGCAGCCCCGACCACGTGTTCTTGGGGTGGCCGTTGACGTATTTGAAACCGTAAACCTCGCCATCGGAGGTGGGCATCAACTCGATCACCCCCTCGGCGGAATGCGAGGCGATGCGGGGCGTCTTGTCGAAAAGTTCCCAGCGGCGGAAATCGGCCTCGATATAGTCGGCGAGGCCGCGCAGCATCGGTTCGATCCCGATATGATGCACGAGTTTCATCATGTGATCGACCGAGACGAAGGGCACATAGGCCTTGTCGGAAGGGGCGAGTGTCATGGCGGTCTCCTCAGCTATAGGCGCGGGTGGGGCGGTCAAAGACGCGGCGGCCAAGTGCCGAGGCGGCGAGATCGACCATCACCTGCGCGGTGCGCCCGCGATCATCCAGAAACGGGTTCAGCTCTACCAGATCGAGCGAGGTGAGAAGGCCCGAATCGCAGACCATCTCCATCACCAGATGCGCCTCGCGCATGGTGGCCCCGCCGGGCACGGTGGTGCCGACGGCGGGGGCAAAGCTGGGATCGAGGAAATCCACGTCGAGGCTGACATGCAGCATCCCGTTCGCGCGCTCGACATCGGCGAGGAATTCGGCCAGCGGGCGGGCAATGCCGCGCTCGTCGATCTCGCGCATGTCGTGGCGGCGGATCGCCGTTTCGGCCAGCGCCGCGCGTTCGGCTTCATCGACCGAGCGCAGCCCGATCATGCAGATATTGGCCTCGGGCACCGGGTGGGGCACGGGCGGAAAGCCGTGAAACCCCGCGCGCCCGGTGACATAGCCGATGGGCGTGCCGTGCAGGTTGCCCGAGCCGGTGCTTTGCGGGGTGTGGATGTCGCTATGCGCATCGAGCCAGAGGATGAATTGCGGGCGGCCCTGCGCAGCGGCATGGTGTGCCACCCCGGCGATGGAGCCGAGCGACAGGCTGTGATCGCCGCCCAGAAAGATCGGCAATCCTTGGGCCACGGCGCGCGCGCCTGCCTCGGCCAGCGCCGCAGTCCAGCCCGCCGTTTCCGCCGGGGCGTACACATGGGGCGGCATGTCGGGGGCGGGGGCGGCCTCGGCGGGGGTGACGTTGCCAAGGTCGCGCACGGTGAGGCCAAGACGCCCAAGCGCCTCGGCAAGCCCCGCCGTGCGATAGGCATCGGGGCCCATCAGGCAGCCGCGCCGCGCTTTGCCGCTGTCCACGGGCGCACCGACAAGCAGGATGTCACGGGATTGGGGGATGGGGGTCATGGGTGTCTCCTGATCTGTTGTTGACAGGAGTGGCGTCGAATCGGGTTGAATTGAAGCGGGTATTTTGCACTATTTGGGGTATATCTGTCGAAACGAATGCAAAAGGTTGCAATATGGACGATACCGACCACCGCTTGATCTCGGCGCTGCGCCACGATGCGCGCGCTTCGCTGTCCGATCTGGCGCTGGCGCTTGGCGTGTCGCGCACCACCGTGCGCGCGCGGATCGAGCGGCTTCGGGCGCGGGGCGAGATCGTGGGCTTTTCCGTCGTGCTCCGGGGCGATACGGCGCGCGACCCGGTGCGTGGGCTGATGATGCTTGGCATCGAGGGGCGCGGCACCGAGCGAATCATCCGGCAATTGGGCGGGCTCTCGGCGGTGCGCGCGATCCACACCACCAACGGGCGCTGGGATCTGATCGTCGAGATCGGCACCGAGACGCTCGAGGCGCTCGACCGCGTTCTGGCGCAGATCCGCCGGTTTGACGGCATCGCGAGTTCCGAGACGAGCCTGTTGCTCAATACCTGGAAATCGGGCGGGTAGGGTGGCCCTTGCGCGTCAGATGCTGGCGTAATCGCGAAAGATCGGCACCGGGGCCGGTTTCGGGCGTTGCGGGTCTCGGGGCGGCCGGGGCGGGCCGTTGCGGGGGGTCTCTTGCTCGGTCATCTGCCTCATCCTTTTGATTGGGCAGGGCAACCGGGGGCTGCCCCTGCCGTGGTCTGTCAGGATAGCAGAGCATGATTTCGCGGCATGGCCTTGCCGGAAACGGGGCAGGTCTGTGGCGGCTCAGGCGGTCATGTCATCCACGACCGTCACCCCCGCGCCGCCATAGCTGTCCATGTCGGCAAGTGCTGCTTGCAGGCCCGACAGGCCGATCCGCCGGGTGACAAGGCGCGCAGGATCAAGCCGCCCGGCGGCGATCATGCCAAAGAGCGCGGCAAAGCGATGCGCGCCCATCCCGCGCGTGCCGTGGAGCGTGATCTGGCGGGCATAGACCAGATCGAGCAGCGGCAGATCGGGCGTGGCGTGGGGACCGAGCGGCATCCCGATCTGCACGTGGCGGCCCATCTTGCGCAGGCTTTTCAAGGAGTTGTGAAAGGTCGCCGTGATCCCCAGCGCGTCGAGCGAGACATGCGCGCCGCCCCCCGTCAGATCGCGCACCGCCGCCCCCACATCATCGGTGCCGCCCGCATCGAGCGTGGCGGTCGCGCCAAGATCACGCGCGATGGCCAGCGCCTCGGGGGCGATGTCGATGGCAAGCACCCGCGCGCCCAAGGCCGCGCCGATCATGATCGCCGACAGGCCCACCCCGCCGCAGCCATGCACCGCCAGCCATTCGCCGGGCTGCACCTGCGCGCGGTCCACCACCGCGCGGAACGCCGTGGTGACGCGGCAGCCCATGCCGGCGGCCTCGGCATGGCCCATCGTATCGGGCAGGCGCACGAGGTTGAAATCGGCGCGCGGGATGGCGATGCGCTCGGCGAACGCGCCCCATTGGCTGAAGCCGATGACCTGTTGATGGTCGCAGATGGTGGGCTCTCCGCCCCGGCAATCGGGGCAGGTGCCACAACCGAGGATAAAGGGCGCTGTCACGCGGTCACCGGGGTGAAAGCCGTGGCATTCGGGGCCGGTCTCGATCACCTCGCCCGCGAATTCATGGCCCATCACATGCGGCAGCACCACATCCGCGTCGGCCCCTTTCCACGCGTGGTGATCCGAGCGGCAGACGCCGCAGGCGCGCACCGCAATGAGCGCGCCGTCGCGCGGGCAGGCCGGATCGGGCAGATCGGTGATCTCGACCGGGGCGGCGAAACGGGTAAGCAGGGCGGCGCGCATGGGAAACCCTCACGGTTGGGCGCGTCAGGCGCGCGGGTCAAGCAGCTTGGCAAGGATGCGGTTGCGGGTGATCTGGCCGAGAAGTTTGCCGTTCTCGGTGACGCCCACGGGGGTATCGTGGCCTTGGGCTGCCTCCATCACCGCCTGGATGGTGGCGTCGGGGGGCACGGTGGTGGCTGGGCTGCCTTGCGGCGCTTCCATCACGTCGCGGGCACACAGCACGCCGAGCGGGTTCATATGCGCCACGAAATCGGCCACATAGCCGGTGGCGGGGTTGGTGAAAATCTCCTGCGGGGTGCCGCATTGCACGATGCGCCCGCCCTCCATGATGGCGATGCGATCACCGAGCTTGAACGCCTCGTCAAGATCGTGGCTGACAAAGATGATCGTGCGCCCGAGCTTTTGTTGCAGGTCGATGAGTTCATCCTGCAAATGCGTGCGGATGAGCGGATCAAGCGCCGAGAACGGCTCGTCCATCAGAAGGATCGGCGCGTCGGTGGCGAAGGCGCGGGCAAGGCCCACGCGCTGCTGCATCCCGCCGGAGAGTTCGCCCACGCGGCGGTCGGCCCAGTCCGAGAGGCTCACAAGCGCAAGCTGATCCAAGACGCGCCGCGCGCGCTCGTCCCTGGAAACGCCCGCAAGCTCCAGCCCGAGCCCGACATTCTCGGCCACGCTGCGCCACGGCAAAAGGCCGAATTGCTGAAACACCATCGCGATATGGCGCTGGCGCAAGCGGCGCAGGGTGGCGGCATCGGCGTGGGTGACATCGACCATCGCCGCGCCGTCATGCACCTCGACCGTGCCGCGCGCCACCGGGTTGAGGCCGTTTACGGCCCGTAAAAGCGTGGATTTGCCCGATCCCGAAAGCCCCATCAGCACGAGGATTTCGCCGGGTGCCACGCTCAACTCACAGTCATGCACGCCCAGAACCTGCCCGGTTTCCTGCTGGATCTCGGCGCGGCTTTGCCCCGCATCCATCAGCGGCAGGGCGGTCTCGGGCGCGTCGCCAAAGACGATGGAGACGCGGTTGAAATGCACGGCGGTCGCGGTCATTTGCGGCCCTCCATGCGCAGCATCCGGTCGAGCACGATGGCCACCACGACGATCATCAGGCCCGACTCAAAACCCAGCGAGATATTGACCGTGTTGATCGCGCGCAGCACCGGCACGCCAAGCCCGTCCGCGCCCACCAGCGCCCCGATCACCACCATCGACAGCGACAGCATGATCGTCTGGTTCAGCCCCGCCATGATCTGCGGCAGGGCGTAGGGCAGCTCCACCTTCCACAGCGTCTGGCGGTTGGTGGCGCCAAACGCCTGCGCCGCCTCCAGGAGCGGTTGTGGCGTGTTGGAAATGCCCAGATGCGTGAGGCGGACCGGGGCGGGCACCACGAAGATCACCGTGGCAATGAGGCCCGGCACCATGCCGATGCCGAAAAACACGATGGCCGGGATCAGGTAGACGAAGGGCGGCAGCGTCTGCATCAGGTCGAGCACGGGCCGCATCCCGTCATAAAGGCGCGGCCGGTGGGCGGCGGCGATGCCGATGGGCACGCCGATCGCCATGCAGAAGATGCACGACGACAGCACCAGCGTGAGGCTCTCGGTGGTTTCCTCCCAATAGCCCTGATTGAGGATGAAGAGAAACCCGAGGAGGACAAACAGGCAGGTCTTCCAGTTGCGCTGAAGCGCCCATGTCAGGCCCACGAACACGGCGATGATGACGAGCGGGTGCGGCGTTTGCAGCACCCACAGAAAGGCGTCGATCAGCGTTTCCATCAGGATGGCGAGGGCGTCAAAGAACCCGGCGGCATTGTCTTGCAGCCAGAGAAAGAAGCCCTCGGCCCATTTGCCCACGGGGATCTTGTGATCGTTCAGCCAAGTCATGGGGGTGCCTCGGTCACTCTATTTTCGAAAGAACTTGGAATGCGCCGCCCGATGCCGGACCGGGCAACGCGGGGGAGAGCGTCACAGCCCCAACGCGCCCTTGACCGCCGCCATCGCGTTGCCGCCATCAGCGGTGGTCACACCGTCGAGCCAGCCGCCGAGAACGCCGGGATTGGCCTTGAGCCAGGCGGTGGCTGCGTCCTCGGGCTTTTGCCCCTCGTCGAGGATCGCGCCCATGATCTCGTTTTCCATTTCCAGCGTGAATTGCAGGTTGGTGAGCAGCTTGCCGACGTTCGGGCACTCCTCGACATAGCTCGCGCGGGTATTGGTATAGACCGTGGCGCCGCCCAGATCGGGGCCGAACCAGTCATCGCCGCCGGTGAGATAGGTCATGTCGTGATTGGCGTTCATCGGGTGCGGCTCCCAGCCCAGAAACACGATCGGCTCCTCGCGGCGGTCGGCGCGGGAGACCTGCGCCAGCATCCCCTGTTCGGAGCTTTCCTTGACCTCGAACCCCTTGAGACCAAAGGCATCGGCCTCGATCATGTCGAGGATCAGCCGGTTGCCGTCATTGCCCGGCTCGATGCCGTAGATGGTTTCATCCAGTACCTCGGCATGGTCGGCGATGGCTGAAAACGAGGTAATCCCAAGCGCCGCCCCGGCGGCATTGGTGGCCAGCGTGTATTTCGCGCCTTCGAGGTTGGCGCGCACCGTGTCCACGGTGCCCGCCTCGCGATAGGGGGCGATGTCGCCCTCCATCGTCGGCATCCAGTTGCCCAGAAACACGTCGATGTCACCGGCGGCAAGCGAGGTATAGGTAACCGGCACCGACAGAACCTTGGTTTCGGTCTCGTATCCCAACGCGTCGAGCACCACGGTGGTGGCGGCAGTGGTGGCGGTGATGTCGGTCCAGCCCACATCGGAGAAGGTCACGCTTTGGCAATTGGCCAGCGCGGGGCCGGTGGCGAGCGTGAGCGCGAGTGTGGCAAGGGTGAGTTTGGGTGTCATGGCGTCTATCTCCCGTTTGCGGATATTTTGATGGTGAAAGGTCCGGCGAGGGGATCGCCGGGCCTGCACATGTCGATGCGCGCGTTCTGTTCGACGATGCCCCTCTCGACGCTGTCGAACATGGCCCTATCGGCCGCAGAACCGGCCATGAAGCCGCGATGGTTCATCCCGCCGCTGAAAACCCATGTCATTGCGGGTGCCTCCCGTGGTTTCACCCGGCCTGCCTCGCCTCGCGCGGGCGGTCGGGTATCATGCGGTAAGGCTAATATGACGTTGACGTGAAAGACAACGCCATTCTCGGCAGGTGCGCCGGGTGTTTCCCCCGTTCCGGTTTGTTGATTGACGAGTCAATCAAACGCCCCTATCCCGGCCTGGCAAGCAGGTGAGGAGCGGGGATGCCCAAGCTGGGAATGGAGCCCATCCGGCGCGGCGCGCTGGTCGAGGCGGCGATCCTTGAGATCGGCGCGCATGGCACGCTCGATGTGACGGTGGCGCAGATCGCGCGGCGCGCGGGGATGTCAAGCGCGCTGGCGCATCACTATTTCGGCTCCAAGGAGGCGATGTTCGCCGCCGCCATGCGCCACGTCATGTCGCTCTACGGGGCCGAGGTGCGCGGCGCGCTCAGCATGGCGCGCGGGCCGCGCGCGCGGGTCGAGGCGATCATCCGCGCCAGTTTCACGCCCGCGCAGTTCCGCCCCGAGATGGTCGCGGCATGGCTCAATTTCTACGCGCAGGCGCAGCGCTCGGATGCGGCACGCCGCCTGCTGCATGTCTATCAGCGGCGGCTCAGGTCCAACCTGCACCATGCCTTTCGCCAGATCGCCCCCGATCACGCCCGCACGCTGACCCGTGGCTGTGCCGCGATGATCGACGGGCTTTACCTGCGCCAGGCGCTGGGCGAGGGCGGCATCGCGCCCGAGACCGCGATTGCCGTGCTCCTGCATTATCTCGACACCAGCCTGCCCAGCGAGGACAGATGAGCCGCCGCCCCGACATCCTGATTTTCATGGTCGGTGTGCCGCCTGCGCCCAGGGATCGGCGGACCCCTCGATATCGTTGCCGCGGGGGGCATGTGCATTCGAACGGATATCAACGTGATGAATGATCGGAGGCTCAGGATGATGTCATCTTGCCGTAAATATCCAATTCACGACATCGGCCACGGGCGGGGCCGCTGATGGAAGCCGATTACGTCATCGTGGGCGCGGGCAGCGCGGGCTCTGCGCTGGCCTATCGGCTGGCCGAGGCCGGCAAATCGGTGCTGGTGATCGAGCATGGCGGTTCTGACGCGGGCCCCTTCATCCAGATGCCCGGCGCGCTCAGCTACCCGATGAGCATGCGCCGCTACGACTGGGGCTTTCGCACCGAGCCCGAGCCGCATCTGGGCGGGCGCCGTCTGGCCTGTCCGCGCGGCAAGGTGATCGGCGGGTCAAGCTCGATCAACGGCATGGTCTATGTGCGCGGCCATGCGCGCGATTACGACCACTGGCGCGATCAGGGCTGCGACGGCTGGGGCTATGCGGATGTGCTCCCTTATTTCAAGCGGATGGAGTGCTGGCAAGATGGCGGCCATGGCGGCGATCCCGACTGGCGCGGGCAGGGCGGCCCGCTGCACGTCACGCGCGGCGCGATGGCCAATCCGCTCACGCGCGCCTTTATCGCGGCGGGGGTGCAGGCGGGCTATCACCGCACGGATGATTACAATGGCGAAAAGCAGGAGGGTTTCAGCCCGTTCGAGATGACGGTCTTCAAGGGCCAGCGTTGGTCGGCGGCCAATGCCTATCTTAAACCGGCGCTCAGGCGCGGGAATTGCGCGCTGCTGCGCGGGCTCGTGCAACGGGTGGTCATCGAGGAGGGCCGCGCCGTAGGCGTCGAGGTGCTCCGAAAGGGGCAACGAGAGGTTGTGCGCGCCCGCGCCGAGGTGATCCTTGCCGCGTCGTCGATCAACTCTCCGAAGCTCTTGATGCTGTCCGGGATTGGCCCTGCCGCGCATCTGGCCGGGCACGGCATCGACGTTCTGGCCGACCGGCCCGGCGTGGGGCAGAATCTTCAGGATCATCTGGAGTTGTATATTCAGATGGCGGCAAGCCAGCCGGTGAGTCTCTATAAATACTGGAACCTCCGGGGCAAGGCTTGGGTCGGCCTGCAATGGCTCTTGGGCAAGCGGGGGCCGGGGGCCAGCAACCAGTTTGAAAGCTGCGGTTTCATCCGCTCGAACGCGGGCGTCGAGTATCCCGATATCCAGTTCCATTTCCTGCCCATTGCCGTGCGCTACGATGGCAAGGCCGCCGCCGAGGGGCATGGGTTTCAGGCTCATGTCGGCCCGATGCGCAGCGCGTCGCGCGGCGCGGTTACCCTGCGCAGCCGTGACCCCGCCGACGATCCGGTGATCCGCTTCAACTACATGAGCGAGGACAGCGATTGGGTCGATTTCCGGCGCTGCATCCGCCTGACGCGCGAGATTTTCGCGCAGGACGCGTTCGCGCCCTATACCAGCCACGAAATCCAGCCCGGCGCAGCGGTGCAGAGCGATGACGCGCTCGATGATTTCATCCGCGACCACGCCGAGAGCGCCTATCACCCCTGCGGCACCTGCAAGATGGGGCGTGCTGATGACCCGTTAGCGGTGGTCGATCCATCGGGCCGCGTGATCGGGGTGGAGGGCCTGCGCGTGGCCGATTCGAGCATTTTCCCGCGCATCACCAACGGCAATCTCAACGCGCCCTCGATCATGGCGGGCGAGAAGATCGCCGACCATGTGCTGGGCCGGTCCCTGCCGCCCGAGAATGCCGCGCCGTGGCTGCATCCCGATTGGGAGCGGTCTCAGCGTTAACCATTTGTTCACCTTTCGTCTTGAAATCCGTCATATTTCCCCGCCATAAGGGGGGATGTTATGGATTTCTTTACTCATCGTTCCTATCCTGTTCCCTGTCATGGTCATGGCGCAGGGATTTGGCGGGCCTGTGCGCGTGATCGACGGTGACACGTTCGATGTGGGCACGGTGCGCGTGCGCCTGCATGGCGTTGATGCGCCCGAACTGGGGCAGGGCTGCACCGGTGCGGATGGTGCGACATGGGATTGCGGCACCTGGGCCGCCGATCAGGTGCGCGCACGCATAGGCGCGCGTATCGCGCGCTGCGAGACGGTCGAGATGGACAGGTATGGCCGCACCGTGGCCACCTGCACGGTGGCGCGGCAGGATGTGGGGCGGATGCTGGTGACTGAGGGGCTGGCGCTGGCCTATCGCAAATATTCGATGGCCTATGACCTCGACGAAAAGCGCGCCGTGATCGCGGGGCGGGGGCTGCACGCGCATCGCTTCGAGCGGCCCGCCGACCATCGCCGCGCGGTGCGAGATGAGCGCGCGGCGCAGAATGCGGCACCTGATCGGGAGTGCGCGATCAAGGGCAATATCAGCCGCTCGGGCACGCGCATCTATCACCTGCCCGGACAGGCAGATTACGCGCGCACCGCGATCCGAACCGGTCAGGGCGAACGCTGGTTCTGCTCGGAAGGGGCAGCACGCGCGGCGGGATGGCGGCGCGCCCGACGCTGACGCGCATGGCAGGGCATCAAGGCAGGGCATCAAGACTGCGAGGGGCACGCCGATCTGGCATCTTCTTGGCGCAAATACCCATGTCCTGCCCCGGAGCCACGCGCGCGCGCCCCGTGCCCTCACCCTGACGGGATGACGACGCGGAGCGCTTTTCTTGATCCGCGTCAAGGTGCCGGGGGCTGCGCCCGCCTAGGGTGACACGACCGATAATGACAAGGAGGCACGAGATGTCGCATACCCCCCATGAGCTTCACGAAGAATTCCCTGATTTCGCGTCTAAAATCAGCGACTTGAAACAAAGTGACGCGCATTTTTCCAAGCTGGCCGACGCCTATCACGAGGTGAATCGGCAAGTCCATCGCGCCGAAACGCTGGTAGAGCCGATGGACGAGCAGGCCGAGCACGGCCTGCGCAAGGAGCGTGCGCGGCTCAAGGACGAGATTTATCGCCTGCTCAGCGCCTGATCGGATGATGGCCGGACCGGTTCACGCCTCCATCGCGGTGGCGGGATCGGTCTTTGGCGCGCCTTGACCTGTGCTTGGCGTGCAGGCTGACACCCGGCCCGCCCCGCGATCACGATGACAGCTTGCGCCCGGTCGGCAAGGACAGCCGCAGCTCGGGCGCAAGCCGCGACCAGCGCGGGGCGGCCTCATCGGGCAGGGCTGCGCGCAACTGTGCGAGGTTCAGCCGCTCGGGCTCACGCAAGAGGCGGGCGTAGAAATCGAGCGCCCCGGCGCGGGTATAGGGCGACCAGTGGCAGATGCGCGCGGCGGGCGCGGCGATGGCAAAACCTGCGCGGCGCAGCACGTCGAGCGTGGCGGTATCGTCGAGTTGCAGCGTCAGCACGTTCGCCCCCGAGGCCAGCGCCAGCCCGAGGCTGCGATCACCGCGCGCGGGCGCGGGAATCAGCCATTCCAGCAGCATGTCGAACAGGTCGTTCTCGCGGGTGGTGACGTTGATGATCTCGGCGCTGCGGCCTGCGGGCGTGGCAAGGGCCGCGCGCGCGTGGTGGCCGAACTCGGCCCCCGCCAGCAGGATGATCCGGTCAAGCGCGCCGGGGGCAAGATGCGCCAGCGCCGAGAGCACCACCCGCGCCCCGAAGGAATGCGCGATGGCGTGCACGGGGCGGTGCGGGGCCTGCGCCCGGACCTCGGCGATCAGCGCAGCGAGTGCTGCCCCCGCGCGCGCGGCCTCGGCATAGGCGCGCCAGAGCGATCCGCGCGCGTTCCAGCCAAAGCCGATGGCCAGCCCCTCGCGCGCGTCCTGCCCGTCAAAGCCAAGGCCGCGCGGCCAGCTCACCACCTTGAAACACTCCCGCTCGGGCGAAAGCGCGAAGATATGGCGATGCGGGCATTCGGTGGCATGGCCGGGGGCGTATTTGAAGCCGTGGACCATGAGCACCACCGGGCCCGCCTCATCAAGGCAGAGCGACGCGGGCAGCCCCTCACCGGCAGTGACGTGAATGATCGGCATGGCGCGGTGACCCCACTACATCTTGTGGTGGTGATGTAATCCGGGGATATTTCGAAGCGGTGACGTTTTGGTTAAGCCTGCGTGACAGTGTTGACGCGCGCGGGCGGGCGGATTATGCGGAGCGCGTGGCGATTTGTTACCGGATTGCGGGCCACGTTAAACATCCCGCTAAAGAGGTCAGGAGAAAGCCCCCTTTCGCTTGACCGCGAACGGGGCTTTTTTGTTGGGCGATGCGCCCGGAGGACGGATATGAAAACACGCACGAAACTGGTGCATGGCGGCACGCGGCGCAGCCAGTATGGCGAGGTGAGCGAGGCGCTTTTCCTCACGCAGGGCTTTGTCTACGAGAGTGCCGAGGCCGCGCAGGCGCGGTTCATCGAAGCGGGGCCGGACGAATTCATCTATGCCCGTTACGGCAATCCCACCGTGGCCATGTTCGAGGAGCGCATCGCCGCCCTTGAAGGGGCCGAGGACGCCTTTGCCACCGCGAGCGGCATGGCGGCGGTGTCGGGCGCGCTGACCTCGATGCTGCGGGCGGGCGATCACGTGGTCGCGGCGCGCGCGCTGTTTGGCTCGTGTCTTTACGTGCTCGAAGAGGTGCTGACGCGGTTCGGGGTCGAGGTGACATTCGTCGATGGCACCGAGCTTGACCAGTGGCGCGCGGCGATCCAGCCCGGAACCAAGGCCGTCTTTTTCGAGACGGTGGCCAACCCGACGCTGGAGGTGGTGGATATCGCTGCCGTGGCCGATCTCGCCCATTCCGTGGGGGCCATTGTGGTGGTCGATAACGTCTTTGCCACGCCAGTCTATTCCGAGGCCATCGCGCAGGGGGCCGATGTGGTGATCTATTCGGCGACCAAGCATATCGACGGGCAGGGGCGGTGCCTTGGCGGGGTGGTGCTGGGCACGCGCGAATTTATCCGCAAAACGCTTGAGCCTTATATGAAACATACCGGCGGGGCGCTGTCGCCGTTCAACGCCTGGGTGATGCTCAAGGGGCTGGAGACGATTGACCTGCGCGTGCGCGCGCAATCGCAAGCCGCGCAGACCATCGCCGAGACGCTGGCGGGGGATGCGCGGGTGCGGGTGATCTATCCGGGGCTGGCAGGCCATCCGCAACACGCGCTGGCGATGCAGCAGATGGGGCAGGGCGGCACGGTGATCGCGCTCGACATCAAGGGCGGGCAGGAGGCGGCGTTCCGCTTTCTTAACGCGCTGGAGATCGTGCTCATCTCCAACAACCTGGGCGATGCCAAATCCATCATCACCCATCCCGCCACCACCACCCATCAGCGCCTGACCGAAGAGCGGCGCGGCGCGCTCGGGATCACGCCGGGGCTGGTGCGGCTCAGCGTCGGGCTGGAGGATGCCGAGGACCTGATCGCCGATCTGCGCGGCGCGCTCGATGCGGTGTGATCCGTCCTGCCGCTTTTCGCGTATAAAGCTACGCGATTGGAAATCCGGCGGGAAACCATATATGGTCACCCTCGGGACAGTGGACAGGGAACGCTCGTATGAATATCCACCCCTCTGATATGTCGCCGCCCCCGGACCGGGACGAGGCAAAGGCCGCGCTCGACCGGTTGCGCGAATGGGCCGTGTCGGCCACGCCCGAGGAAGTGGCCGATCTCGATCCGGCCATTGCCCGGCTTCTGCCCGATGAAGCGGTGGCGAACTATCCGGTGCTGGCGCGCGTATACCCTGAGGATTTTTCCGCCGACGAGGGCTATCGCGCCACGCTCCCCGATCTTCAGAACGGGCCTTCGTCGCTCATCCGGGGCACGCGGCAGCATCTGCAACATGTGGGCATTTCCAATTTCCGCCTGCCGATCCGCTATCATACCCGCGAGAATGGCGACCTCATGCTTGAAACCTCGGTCACCGGCACGGTGAGCCTTGAGGCGGGCAAGAAGGGCATCAACATGTCGCGCATCATGCGCAGCTTTTACAAGCATGCCGAAAAGACCTTCAGCCTCGAGGTGATGGCGGCGGCGCTCGATGATTACCTGACCGATCTCGACAGCGTCGATGCGCGGCTTCAGATGCGGTTTTCCTACCCGATGAAGGTGGAGGCGCTGCGCTCGGGGCTGATGGGGTATCAGTATTACGATATCGCGCTGGAACTGGTGGATACGGGCGGGGTGCGGCGCAAGCTGATGCATCTCGATTACGTCTATTCCTCGACCTGCCCCTGTTCGCTGGAACTGAGCGAGCACGCGCGCCGCGCGCGCGGACAGTTGGCGACGCCGCATTCGCAACGCTCGGTCGCGCGCATCTCGGTCGAGGTGATGGAGGGCGATTGCCTGTGGTTCGAGGATCTGATCGAACTCGCGCGCCGCGCCGTGCCCACGGAAACGCAAGTGATGGTGAAACGCGAGGACGAGCAGGCCTTCGCCGAGTTGAACGCCGCCAATCCGATTTTTGTCGAGGATGCCGCGCGGCTTTTCTGCGAGCAATTGCTGGCAGAGCCGCGGATCGGCGATTTCCGGGTCGTGGCAAGCCATCAGGAAAGCCTGCACAGCCATGACGCGGTGAGCGTGCTGACCGAGGGTGAGACCTTTGACGCGCTGAGCCTCGATCCGCGCCTGTTTCACACGCTGGTGCATGGCGGCTGAGCGGATTGCGCGGTTTCGCGGCAAGTGAGGGCAAAATCGGCGTGGTTTTGCCGCATCTGCACAATGTGATTTGACCTTCGGTCACCTTTGCTGCATTGCAGCATCATTCGAGTTGGTCACGCGCGTGTCATTCATGCGTGCGATCTTCGGTGTTACCTGACAGAAGGACCAGACAGAATGCTTGCACCCGATTTCCCGCTCAAGCTCTCGGCGGCGGGTATCCGCCTGACCGGATATGTCATCGAAACGCAGTTGCGCGTTGCCCGTGTCTTGACCGAGGCGGGGCTTCAGACCTTGCCGTTTGCCAAGCGCCCGGCGGCGCGCACGGCCCCGGTTGCCGCACCCAAACCGGCGGCGATGCCGCGCAAGGCAGTGCCCGCAGCGCAAGCCGCCCCCGCAAAGCCTGCGTCGAAACCCGAGGCCGTGACGCCCGCGCCGGTGGCAAAAGCCGCGCAAGCCGCCCCCGCGAAGCCCGCGCCCAAGGCTGAGGCTGTCCAGCCCACGCCCAAGCCCGAGGTGGCCAAGCCCGCCCCCGCAGCGCAAGCCGCGCCCAAGCCCGAGGCTGTCAAGCCCGCGCCCAAGGACGAGGCCGCCGCCACTGCGGCCAAGCGTCAGCGCGCGCCCTCGACCCCACCCGCCATGCCGGCCAAGGGTGAGAAAACTCATTCGAAATAATACCTTGCAGGCCGGGATGCGTTTGTCGCAACCCGGCCATTCGGTATTGTCGCTCGTATTCGGCACCGCCGCGCCCTAGGTTCAGGACAGGGAGGGAACACATCACATTCGTGAGGTTTCCAAATGTCGAACACCACCACCAATCTTTCCGAATCACCCCTGCGCGGATTTTTTGCACGGTTCGCGGCGGGGCTTGAGCGCGCTATGGAACGCTCTGCCCGTGTGCGGTCGCGGCGCGCGCAGATCGAGGCGCTCGAAGCCAAATCCGACGCCGAATTGGCCCAGCTCGGCATCGCGCGTGACCAGATCGCCTATCACGTCTTCAAGGATCTGTTCTACGCCTGATCCGCGACGTGATCACGCAAAAGGGCTCGGCGGAGGACTGCGCCGGGCCCTTGCCCATCAGGGCATGCTGCAATGCAGCAACACCTCTCACCGTTATGATCGCAGCCCGCGCAATCCGGGCCGGATCGCATTATATTGCCGCGTGGGGAGGGAACCCGTTCGAGACACGAAAGAGGGGACCCGATGACCGAGACCGACCTGACCATCCAATTCACATCGCCGACATGGCGACGCGATCTTGACCTCTTCATGGCAGAGCACGCGCCGGGGATGAATGCCTACATGCTCACCCGCAACCGTCTGGCAAGCGTGGCGCGGATGCACGCGATGAGCGATGCCGAGCTTGCCGCGATGGGCCTTTGCCGCGCCGATATCCCGGCCTTCGTCTTCGAGGACATCGTGACCGGCTGAACCGACCGCGCGCCGCGCGCGCATGGCGCTTGACACCGTCTCGGCCTGCGGCCAACGGTGCGCCTCATGTTCGATATGCGACCCGTGGGATATCTTGTCGGGCTTATGGTGCTGGCCATGAGCGGCACCATGCTGTTGCCGCTTCTCGTCGATCTCGCCGAGGGGCGGGAGCACTGGACCGTTTTTGCCGAAAGCATGATCGTGACCGGCCTTATCGGCGGGCTGGTGGCGCTGTCGTGCCGCAACGCCATTGGGCAGGGCCTGAGCATTCAGCAGGCCTTTCTTCTGACTACCACGGTCTGGGTGGTGCTGCCGCTCTTTGGGGCGCTGCCGTTCATGCTGGGCGAGACCGGGCTGGGGCTGGTTGATGCGCTGTTCGAATCGATGTCGGGGATGACCACCACCGGCTCCACGGTGATCGCGGGTCTGGATGGGCTGCCCAAGGGGCTGTTGTTGTGGCGTAGCATCCTGCAATGGCTGGGCGGCCTCGGGATCGTCATCGTCGCGCTGGTGTTCCTGCCCGAGATGCGGGTGGGCGGGATGCAGTTCTTTCGCTCCGAGGGGTTCGATACCCTTGGCAAGGCGCTGCCGCGCACCATCGACATTTCCAAGGGCGTGCTCAACGTCTATCTGGTTGTGACGCTGGCCTGCACGTTTGCCTATCTCGCCCTCGGGATGGGGGTGTTCGATGCCACCGCGCACGCGCTCACCACCGTGGCGACGGGCGGCTTCTCGACGCGCGATGCGTCTTTCGGGGCGTATTCGGCGGGGCTGCAATATGCCTGCATTCTGTTCATGATCCTGTCCACGTTGCCCTTCGTGCGGCTGATGCAGGGGATGCAGGGGCAGATGCGCCCGCTCTGGCAGGACAGCCAGGTGCGCACCTATCTGCGCTGGATCGGCTACGCCTCTATTCTGATCGTGGGCTACGAGGTGGCGGTTACCGGTTATATCGACGAGGAGGGCCTGCGCGCGCGGCTCTTCAACATGGTGTCGATCTTTTCCGGCACCGGGTTTGGCGATGGCGACGTGACGGCCTGGGGCAGCTTTCCCTTTGTGATCCTGATCGCGGTGGGCGCGATTGGCGGTTGCACCGGCTCTACCGGCTGCTCGATCAAGATTTTCCGTTATCAGCTCATGTTGCGCGCGCTGGGTCAGCAGGCGCGGCGCATCTTTCACCCCTCCTCGGTGATGGTGCTGCGCCACGAGGGGCGGCGCGTCGAGGATGAGGTGCTGCAATCGGTGATGCTTTTGTTCACCGTCTATATCCTGTCGCTGGGCATCTTCTCGGTAGCGCTGGAACTGACCGGGCTGACGCTGATCGAATCGGTGTCCGGCGCATGGACGGCGATTTTCAACATCGGCCCGGCCTTTGGCCCCAGTGTCGGCGCGACGGGATCGTTGCAGGCTTTTCCCGATGCGGCCAAGGGGCTGATGATCCTCGCCATGCTGATGGGCCGGTTGGAAATCCTTGCCGTCCTGGTGCTGCTATTGCCGCGATTCTGGCGGCCCTGAACGCGGGCCGCCCTCGCGCCGCGCATGCGCTCAATACACGTCGCGCCCGCCACGGGTGGCGATATAGGTCGGGCATTCGGGGCGCGCGGTGTTGATGATGAGATACCACACCACCTCGCCGGGCCGCCCCGTGCGCGAATATTCGCAGCCCGAGGGATGCGTCCACCATTGGCCGGGATGAGTGGCGGGGGGCATGATCTTGCTGGTGCCGCCGCGAATCGCGGTGGTATAGCCGCGATCGGCCTGTTGCGCGGTGGCTGCGGGGGCAATTATGCCGAGCGTGGCGGCAACAAGGCCTGCGGCAAGGATGCGTTGGGGGGTCATGATGCGATCTCCGGCTGTGATTTGCCGGATCATTTCGCCCCGCTGCCACGGCCCCGCCATGCCTTGACCATGGCGAAACCGTGGCGTTTGCCGCGAATTATTTCCAACAGCCGACCAGAACGGTGATCGCGCCCGCGCGGTCGGTCAGCGCCTCGCCCGAGAGATCGGGGCTGGCCGTGGCCGCCTGCGGGGTGACACCGCCCGCCATCAGCACCGTGCGCAGCGCGCCGTTGGTGGCGGCAAAGCTCACGCCCTCGGGCAGGCTGCGGCCTGCGGCCTCGAACGGCACCAGCATTCCCAGCACCGCGCCGCCGCCATCCAGCACCGGCCCGCCCGCGTCGCCCGCCCGCGCCGACAGCGCCAGCCGCTTGAGATGGGTCTCGCCGTCAAGACCTTCGAGCGCCGCAAACTGGCCGAAGGTAACGGTGGGCGCGCCCAGCAATCCCTCGTAGGAATAGCCCGCCACCGCCACGCGCGACAGCAGCGACGGAAGATCGGTGCGGAACTGCGCGACCTGCGCCGGGGCAAGCGCCTCGCGTGGGCGCAGCACGGCCACGCCCAGGCCCGTGTCGACATGGGCGATATCGGCCTCGATCGTCTCGTCCAGGGTGATCCGCGCGCAGCCGCGCACCGCCTCGGCGGTGGTCAGAACCGCCCCGCGCGCATCCACGAAAAAGCCCGAGCGCGACCGGTCGGGGCGGCGCACGTCAAGCCCTGCCACAAGGTCGATGCGCTGGCCGCTCGTCGGGGCGGCAATCGCCTCGAGCGTGCCGGGCAGGGGGGCGAAACTCTTCTCCATCGCCTCCAGAAGGCGGGTGCGGCGCGCCTCGTCGCCCCTGGGCCAGATCAGGGTAAAGCCCTTTATCTCGCGCCCGCGCAGCCACACGCGCGTGTGCGAGACCGTCTCGGCCCCCTCGCCGGTGAGGGTAAAGCCCTCCGCGTCAAGCGCGCGCGGGCCGTTGGGCGGCACGATTTCAAGGGTCTGCATGATGTCGTAAAGCGCGGTCATGGTGGTGCGGTCGCCCGGCTGGCTGATGAGCAGCACCTGCGCGGGCAGATCGCCGGTGGCGAGGTAATGCGCAAACGGTGCCTCGTGGCGATCAAGGGCCACCACGCCAAGCGGCAGGGCGATCTCGATGCCCGCGCGCGTGTCGCGCACGGTCTCGATCCCGAGATCCTCGAGCACGGCGTTATACTGGCGCAGCAGTTCGGCGCGCTGCCGCGTGGTCAGAACACCGGTCGGCTCAAAGCCGTTCTCGCGCTGCCAGCCCGCCATCGCGCCCCGCGTGCCCGGCCCGAAGGCCGCGTCGATCTGGCCGCGATAGAACCCGGCCCATTCCAGGGCGATCTGCAAATCCGCCCGCTCGTCGCGCGAAAGCCGTCTCTCGCTGGCAAGGGCTTCGCCCGGGGTCTCGTAGATGATGGGCTCGGGTTCGGGTTCGGGCTCGGCCTGAGCAAGCCGCTGCGCCCCGGTCTCCGCCGCCTGTGGCTCTTCGGGCACGAACGGCTCTGCCCCGGCAGGCCAGAACCGGCGTCCGTAATCGGAGCTGGGCGCGACATAGCTGTCGCGCGCGATCACCCCCTCGCGGCGATAGACATCGAGCACGCGCGCGGCCTCGGCCTCGGTATAGGGGCCAAGGGCGATGCCATACCAGCCCTGCCCAACCGCGAACCCGTTCACATCGGGCAGGTCACGGGCATATCGCCGCGCGCTGGCCTGCGCCTCGGCAAGGGTCGGCTGGGCCTCGATCTGAACCCAGACCTCGCCCGCGCCTTCGGTGCCCGCCTGGGCAAGCGCCGCAAGCGGCGCGATAAAGAGCATGAAACAAACGGTTGCAACCAAACGCATTCCTGAAGTCCTCGTGACTGCCATGACCCGCTGGGGGGATTAACCCCGTTTGTAACAAAATCCGGCGGCGATGCATCCCTAATCTGCACGCCGCATCGCGCGCGCCAAGGCCGATTGACCGCGCCCCGCCCTCGGCCTAGGTAGGGGCGGCAATTTTCAGGGGGCCTGACGCATGACCGAGAGCACGTTGAAGCCGCGCAGTTTTCAGGAGATCATCCTTCGGCTTCAGGGCTATTGGGCGGCGCGCGGCTGCGCCCTCCTGCAACCCTATGACATGGAGGTGGGCGCGGGCACGTTTCACCCCGCCACCACGCTGCGCTCCTTGGGCACGCGGCCTTGGGCTGCGGCCTATGTGCAGCCCTCGCGCAGGCCCACCGACGGGCGCTATGGCGAGAACCCCAACCGGCTCCAGCATTATTACCAGTTTCAGGTGCTCATCAAACCCTCGCCCCCTGACCTGCAAGAGCTTTACCTCGGCTCGCTGGCGGCCATCGGCATCGACGCCGCGCGCCACGATATCCGCTTTGTCGAGGATGACTGGGAAAGCCCCACGCTCGGGGCCTGGGGCCTTGGCTGGGAGGTCTGGTGCGACGGCATGGAAGTGAGCCAGTTCACCTATTTCCAGCAGGTGGGCGGGCATGACTGCCACCCCGTTTCGGGAGAGCTGACCTATGGGCTGGAGCGGCTGGCGATGTATGTGCTGGGCGTGGATCACGTCATGGACATGCCGTTCAACGACCCCGATGCGCCGATTGCGCTCAAATATGGCGATGTGTTCCGCCAGACCGAGGAGGAATACAGCCGCTGGAATTTCGACGTGGCCGATACAGCCGTTCTGCTGCGGCATTTCGAGGAGGCCGAGGCCGAATGCGCCGCCATTCTGGCGCAGGAGGATATCGACCCCAAGACGGCCAAGCGCATCGTCATGGCGCATCCTGCCTATGACCAGTGCATCAAGGCGAGCCATATCTTCAACCTGCTGGATGCGCGCGGCGTGATTTCTGTGACCGAGCGGCAGGCCTATATCGGCCGGGTGCGGGCGCTGGCAAAGATGTGCGCCGATGCGTTCGTGCAGACCGGCGCGGGGGGGTATGCGGCCTGATGGGCAAGGTTCTCAGCATTGCCATTCTCGTCGTGGCGGCGATTGCCGGGGGGGCGATGTATTACCTCCAGGTCTATCACTTCTATCGCGACGTGCGGCTGGCGGCGCAGGGCGGCGAAGTGGAGATGCGGCTCACGCTGGCAAGCGGCGATGTGATCGACCTGCCCGCGCGCGATTTCGAGGGCATCGACGCCGACAGCTCGCCGATCCGCTTTCGCGCCTGTTTCACCACGCAAGCGCCGCAGGATGCGCCGCTCATGCCCTACCCCGGTGCAGAGCCGCTCACCGCGCCGGGCTGGTTTGAGTGTTTCGACGCCAAGGCCATCGGCGCCGCGCTCGAAGAGGGGCGCGCGCGCGCCTATATGGGCGAGGCCGACATCCAATACGGGATCGACCGGGTGCTGGCCATATATCCCGATGGCCGCGCCTATGCCTGGCACCAGATCAACCGCTGCGGCGAGGTGGTCTTTGACGGCCAGCCCGCCCCCGCCGACTGCCCCGAACCCCCGCAAGGATACTGAACCATGCCCGATCTCCTGATCGAACTCTTCTCCGAGGAAATTCCCGCGCGGATGCAGGCGCGCGCCGCCGAGGATTTGCGCGCGCGCATGACCGATGCGCTGGTCGAGGCGGGGCTGACCTATGCCGGTGCGGCGGCGTTTTCCACGCCCCGGCGGCTGGCGCTGGCGGTAGAGGGGTTGGCCGGGTCATCACCCACCCTGCGCGAGGAACGCAAGGGCCCGCGCGTCGATGCGCCGGAAAAGGCCATCGAGGGGTTTTGCCGTGGTGCGGGCGTGGCGCGCGACGCGCTGGAGGTCCGCGACGAGAAGAAGGGACAGGTTTATTTCGCCACCATCACCCGCCCCGGTCGCGCGGCGGCAGAGATCGTGGCCGAGGATCTGGAAAAGCTGATCCGCAGTTTTCCGTGGCCCAAGTCGATGCGCTGGGGTGCGGGGTCTTTGCGCTGGGTGCGACCACTGCATTCGATCCTGTGCATCCTCACCGACGAGGCAGGCGAGCGCGAGGTGGTGGCGATGGAGGTGGACGGCATCCGCGCGGGCGATACCACGCGCGGCCACCGCTTCATGGCGCCAGAGCCATTCTCGGTCACCTCGTTCGAGGATTACCGGGCAAAGCTCAAGCGCGCGCATGTCGTGCTCGACCCCGCCGAGCGGGCCGAGACGATCCGGCAGGAGGCCGGCAATCAGGCTTTCGCTGCCGGGCTGGAACTGGTCGAGGATCGCGGGCTTCTGGCGGAGGTGGCGGGGCTGGTGGAATGGCCGGTGGTGCTGATGGGCGAGATCGGGGCCGGGTTCCTCGACCTGCCGCCGGAGGTGTTGCAGACCTCCATGCGCGAGCATCAGAAATTCTTCAGCCTGCGCAATCCCAAAACGGGGCGGATCGAGCGCTTTGTGACCGTCGCCAATGTCGAGACCGCCGATCACGGCGCGACCATTCTGGCGGGCAACCAGAAGGTGCTGGCGGCGCGGCTGTCGGATGCGAAATTCTTTTGGGAGAATGACCTGCGCACGGTGCGCGAGCGGGGCCTTGACGGCATGGCGGCGGGGCTGGCCTCTGTCACCTTCCACAATAAACTGGGATCACAGGCCGACCGCGTGGCGCGCATCGCCGCGCTCGCGCGCGAGATCGCGCCGCTGGTGGGGGCGGATGCGGGCCTTGCCGAGCAGGCCGCGCGCGTGGCCAAGGCCGATCTGCAATCGGAAATGGTGAGGGAATTCCCCGAATTACAAGGGCTTATGGGGCGGTATTATGCGCAGGCCGCCGGCCTGTCCACGGAGGTCGCCGCCGCCTGCGAAGAGCATTATTCGCCGTTGGGGCCCTCCGATGCGGTGCCCTCTGCGCCGGTCTCGGTCGCGGTGGCACTCGCCGACAAGATCGACACATTGTGCGGGTTCTGGGCGATTGACGAGAAGCCCACGGGGAGCAAAGACCCCTATGCGTTAAGGCGGGCGGCCTTGGGGGTGATCCGGATCGTGACGGATGGCACCCTGCGCTTGCCGCTCGACCGCTTCATTGACGCCCAGCTTCTGCGCCAGAAGATTGCCCTGAACCGGGACGGTGCCACAGATGGTGAGATCGACACGCTGGAGGAAATCCTAGAAGAAATCGCCGATCACGGCGTATTTGGCGCGGCTTTCCAGGCCGTGCTCGACCGGTTGCAGACGCGCGAAGAGCCCCCCGCGACCGGCGATGACAGCCTGATCCGCAAGGTTGGCGATGCGCTGCCCGATCTGAGCGATGACCTCCTCGCCTTCCTCCACGACCGCCTCAAGGTCCACTTGCGCGAGGACGGCATCCGCCATGACGTGATCGACGCTTGCCTTGCGATGGCGGGCAGTGACGATCTGACGCTGCTGGTCCACCGCGCCCGCGCCCTCGGGGATTTCTTGAAAACCGAGGAGGGCGGCAACCTGTTGCAGGGCTTCAAGCGTGCCAACAACATTCTGACACAGGCCGAGCAAAAGGATGGCGTCGAATATTCCTACGGCGCGGATGTGAAATTCGCCGAGACGGACGAGGAACGCGCGCTCTTTGCCGCGCTCGATACCGCCGAGCCGCAGATCGCCGAGGCGCTCAAGGCGGAGGATTTCGCCGGGGCGATGCAGGCGATGGCGGCGCTGCGTGCCCCCATTGATGCGTTTTTCGAGGCGGTGCAGGTCAATGCCGAGAACGCGGTGATCCGCCGCAACCGTCTCAACCTGCTGTCGCGCATCCGCCACGTCTGCCTGCAAGCCGCCGATCTGACCCGCGTCGAGGGCTGAGACCGGCCTTTGCCCCGGATCACGTATCGGCGGGGGCTGTCGGCAGGCTGACAGAGGCCTGAAAGCCCGACGCTTGCCCCGGACGCGGCGATTGCAGGATGAGCGCGCCGCCGATCCGCTCTGCGATGGCGGCGACAATGGCAAGGCCCAGCCCGCTGCCATCGCTGCCCGCACTTGCCCGCTCGAACCGCGCGGTCAGCCGCGCAAGCGTGTCGCGCGGCAGAACGGGGCCGTCATTGGCCACGATCAGTTGCCCCTCTGCCGTCAGGGTCACATCGACTGTGCCCTCCTGCGCCCCGTGGCGCAGCGCGTTTTCGACAAGGTTGCGGCACAGGATCGCAAAGGCATCGGGGTCGAGATCCGACATCACCGGCCTCTCGGGCAGGTGCAGCGCGATGCGCCCCGCCGCCCCCGCGCGCGCGATATCCTCGATCACGACCCGCGCCACGGCCCTCAGGTCGGCGGCGTGCTCCAGGCGCAGCCGGCCGCCCTCGGCGCGGGCAAGCTGCATAAGGCGTTCCGATAGCCGGGTGAGGCGCTTCAACGTCGCCTCGATCTCTGCGGCGCGCGCCTGCGTGGCCGCGTCCTGCGTCTCGGCCCGCAGGCGCTGCGCCTGCGCGATGGCCCCGGCGAGCGGCGTGCGAAGCTCATGCGCGGCATTGGCGGCAAAGCTGCGCTCGGCCTCGAAGGCGTCGCGCAGCCGGGCCAGCAGGCTGTTGAGGGTCGCGGCCAGCGGGGCAATCTCGGTGGGCAGATCGCCCGCGGGCACCTCCGAGAGGTCACGCGCGCCGCGCGCCTCAAGCCGCATACGAAACCGGCGCAGCGGATCGAGGCTGAAGCGGACGGCGAGGATGATCGCCGCAAGGGCCACCGGCAGCACGATCAACAGCGGCAGGCCAAGCCCCATGCCGATCTCGCGCGCGACCGCGGCGCGATGCGCCAGCGGTTCGGCCACGGTGATGCGGATCGTGTCTTGCAGCGCCGCGTCGCTATAGAATCGGTGGGTCGCGGTCTGACGAAACCCCGGCCCCTCCCAGGGCGGGAACTGGCCCGGATCGGCAGCGTGGGATTGCAGCAGGATGCGCCCCTCGGCATCGCGCACCAGATAGGTGAAGAACTCGTCATGCGCGCGGATCGGGGCAAGCCGCTGCGTCACGCCCTGATCCTCGCGCCCGACGATATCGGTGACGGCCAGCGGCAGGATACGCTCGGCGGTCTCTCGCAAGGCGCTATCAAACACCTCGTCCATCTCGCCGCGCACAATGAGGCCCGTCACGGTCGCGGCCAAGAGCCACAAGACGGTCAGCACCAGCCCGACCGACAGCCCAAGCCGCGCCCGAAGGCTGCGCGCCCATCTCATGGCCTGCCCAGCCGGTAGCCCATGCCGCGCTCTGTCTCGATCACCCGTGCGCCCAGCTTCTTGCGCAGGCGGCTGACATGCACCTCGATGGTGTTGCTCTCCACCTCGGTGTCGAAAGCGTATAGCTTTTCCTCCAGTTGCGCCTTGGACAAAAGCTGACCGGGGCGCGCAAGGAACGCCTCGAAGAGCGCCCATTCGCGCGCGGTGAGCGGCACCGGCTTGCCGTCCTTGTGGATGCTGCGCGCGGCCAGGTCGATATCGAGCGGGCCGTGGCTGAGGATCGGGTTGGGGTTGCCGGAGTAGCGCCGCGCGACAGAGCCGATGCGCGCCGACAATTCCGACAGGTCGAACGGCTTCACGAGGTAATCATCGGCGCCCGCGTTCAGCCCCTCGATCCGGTCCGATACCTGGTCGAGTGCCGTGAGGATGATGACCGGCGTGACATCCCCGCGCGCGCGCAGGCCCTTGAGGAAGGTAATGCCGCGCCCGTCGGGTAGCATCAGGTCGAGCAGCACCAGATCATAGGCCGCGCTGCGCACCGCCTCATGCGCCGCATCGAGCCGCGTGACCCAATCCACTGATTGCCCGTCGCCCGCGATCTGGTCGCGCACGGCGGCGCCAAGGGGGATGTCGTCCTCGATCAACAGGATGCGCATGGTGGTTCCGTTCCTTTCGCGATGGCCCGTCATGATCCGCCCGACTGACGCAAAGCTGACGCCACGCGCGACCGGCCTTCAGGCTACCGTCAGCTTTGCCGCGCATATACCGCATCAAGAGGCGTGCCACGAGGAGTTTGGCCCATGAAGAAGACAGCGACAATTCTCGGCTTTCTCGCGGTGTTTCCCGCATGCGCGGCGCAGGCGAGCGATGATTGCTTCGTGCCGATGGCCGATTGGCAGCCGCGCGATGCCGTGGCCCGGCTGGCCGAGGAAAATGGCTGGACGGTGCGTCGCATCAAGATCGACGACGGCTGCTACGAGATCGACGGGCGCGACGGCGCGGGCCGCCGGATCGAGGTGACGGTGCATCCCGCCACGCTCAAGGTGATCGAGATCGAATACGAGGATGAGGACGAAGACCGGCGCGAACAGGATCGGAAAAAGGACAAGGAAAACAAGGATGACTGACCGGATGAGCGATGCGGGGCTGACCACCTACACCCCCGCGCCCGACAAGCTGCGGGTCTGGGATCCGCTGGTGCGGGTGTTTCACTGGGGCCTTGTCGCGGCCTTCACGGTGGCCTGGCTCAGCGCCGAGGAGCTGTCCACCCTCCACGAGATCGCGGGCTACGTGGTCGCGGGGCTGGTCGCGTTCCGCATCATATGGGGCCTTATTGGCAGCCGCTATGCGCGCTTTGCCCAGTTTCTCAAGGGGCCGCGCGCCACGATTGCCTATATCGGCGACATGCTGCGCGGTCGCGAGCGGCGCTATCTCGGGCACAACCCGGCAGGGGCCGCGATGGTCCTCGCGTTGCTCCTGAGCCTGTCGGGCACGGCACTCACCGGCTGGCTGATAGAAGAGCCGGGCCGCGTGGCGATGCTGCCCGACCTGCCGCAGGTCGTGGCCCCGGCCTGGGCCGATGGGGACGGCGGATATGGCGAAAATGGCGAGAGGGGCGAAGAGGCCCTCGAAGAGCTGCACGAGGTCTTTGCCAACCTGATGCTGCTGCTGGTCGCGCTGCATGTCGGCGGGGTCGTGCTGGCCTCCGTGCGGCACCGCGAAAACCTCGCCCTCGCCATGGTCACCGGCGACAAACGCGCCCCCGCGCCCGGCGACATCGCCTGACCGCTCCCCCCGTCGGTCACACCTGGCCCCGCCCTCCCCGGCGGGGCCTTTCTCATGTGGACGACCGTCAAGCCTGACCGTTGATGTCGCGGGGGCGACATCCGCCTTTCAATGGCGGCTACGAGCCCAGACACCCGAGTTTCAGCAGCGCAGCCAATGACCGCTTTTGAAACGCCGCTGCGGCGGAACGCATTTCCGATAAACAGGAATAACAATACGCTCAGTTGGATTCTGCGCCGTATCGCGCTCTCAGTTTTTGTTCATCTTCCGGCTCCACGGGACGTGTTCTAAGGCTTTGAGCAAAGCGAACCACGTAGCCGTCCGGGTCTGAGATCAAAAACTGGCGGCGCGTATCCATGCAATCGGTCTTCCAAATTTCATCTTCGTAGATTTCGATGAGGGGTTTTGCTCCCCGCGACCGGACACTCTTATAGAGAGAGTCCACGTCAGGCACCATGAATTGGAGGTTCATCCCTCGCCCAAAGGGATGTGCCATGTCTTCGGGAAGCCAAGGCGCCCAATTTCCATCAAGCTTCCAATGGGCAATCATGATCTGCGCGCCATAGAGCGCGAGATAGGCGTGAGGATCGCTACCCCGTTGCTGTGCAACATCAAAGCCAAGTATGGCGGTGTAGAAGTTCATCGACACGTCAAAATCCGAGCACCAGAGTTCCGGAACGAGCGGGTTAATCTGAAAGGTCATAAGGGTCTCCAACAGATGATCCGATCAGCTAGCGCCTCAAATTTGGTCGAGGTCAAGAAAAGCGTCTCTCGGAAAGCGGACACTTACCTCATCACAGACAACGGCAGAAAGGTCCGCACAGCCGTCCTTGATCCGACATCGCAGCTCATATGATCAACGCCCTCCAAAATGGTATTTTCTTCTGTCTGACGGCAAGCTGACGAAGGAAACGCAGCCGCGTCAGGAAGCCCTCAGGTCGGGCCGTCATAGTGACCTTGCAGATGAAAAGGAGACCCTGCGATGAAAAAGACCCTGACCGCCCTTTCCCTTCCCGCCCTGCTGCCTGCCGGTATGGCGCTTGCAAGCGACGATGATTGCTCTGCGCCGCGTGACACGTGGCAGCCGCGCGAGGCCGCGATGCGGGTGGCCGAAGAAAACGGCTGGACCGCGCGCAAGTTCAAGATCGACGACGGTTGTTATGAAATGAAGGGCCGCGACAGCGCGGGCCGCGAGATCGAGGTGAAGCTCGATCCCGCGACGCTGACAACGGTCGAGGTGGAATACGATGACGACGAGGACGAGCGCGGCAATGCCCGCAATCCCGCGCCTGCGGGCAGCGTAGCCCCGCCGCAAAACGGCCTTTTCGGCGGCGGGGCCGCGCCCAAGGCCAAGGTGAATTGAGCCATGCCGCGCTGCGGCGGAAACCGCCCTGCGGCGCGTTCAACTCCCTGATCCAATGCATCACACCCGGAGACACCACCCAATGAAATCGCTTCTTGCCACACTCGCGCTCAGCACCGCGCTCACCGCTCCCGGCCTTGCCAGCGCACGGCCCGTGACGCTCACCACGACGCTCAACACTTACGGCGGCGACGGGGCCTATCTCGCGCTTTACGTCACCGATGCCTCGGGGGCCTATGTCGGCAGCCTCTGGATGGCCGGGGGCAAGTCGAAATATTACAAGCATCTGACCGATTGGTATCGCGCCACGAGCGGCGATACGGGCCAGGTGAACGGCATTACTGGCGCCAGTGTCGGCGCGGGCCGCAGCCTGGAGATCACGCTCGATCTGGCCGATGCGCTCTTTGATGCGGGCTATACGCTGCATATCGACGCCGCCGTGGAGGATATGCGCGACAGCCCCAACGAGGTGGCGGTGCCGCTGACGACGGCAGGCGCGGGCGCGCCGGTGCGCGGGCGGCGCTACATCGCCAATTTCACCTACGATATGTGAGGGGGCGGGGCCATGATCCGTGCATTCCATCGCTGGCCGGGTCTTGTGGCCCTGGTGCTTCTGACCATCCTGTCGCTCAGCGGCGCGGCGCTGTCGGTCTTTCCGGCGGTGGAGCGTCTCGGCGCGCCGCAGGCCGAGGCGGGCCTGAGCGTCGCCACCCTCGCCGAGCGTATCGAGACGGCCTATCCCGGCGTCGAGCAGATCCGCCGCGCACCTTCGGGGCGGATCACCGCCTACTGGTTCGACGAGGGCAGGCCGGGGGCCGCCGTGATCGACCCCGCCACCGGGCAGGGCGTGGCCTCGGCTGACCCCAACCAGGTCCAACGCTGGCTCACCAACCTGCATCGCTCGCTGTTTCTTGGCGACGGGGGGCGGATCGCGATGGCCGCAGGGGCGGCGGCGATGCTGGTGCTGGCGCTTTCGGGCGCTGTGCTGGTGGCGCGGCGGGCGGGGGGCTGGCGGCGCTGGTTCGCGCGCCTGCGCGGGCCGCTGGCCGGGCGCGTGCATGTCGAGATTGCCCGCATCGCGGTGCTTGGCCTTCTGCTGTCCTCGGCCACGGCGCTGTGGATGACCGGCTCGACTTTTGATCTGCTGCTTGATGGCGATAGCACACCGGCCTTTCCGACCGAGGTGAGCGGCGAAATGGGGGTTTCCCTCGCGCGCATGGCGACCCTGCGCGAAACCCCCGTGGCCGAATTGCGCGCGCTCAGCTTTCCCTATCAGGGCGATGCGACGGATGTGTTCACGCTCACCACCGACCGGGGCACCGGGTATCTCGATCAGGGCAATGGCGCGCTTCTGGCCTGGGCCGATCTGAGCGGGTGGGAGCAGGTATCGGAAACCATCTACATGCTGCATACCGGGCAGGGGGCGACCCTGCTGGGGCTGATCCTTGGCGTGATGGCGTTGGGCGTGCCCGCGATGGGCGCGACCGGCGTTCTGATTTGGCTTGCCGGGCGGCGCGGGCGGCCGCGTATCCGGGGCAATCAGCCTGCGGGGCGCGCCGAAACCATCGTGCTGGTGGGCAGCGAGGGCGGCAGCACATGGGGCTTTGCCGCGACGCTGCACGCGGCGCTGACGGGTGCCGGGCAGAGCGTTCATGTCGGCCCGATGTCGGGATTTGCGCCAGGGCGCTACGCGAGCGCCCGCCGGATCATCGTGCTCGCCGCGACCTATGGCGATGGCGCGGCCCCGGCCTCGGCCAAGGGGTTTCTGGACCGGCTGAACGACGCCGACTGCACGCCGGAGGTGCCGTTCGCCGTTCTGGGCTTCGGCGATCGCAACTTTCCGGCCTATTGCGCCTTTGCCAAGGCGGTCGCGGCGGGGGCAGAGGCCAAGGGCTGGGCCGAACTGGTGCCGCCGGGCACCATCGACCGCCAGTCGCCGCAGGATTTCGCCCGCTGGGGCCGCGCGCTCGGGCAGGCGATGGGGGTCGCGCTTGAGCTGTCGCACCAGCCGGTGTTGCCGAAGACCGAGGCGCTGACCCTCGTGTCGCGCCGCGACTATGGTGCCGAGGTGCAGGCCCCCACCGCGATCCTGCGCTTCGCGCTCCCGCGCGCGACGCTCTGGCAGCGGTTGAGCGGCGCGGGCTTTGTCCGCTTTGATGCGGGCGATCTGATCGGCATCCTGCCCGAGGGCAGCGCCGTGGCGCGGTTCTACTCGCTCGCCTCTGCGCGGCGCGACGGGTTCATCGAGATCGTGGTGAAAAAGCACCCCGGCGGCTTGTGCTCGGGGCAGCTCACGGCGCTGGAGCCGGGCGATACGGTCACCGCCTTCCTGCGCCGCAATCCCGGTTTTCAGCCAGGCCGGGGCCGCGCACCGCTGATCCTGATCGGGGCGGGCACCGGCATCGGGCCGCTGGCGGGGTTCATTCGCGGCAATGCGCGGGGGCGGCCCGTGCACCTCTTCTTCGGGATGCGCCATGCTGGCAGCGATTTCTTCTATGGCGAGGAGATGGGTGGCTGGCAGGCAGAGGGCCGCCTGACCCGTCTGGTCACGGCCACCTCAAGGGGCGCGCGGCCGCATTACGTGCAGGATGCGCTGCGCAATGAGGCCGCGCAACTGGCCCACCTGATCCGCGAGGGCGCGCGGGTGATGGTCTGCGGCGGGCGCGGCATGGCCACCGGCGTGGCCGAGGCGCTGGCCGAAATCCTGGAACCCTCCGGGCTGACGCCCGCGATGCTGAAGGCGGAGGGGCGGTATGTCGAAGATGTCTACTGAGCAGGAGCGTATCGCGCTGAACGGTCCGACCATGGGCACGCGCTGGTCCGCGCTGTTCTTCGCAGACCCCGGCTTTGACCCGGCCCCGATCCGCGCGGCGTTGCAGGCCGCCGTCGCCGAGGTGGATGCGCAGATGTCCACCTGGAACGCGGGTAGCGAGTTGATGCGCCTCAACGCGGCCCCGGTGGGCGCATGGCTGGCGGTGCCCGCGCATCTGGAGGCGGTGCTGCGGCTTGGCCTCGGGATCGGGCGTGCGTCGAACGGGGCGTTCGATATCGGCATGGGGGACGCGGTGACGGCCTGGGGCTTCGGGCCACAGGACGCTGCCTCCGAGGGCATTCGCGCCGCGATGGCTGCCCCGCGCCGTCCGGCGCATGAGGTGCTGGAGGTCGCCGGGTGCCTGGTGCGCAAATCCGCCCCCATCGCGCTTGACCTGAACGGCATCGCCAAGGGCTATGGCGTGGACCGGCTGGCCGAGACTTTGCGCGATCATGGGATTATCGACGCCCTCGTCGGCATCGACGGCGAGATGCGCGCGCTCGGGCTGCGCCCTGACGGGCAGGCCTGGACCATCGCCGTCGAGGCCCCCGACACCGACCGCCGCACCCCCCATTCCGTCCTCGCACTGGAAAATGCCGCCGTGGCAACCTCGGGCGATTATCGCCACTGGGTCGAGGTGAAGGGCCGCCGCCTGTCGCACACCATGGCACCGGGGCGCGGCGCGCCGCTGATCGCCTCGCCCGCCTCGGTCACCGTGGTGGCCCCAACCTGCGCCGAGGCCGATGCCTGGGCCACCGCGCTCATGGTGCTTGGGCGGGATCAGGGCGCGGCGCTGGCAAGACAGCGGGGGCTTCACGCGCTCTTCATCGAGCGCGCGGGCGGCGGGCTTTGCGAGACCGGCGTGGGGCGGCTCTTCAAGACCGGCTAGTGGCCGGCACATGATACGGAGTAGGTAGTGCTGTGCGGGGGAACGCTTGTGGCCTGGAGCGGGCGTTCAAGGCTTGGCCCCGGCGCGGAATCGAGGCGTGCTTGCACGCCGCCGCGCAGCGCCCGTCCGCCCCCTCGGGCGGGCGCTTTTGCGACGGTGCAGTTTCTTGATAACACAGCAGTATTTGGCGGGCATAAACTGCCAGTCAAACCCGTTGCAGCGCCCACCCGGCGGACGGGCACCGCGCGGCTCATCGCGTCAGATCGAATGTCCCCTTCAGACCATGATCTTTCCCCTTGTTCACCAGCGGGCATCTTGTGGCTGGCGGCGAACACTAACTTATTGATTTCGCATGTTCGAGGAGCTTGAAACCGGTTCCCACTTTTAAGCAACATGCTTTGAACGGCGGTCCGTTCCTCGGGCGCATCGAACAGGTCGCGGATGCCGCCGAGAAACCGGCCCATATCCTTGCGGCGGTGGTGTCAAAGAAGCGGCCTCGCGCGCGTCGCGCCTCGATCACTCTGCGCACACCTCTGCCGCGAGGCTGTATCCCGCGCCATGCACGGTTCGGATCAGGGAGTCCGCGCCGCTTGGCACCGTGATCTTCTTGCGCAGCCGGGCGATATGGGCGTCGATGGCGCGATCGGTCACGGTGATGGCGTGGCCATAGATCGTCTGCATGATCTGCTCGCGGGTGACAACGGTTCCGGCATGTTCGGCCAGCACCTTGAGAAGGTTGAATTCCATCCCGGTCAGTGCCACCTGCCGTGCTTGCTGGTCCGAAAGCCGCCGATGGGGCAGATCAAGCACAAAGCCCATGAACCGCAACGTGCGCACCTCGGGCAACGCCTCATGCGGCACCCCCATCGCCTTGGACCGGCGCAGCACCGACCGTATGCGCGCCAGCAATTCGCGCGGCTCGAACGGTTTGGAGACATAATCATCCGCGCCCAGTTCCAGCCCGATGATCTTGTCGAACACATCCTCGCGTGCGGTCAGCAGGATGATCGGCAGGCGCGACGAGCGGCGCAATTCGCGCGTCACCTCGAACCCGTCGATATCGGGCAGGCCCACGTCGAGCAGCACGAGGTCAAACTCGGCATGTTCCATCGCCAGCCCCATGCGGGTGGCAGAGCCCACGCAATGCACGTCAAAGCCCTGCTTGGTCAGGAAACGATCCAGGAATCCCGTCATCTGACGGTCGTCATCGACGACAAGTATCCGCTCGGCCATCTGACCTATCCTTGCACAAATCCTTGCCAGCGCATGGCAACGGCGCGAGTGTAGCACGACGCTGAAAGGGCCAGTATGACCTCGATCAAACGCACCTACAAACTGGCCGCTGCGGCCGCGCTTCTGGTGGCGGTGACGGTCGTGACCGGCCTTTACCTTGGCGCGCAGACCCGCGCGCAATTCACCGACATCGCCGAAAGCTGGACGGATTACGCCGAAGACCCCGAGAAAAAGGGCGTCTGGATCAGCTCCTTGCGCGGCTATCTCGGCTATGGCGGGATCATCCACAATTTCAAGAATTACGTGATCCGCAAGGATGATGCCTATCGCGCGCGGATGGTGGATCAACTCACGCAGTTCGACGCGGTCATGGCCAGCTATCTGGCAGAGCCCTTACCCGAGGCCGAGCGCCGCGCGCTGGAGACGATCAAGGCCACCATCGACGAGTATCGCGCGCGGGTCGAGATTGCCGAGCGCGCGGTCAACGGCAACTGGCCCGCCGAGCGCACCGACCGGCTGGTCAAGGTCGACGATACCGAGGCGATTTTGGCGCTGCGCAACCTCGAAATGCTGTGGATGGACAGCCGCGCGCGCAGCACCGAGCGGATCATCGCGGCGGTGATGCGGGGCGAGACGCTGATCGGCTACGGCTTTTTGGCGATGGTGTTGCTGGTCGCGGCGGCGCTGAGCATCGCCATTCTGATCGCCCTTTTGATCCGCGACATGCGCGCCAGCAATGCGCGGCTCAGCGAGGAGTTGGAGCGTCGCCGCGCGCTGCAACGCTCCGAGCAGCGGTTGGCACAGGCGGTGGAACAAAGCCCGGCGACGATCCTCATCACCGACACGGCAGGGCGCATTCAATATGCCAACCGTCGGTTCGAAGAGCTGTCGGGATGGTCACGCGCAGAGATCATCGGCGAGACGCCGAGGTTTCTGCAATCGGGAGAGGTGCCGCGCGAGACCTATGCCGATCTGCGCGCCACGCTGGAGCGGGGCGAGGTCTGGCGCGGGGTGTTGCGCAACCTCGACCGCGAAGGCGGCAGTTACTGGGTCGATACCACCATCCTGCCCCTGCGCGCAGAGGATGGCAGCATCCACGGCTATCTTGGCATGGGCGAGGATATCACCGAGAAACGGCAGGCCCGCGAACAGGTGGTGCGCGCGCAGAAAATCGAGGCGGTGGGCCTGCTCGCGGGGGGTATCGCGCATGATTTCAACAATCTTCTGACGGCGATCCTTGGTTCCGTCCATCTGGCCGCGCTCGATGCCCGCCCCGGCAGCGATCTGGCGCAAGAGGTGGAACAGATCGACATCGCCGCTAGGCGCGCGCAAGCCTTGGTGCGCCAGCTTCTGGGGTTTGCCCGCCGCGAGCCGGGCACGCCCGAGCCGACCGATCTTTGCGCCGCGATCACCGAGGCAAGCCGCTTGATGCGCGCCGCCATCCCGCCCACGATCCGCATCGAGGGCGCGCGCGATTGCACGCCCGTCAACGTGCTGGCCGATCCGACCCATCTGCACCAGATCCTGATGAACCTGACCGCCAATGCCGCCGAGGCGATTGGCGATGCAGACGGCCATATCGGCATCACCGCGTGCGCCCTTGAGGACACCCCCAAAGGCCTGCCCGCGCGCGCCGATGGCTGGGTTGAGATGACCGTGACAGATGACGGGCCGGGCATGTCCGAGGACACGGCGGCGCGTATTTTCGATGCCTTCTACACCACCAAGCCGCTGGGCAAGGGCACCGGGCTGGGCCTGTCGGTGGTGCAGGGGCTGGTGCAGGACATGGGCGGGCGCATCACGGTGGAGAGTGCGCCGGGCACGGGCACGCGGTTTCAGATCGTCTTGCCCGGTGCCGCCGAGGCCGCGTGTGCCGCCCCCGCGGCCCCCGCTCCCGGTCGTGGGCACGAGACGCTGATGATCGTCGATGACCAGACCGAAGTGGCGGCGACGCTGCGCCGGGCCCTCATGCGGATGGGCTATCAGGTCGAGGCCTATACCTCGCCGCGCATCGCGCTGGAGCGGTTCACAAAGGCCCCCGCCCGCCACCGGCTGCTGATATCGGATGTGGTCATGCCCGAGATGAACGGCATCGAGATGACCCGCGCCATGCGCGCCCTTCGCCCTGATCTGCCGGTGATCCTGTGCACCGGGTTCAACCCTACCGGGGTGGCCCTTTCGGGCGGGCCGACGGAGGTTTTGGCCAAGCCGCTCGACCCGGTGGAGCTTGCGCGCCATGTGCGCCGGATGCTGGACGCGCGCGCGGCGGCCTGACCCTGCCCGTCACATTTCGTCACACCTTTTCGCATTCCGTCACACCGCCCGCAACAACCGTGCGCGCGGTCGCGCCTAACCTCGGGTCAAAGCCGAGCGCGTCTCTTGGCCGTTTCAAACGGTCACGGCGCGTTCCGGCATAACACTGGACCGGAGGATCATATGACCCGAACACCCAGACCATCACGACGCGCGGCCCTTGCCGCCGGGATTTCCGCCCTCGCGCTGTCGCTTGCCGCGCCTGCGGCCCATGCACAGGACGCCGCGCCGCTTGCCCCCATGCCCGAGGCAAAAGAGATCAACGGCGCGCGCGCAGAGCTTGGCAAGATGCTCTTTTTTGACAGCCGCATGTCGGGCGACACGGGGCTGTCCTGCGCGTCGTGCCACGATCCCGAACAGGGCTGGGGTGATGGCGCGGCGCTGTCGGATGGTTATGGCGATCTGCTTTATTTCCGCAACGCGCCGGGCCTCTTCAACGTGGCAAACCGCAATTACTTCATGTGGGACGGGCGGCTTGACGGGGCGGACCTTGGCACCGTTGTGCGCGACATGCTGACCGAATCGCACACCATGCGGATGGATAGCCGCCTGGCGCAGGAACGCCTGAAACAGGTGCCCGAATATATGGAGATGTTCGAGGCCGCCTACGGGGCCGAGCCCTATGGCGGGCGCATGTATGGCGCGATTGCCGAATTCCTCAAGACCATCCGCACCGAGAACGCGCCCTTTGACGCCTATTTGCGAGGGCAGGAGAATGCGATTTCCGACGCAGCCAAGCGCGGCCTCGCGCTTTTCGAGGGCAAGGCGGGCTGTGCGTCGTGCCATTCGGGCGCGATGCTGTCGGATGGCGAGTTGCACGCGACCGGTGCCCCCGATCACCCCGATCTGCTGGGGTTCGACCCTGAAAAGCTGGATGAGACCGCGCAACGCCAGATCACCCTGCTGCGCCATTACGCCACCATGGGCACGCCCAATTACATGAACCTGCGCGGCGATGTCGGCCAATATGTCGTGACCAAGGATGAGGGTGATATCGGCAAGTTCACCACGCCGTCGCTGTGGGATGTGGGTCAGACCGCGCCTTACATGCATTCGGGCGTGTTCAACACCTTGGCCGAGGTGGTGCGCTTTTACAACTCGGGCAACGCCAAATCTGCCCCTTTGGGCCTCAGCCCCAGTGAGGAGGGCGATCTTGTCGCGTTCCTCAATAGCCTGACCGGCGATGCGCCCGCCATCACCCCGCCCGAATTGCCCGACTATGCCCTGCGCACCGTCGGCGAGAATTGAGGAGGTCCGAGACATGACACGTCACATCACCCGTATTCTGGGCAGCACGGCGCTCGCGGCGCTGATTGCTCTGCCAGCCTTCGCGCAGAGTGCCCCGCCGCTCGCCACCCTGCCGCCGCCCCCCGTCCCGGCGGACAACCCCATGACCCCGGAAAAGGTCGCGCTTGGCGAAAAGCTCTATTGGGACGGGCGGCTTTCGGGCAACGGCTCGATGCCCTGTTCGGCCTGCCACCTGCCCGATCTGGGCTGGGGCACCGGCGGCGCGATCAGCTTTGGCTATCCCGGCACGCAGCACTGGCGCAACAGCCAGACCATCCTCAACAGCGCCTATTACAACAAGCCGTTCTGGGATGGCAGCGTCACCTCGCTCGAATCGCAGGCCAAGGGGGCCGCGGGCGGCGCGGTCGCGGGCAATGGCGACGGCTCGATGATGGAAATGCGGCTTCGCTTCGTGCCCGAATATGTCGCGGCCTTTCGGGAGGTGTTCGGCACCGAATGGCCGATTATCTCGCATGCCTGGGCCGCCATCGCCGCCTATGAACGCACCATCGTGACCGATGCGACCAAGGTGCCGTTCGACCGTTATCTTGCGGGCGACGCGGATGCCATGAGCGGTGCGGCCAAGCGCGGGATGGACATCTATAACGGCAAGGCGGGCTGTATTTCGTGCCACAATGGCGCGCTGGCCTCGGATCAGAAGTTCTACAATCTCGGCGTGCCCGCAGCGGAAGAGTTCGGGATCGACCCGCTTTATCAGATCACGCTCAGGTGGGAGCTTTACCAGAAGGGCGTGCCCGAGGATGTCTATCGCAAGGGCGATGACGATCTGGGGCTTTACCACGTCACCAAACGCCCCAGCGACAAGCACAAATTCCGAACGCCCAGTTTGCGCGAACTGCGCTGGACCGAGCCTTACATGCATAACGGCGCGCTCTGGTCGCTGGCCGATGTCGTCGAGTTCTACAACGCGGGCGGCGGCGAGGGGCAGACCGCAGGGCTGCAACCGCTGGGCCTTGATGACGGCGAAAAGGCCGATCTGGTGGCGTTCCTCGAGGCGATGTCGATGGACGAGCCGATGCTGGCAGAGCCGCCCGAGCTGCCCGAAACCGCAACATGGTCGGAGTTTCTGAAATGACCCAAGCTATCAAGACACCAGCCAAGGCGCATGACTGCACCTCCTTCAGCCGCCGCAATTTCCTGATCCTCGGCGGGGCCTCTGTCACGGTTCTGGCCACCTATGGCGGCGGGGCAGGGGCGCAGGATCTGGTTTCTTCTTCCTATGTCCGGCAGGTCGTTGGCAAGGTTTCAGAGCTGGAACAGGGCGTGGCGACCACGTTCAGCTATCCCACCGACGACATCGAGAACATCCTTGTCATGCTCGATGAAGAGGCCGGCGGCGGCGTGGGCGCGGGGCGCAATATCGTCGCGTTCAACACCATCTGCCCGCATCAGGGCGGCTATATGGGCGAGGCGGATTTCAAGCGCCCGCATTCGGTGCTTGGCCCTTGCCCGCTGCATCTCTCGACCTTCGATCTGACCAAGCACGGCATGATCGTCTCGGGCCATGCGGTCGAGAGCCTGCCGCAGATCGTGCTTGAGATTGACGGCGACGACATTGTCGCGACCGGGGTGATGGGGCTGTTCTACGGCTACAGCCAGAACCCGACCGGCGCGTGAGAAAGGACCAGAAAATGGCTGACACAACCCTGAGAAACCGCGAATTCGTCCCCCTGCCGCCGCCGGATGCAGAGATCCTGACCACCGCGTGCAGCTATTGCATCGTGGCCTGTTCCTACAAGGTCTATCGCTGGCCGGTGGGCCGCGAGGGCGGCACGCAGGCGGATCAAAACGCCTTTGGTGTGGATTTCCCCACCTATGGCGCGCCCTGGATCGCCCGCAGCCAGCACAATATCGGCATGCACGAGGGCACGCCGCATCATTTCGTGGTTATCGCCGATGCCGATGCCGAAACGGTCAACCCCGGCGGCAACTATTCGGTGCGCGGCGGCACGCTGGCACAGAAAATCTACAACCCCGACACCCTCACCAAGGACCGGCTGAAAAACCCGATGGTGCGCATTGGCGGCGTGTTGACGCCGGTCAGCTGGGATCTGGTGACCGATGTGATGGCCGAGGTCTCGCAATATGTGCTGTCGAAATATGGCGAGCACGCCTGGGGGATGAAGACGTTTTCCTATGAATATTTCGAGAACACCTACGCCATTCGCAAACTGGTGGATCGCGCCATCGGCACACCCGTTCATGCCTGGCACGACAAGCCGATGCGCGGGCCGGATGCCACAGGGCTTGACGATGCGGGCCTCAATTCCTTTGCCGCCACCTATGAAGATTGGGGCAAATGCGATGTGGCGTTCCTGTCGGGGGTGGACCCTTACGAGACCAAGACGGTGCTCTTTACCTCTTGGATGATGGGCGGCGACAACCCCAGCAAGAAGATGATTTTCGTCACCCCGCACCGCACGATGGGCGTGGAATACGGGATCAGGAATGGCGGGCTGTGGCTGCCGGTCATTCCGGGCACCGATACGGTGCTGCATCTGGCGCTTGCCAAGATCATCATCGACAATGGCTGGCAGGATCAGACGTTCATCGACACATGGGTGAACAACAAATGGGAGCTGGAATCGGGCTACGGGCGCGGCACCCGCAACACCGGCTGGCAGTGGCGCACCACATGGGGCCGCTGGCAATCGGATTGGGAGGATTTCCAGAAATTCATCGCAAATGAACCCGCTGCCCAACTGGAAGAGGCCGCGCGCATCACCGGCCTGCCGGCCGAGGATATCCAGCGCTGCGCCGAGATGATCGCCAAGCCGAACGAGGACGGCAGCCGCCCGAAAACCTCTTTCATGCTGGAAAAGGGCAATTACTGGTCCAACAACTACATGAACACCGCCTCGCTTGCTACCGTGGGCCTCATCTGCGGCGCGGGCAACCGCCCCGGCCAGGTCATCAGCCGAGGCGGCGGGCACCAGCGCGGCGGCATGGGCGCAGGCCCGCGCAACGGCTTTCTCAGCCCCGAAAAACACCCCGGACGGCGCAAGAAGCCGCTCAATGTCGACCGTTGGGTGATGGATGGCAAGGTGCGCTTCATGTGGACCATGGGCATCACATGGTTTCCGGCCATGCTCGCCAGCCAGGAACTGGCAAGCCGGGTGGCGGATCTCACGATGCGCAACCCCAACCAGCCGCGCTCGGTGGATCGCGATCATCTGGTCGAGGTGTTCAAGGCCCGCGTGGACAGCGGCGGCATGATGCTGGTCGACAGCAACATCTACCCGGTCGAGCCGCTCAATACCCAATATGCCGATATCGTGCTGCCTGCGGCGGGCTGGGGTGAGGTGGATTTCGCGCGCTGCAACGCCGAACGCCGCCTGCGCCTTTATGCCAAGTTCAACGACGCACCGGGCGAGGCCAAGCCCGATTGGTGGGCCATCGGCCAATTCGCGCAGAAGATGGGCCTTAAAGGGTTCGAGTGGACCGAGAGCAACGACGTGTTCGAGGAGGCCGCGCGCTTTTCCCGCAATGGCGTGCTGAGCTATAACGTGCTGGTCAAAGAGGCGCAGAAAGAGGGCAAGAAGGGCCATGAGAAGCTGCGCGAACTGGGCACCACCGGCATCCAGACCCCGATCCGCATGGTAAAGGGCGAAATGATCGGCACAGGGCGGCTGCATGACCCGGAAAATGACTGGGGCGAGGTTGAAGGCGACACCAAGGACCAGAAATGGCTCTATGCTTTCTCAACCCATACCGGCAAGGCCAACATTCTCAAGACGCCGTGGGAAAACGATAGCTGGTCGGATTTCTACGGGGCGGTCAAGCCGCGCGCGGAAAAAGGCGAGGTCTGGATCACCAATGGTCGCGTCAATGAGACATGGCAATCGGGGTTCGACGATTTGCGCAAGCCCTATCTCGCCAAACGCTGGCCCTGGCCGCATATCGTGATCCACCCCGATGACGCCGCCCCGCAAGGCATCGAATCCGGTGATCTGGTCGAGGGGTTCAACGATACGGTCTATGTTCAGTCGGGCGAACCTGTGGGCGTCAAGGATGGCGATTTAAGCTTTGCCAGCCTGATGGCAAACGGCCATATCAAGACCACCACCGGGCAATTCGTCGCCGTTGCCATTGTCTCGGATGAAATCCGCCCCGGCGTGGCCAAGGCGGCGTTCAACTATCCCGGTTCGATGGCCAACTCGGTCTGTCATGCGGTGCCTGATCCAGTGACCGGAAACTATCGGTTCAAGCTGGGCCGGGGGGTGCTGCGCAAGGTGGGCGAAAGTGCCTATAAGAAGAACTTTCTTGAAATGTCGCTCAAACCGCGTCCGATTGGCTGAGCGTCTGCTTGCCGCCGGGGGCGCCCGGCGACAAGCCCCATTGCACAAGGATTTGCCCCATGCACCTCGCTTTCATCCCTGCCACGTCTCGCGGTGCCGTCGATGATACGCTGCGCGCGGTCGCGGCAGAGCTTGCGGCCAAGGGGCACCGCCTCGCCGGTGTCCTGCCCGAACCCTGCCATACACCCGACCGCCACCCCTGCGACATGGACCTGATCGACCTCGCCACCGACGCGCGGCTCAATATCGCGCAAAAACTGGGGCGACACTCTACCGGCTGCCGTCTGGACAGCGCGGCCATCGAGGCGGCGGCGATGGTGGTGGCGCGGGGGCTTGCGACCGCGCCCGCCGATCTGCTCATGCTCAACCGCTTTGGCAAGCAAGAGGCCACCGGCCACGGCTTTCATCCGGTGATCGTCGCGGCGCTGGAGCGTGGCGTGCCGGTTCTGCTGGGGGTCAACACCCTCAACCGCCCGGCATTCGAGGAATTCGCCGCCGGGCTGGCGGTGGAACTGCCCGACGATCCGCGCGCCGTGCGCGACTGGATCGTTCCGCACCTGACCCGCAACGCCGCCTGAGGAGCCCGCCATGACCGCGCATCGCCCCATCGAGAAAGATTGCTGCTCGGGGGGCGCTGGCCTGATCGCGCCCGAGGCGGCGCTGGCCCGTGCCACGCGGCTTGTATCGGGCGATCTGCCGGATACGCTTGTGCCGCTCCTGACCGCGCGCGGCATGGTTCTGGCCAAGGACGTGACCGCCGCCGCCGATGGCCCGCCCTTTGACGCCTGCGCGATGGATGGCTACGCGGTGACGACGGCGGCGCTTGCCGGCTCCGGCCCCTGGGCCGTGCCGCTGGCCGGCGATCTGGCGGCGTGCGATGCGCCCTGCGCCTTGCTAAAGGGCCATGCGCTGCGGGTGCTGACCGGTGCGGCCCTGCCAACCGGGGCCGATGCCGTCATCATGCAGGAGGACGTGGCCCGCGTCGCAGGCGATATCCGCTTTGCCAAGCGCCCCGCACCGGGCCAGAACATCCGCGCGCAAGGCTGTGACATGCGCAAAGGGGCCACGATCCTACCCTCGGGGCGCATCCTGACCCCGCGCGATATCGCGGTGGCGGCGGCCTCGGGGCAGGGGGCCTTGACGGTGCGCACCCGCCTGCCGGTGTCGCTCATCGCCACCGGATCGGAACTGCAAGACCCCGGCGCGGCCCTTGCCCCCGGCCAGATCTGGAACGTCAACCTGCCGATGCTGGCCGCGCTTGCCGATCGGCGCTGGATCGACCTTGCGCCGCCCCTCACGATCGCGGACCAACTTGCCCCATTGGCCGAGGCGTTGCGCGAGGCCGCCGCCCATGCCCGCCTTATCCTGACCAGCGGCGGGGCCTGCGATGGCGAGACCGATCTGGTGGCGCGCGCCATTCGCGCCGCTGGCGGCGACGGGGAAACCTTGAAGCTGGCGATGAAACCCGGCAAGCCGCTGGTTCTGGGCCGGATCGGGCGCGCCATCGTGCTGGGCCTGCCGGGCAACCCGGTCGCGGCTTATGTGGCGTGGCAGATGATCGCGCTGCCGCTTGCGCGTCACCTCGCCGGGGCCGACCCAACCCCGCAACGCCCCTGCTACGCCACGCTCGGCCGCGTCGTTTCGCGCGCACCGGGGCGCCGCGAATACCGCCCCGCGCGCCTTGTCGGGCATGATATCACGGGCCGTCCGATGCTCGACCTCGGGCCGCGCGATTTCTCGGCGCGGGTCGCAGGGCTGGCGCAGGCAAACGGGCTTGCCATCCTGCCCGCCGATACGGCGCATTTTGAGGCCGGTGACGAGGTTCAATTCCTGTTGTTTTAAACTGCAAACTACGCGTCGCCCGCCGCCGGAACAAAGCAAAGCACGGTCACGTCAACATGCGCGCCTGGCGGGCTGCCCCCGATACGGCAGAGGTGGAGACTATCAGTCCTGCATACGGCGGAACACAAAGATGCGCGCGGGCGGCAGGTTGGCCCAGACCGTGCCGCGTTTCTCGGCGCGGATGCCCAGTTCGCGCTGCATCTCGGGCGCGATGGGGGCCTTGGGGCTATAGGTGATCTGCGCGAAGAACCCGCCCGGTGCCATCACCTCGAAGGCGCGGCCCACCACCTCGCGCTGGATCGTCGGGCGCGCCAGAACCGGCACGCCCGAGATGACCGCGCCGATGCCGCTCAGCCCGATCTCGGCAATCTCCTGCGCCGGGCGGTTGAGCACGCGCACGCCCGGAAACCGCTCTGCCAGCGCCGCGCAGAAGCGCGTATTCGTCTCCAGCAGCGTCAACTGGTCCGGCCTGATCCCGCGCGCGAGGATCGCGCGGGTGAAGCTGCCGGTGCCCGGCCCGATCTCGACCACGGGGCCATCCACCCCCTCAAGCCCCTCGGTGATGCGCCGCGCCACCGCCTCGGACGAGGGCGCGACCGCCACGACCTCGCCGGGATGGCGCAGCATCTCGCCGATGAAAAGCCCGAAATCTTTTGCCATGCTGGCCTCCTGATCCTTGTTCGAATCAGAGCTAGGGCGCGGTTGTGACAGGCGCGTAACCGGGCACGCCGCGTCACCGAAATTTCACGGAAACGGCGGTTACTTGCGGAACTTGTCGAGGCTCACCACCTCGCCGGTATCGTGATGGGGCGCGGCGGTGCCGTCCACTTCGTCAGGCGCGGGGGTGTCGTCATCCCCGTCATCGCTGTCCTGCGTCTCGAAGCGCAGGCCGAATTCCACCGACGGATCGACAAAGGTGCGAATCGCCTCATAGGGCACAAAGAGCCGCTCTGGCGCATCGCCGAAATTGAGCGTCACGCCAAACCCGTCGGGGCCCACATCGAGCGCCTCGAACCAGTGCTGGATCACCACCGTCATCTCTGACGGGTAGCGCTCGCGCAGCCATGCGGCCAGTTCGGCATCGGGATGGGTGGTATCGAAGGTGATGAAAAAGTGATGCGCGCCCGGCAGCCCGCTTTCGGCGACATCCGTCAGAACCTGCTGGATGAGGCCGCGCATGGCGCGATGCATCAGGGTGCCGTAATCAATCGAGCGCGTCATTCTGTTCCTCGGGTCCATTGGCTCGGAACAGCATAGGGGATTCGGATCGAAACAAAAGAGCCTGCGCGCGCGCCTCAGATCAAAACATGCACCAGGCCCGCGAGCGCCGCCATCAACACCAGAACCCAGGCCATCGACAGCCGCAGCCACAAGAGCAGCCCCGCCGCCAGCGCCGTCATGCCCAGCCCGGTCCAGGACAGCGTGGACCAGACCGGCACCGGGCCAAGCGCGCCCGCGCGCACCTCGCCAAAGATGACATGCAGCGCGAACCACAGCGACAGATTGAGGATCACCCCCACCACCGCCGCCGAAATGCCCGCCAGCGCGCCCTTGAGGCGGGGCCGCGCAAGGATCGCCTCGACATAGGGCGCGCCGGTGAAGATCCACAGGAAACACGGCACGAAGGTCACCCACAGGGCCATCGCGGCAGCCATGAGCGCCAGCCCCGCCCCGCCCGCGTGCCAGCCCGCCATGAGCGCCACGAACTCGGTCACGAGGATCAGCGGGCCGGGCGTGGTCTCGGCCAGGCCCAGCGCGTCGATCATCTCTGCGGTGGTGATCCAGCCCTTCAGGCTCACCACCGTGTCGGCCATATAGGCCAGCACGGCATAGGCCCCGCCAAAGGTGACCACCGCCAGTTTCGAGAAGAAAAGCGCCAGATCGGTCAGGAACGTGGCCCCCATGGCCCAGGCCGCCACGACGGGCGCGGCCCAGAGCGCGGCCCATATGGTGGCGGTGGCCAGCGTCGCGGCGGGGCGCACACCATGCGCCTGCGGCACCGGGGGCACGGCCGCGCCCCGGCTCTGCCACCAACCCCAGAGCGCCGCAGCGGCGATGATCGCCGGGAACGGCACCGACAGCGCGAACATCGCGACAAAGGCCAGCCCCGCCACCAGCCAATGCGCCCGCGTGGCCAGCGCCCGGCCCGCCAGCCGCAAGAGCGCCTGCACCACGATCGCCACCACCGCCGCCTTGACGCCGAGAAACGCCGCCTGCACCAGCGGCACACCGCCCCAGACGGCATAGCCATAGCCCAGCCCCAGGATCACCACCGCGCCGGGCAGCACGAAGAGAAGCCCCGCAAGCAGCCCCCCCGGCACGCCGCGCGCGCGCCAGCCTGCGTAGGTCGCAAGCTGCATCGCCTCGGGCCCCGGCAAGAGCATGCAGAACGACAGCGCGCCGAGGAACTGGCTCTCGGTCATCCAGCCGCGCCGCGTCACCAATTCATCATGCATCACCGATATCTGCGCCGCCGGTCCGCCGAAACTCAGCAGGCCGATGCGCGCGAAACTGCGAAAGAGGTCGGAAAAGCTGGGAGTGGTCATGCGCGATACCCCGTTCGGGTGGAGGCGATGCCGCCCCGTCATCGGGGCGGCCTTGCGGGATTTTTCCGCACTGGTGTCAGCGAAACCTGTCCACCAGCTTCTGCAAGGGGTTGCGGCTGTCCTCGGCGGGCGCGTCCGGCGTGTCGGGCGCGGGTTTCGCGGCGGGTGGCTTCGTGGCGGGGCGGGCAGGGGCCATGCGCTGCGCCACGGCGTTCTGGAACCGGTCGGGCTTGTCCCCCGCCAGCCAGGGCGCGCCGTCGCCGATCCCGCGCAAAAGGTCGTCGAGCCAGCCTGCATCGGCCTTGGCGAAATCCTGCAAGACATAGCCCGCCACCCGGTCCTTGTGGCCGGGATGTCCAATGCCGAGGCGCACGCGCTGGAACTCGCGCCCGATATGCGCCTCGATCGAGCGCAGCCCGTTATGGCCCGCATGCCCGCCGCCCTGCTTGACGCGCAGCTTGCCGGGCGCGAGGTCAAGCTCGTCGTGGAACACCACCACATCTTCGGGCGCGAGCTTGTAGAAGCGCGCAGCCTCGCCCACCGACTGGCCCGAGAGGTTCATGAAGGTCTCGGGCTTTAGCAGGATCACCTTCTCCCCGCCAAGGCTGCCCTCGGCCACCCGGCCCTGGAATTTCGCGCGCCACGGGCCAAAGCCGTGATCGGCGGCGATGGCATCGACCGCCATGAAGCCGATATTGTGGCGGTTGCGCGTGTATTTCGCGCCCGGATTGCCAAGGCCCGCAAAGAGCTTCATTGCCCATCCCCCGTTCTCAGGTGAGGATGGTCTAGGGCGTTCGGCGCGCGGAATCAACGGCAAGGGGGCAGGGCATGGCGACCTACCAGATCGACGGGTTGCAGCTCGAGGTGCCGGAGACGCATCTCAACGAGCGGATCGCGGCCAAGCTTGCCTCGGGCGGCTACGAGGCGCTGGAGGCACAGGCCGCCGCCATGCGCGTGAGGCCGCGCCACCGGGTGCTCGAACTGGGATCGGGCATCGGCTATATCGCGGCGGTCTGCGCGCGCATCGCGGGGCCCGAGAGTGTCACCACGGTCGAGGCCAACCCGGCGATGCTGCCGGTGATCCGCGCCAACCTGGAGCGCAACGGCTTTGGCGCGGTGACGCTGCTGCATGGCGCGGTGGGCGGCATGACGGGGGGCGAGGCCCCGCTCGCGTTCGACGCCGCGCGCAGCTTTTGGGCGGCGCGCATCGCCGATGAGGGCGCGCGCCCCGAGGCCCTCGTCGAGGTGCCGCATCTGGGGCTTGCCGCGCTTCTGGCGCGCACCCGGCCCCATATCGTCATCATGGATATCGAAGGGGCGGAGGCGCATCTCTTTGACGCGCCCTGGCCCGCGCATGTGGAGGGCGTGATGATGGAGCTGCATCCCGGCCGCTATCCCGACACGGTGATCAAGCGCATCGTCGATTGCATGTCGGCCTCGGGGCTGACCTATGATCCGGGCCCGTCGCGGGGCCGCATCCTGTGCTTTCGCCGGGTGCGGGGGCGGTAGGGGTCGGCATCTGAGCAAGGTGCGGGAGGCTGTGGGGGGCTGAAGGAAACATCCGATATGACGTGCAGAGCCGCGCGAGTGCCCGTCCGCCGGGTGGGCGCTGCAACGGTTTTGGAATGCGCTTTATGGCGCAAAATACTTGAACGATTGCACGGGTATGCACCGCTGCAAAAGCGCCCGCCCGAGGGGGCGGACGGGCGCTCGCGCGGCGGCGCGCAAGCGCGCCTTGTTCCGCGCGGGGGACGGAAGGCGAATGGCAGCCTCAGGTCACAACCGCACATCACCCGGTCCATGCGCCGGGCCGCCCCCTCTCACGTCCCGCAGAACGTGGCGCGCACCTCCTCGGACGGGGCGGGGGGGCGGCGCAGGTCTTCGGCCTCGGGTTGGTCGTCAAAGGGATGCGCCAGAACATCGAGAAGGCGTTCGAACGGGGCGAAATCGCCCGCCACCGCCGCCTCGATCATCTGCTCCATCCTGTGGTTGCGGGGGATGATCGCGGGGTTGGCGGCGCGCATCACCGCCTGCGGATCGCGCTCTCGCGCCAGCCGCGCGCGCCAGCCCGCCTCCCACGCATCGAACGCCGCCGGGTCGAGGAACTGATCGCGTGCGCCGCCGTTGCTGAGCGCGCGGAAGGTGTTGGTGAAATCCGCCCGCCCCTCGGCCATGCGCGCCAGCAGGTCATCGACCAGCGCGGCCTCCTCCGGCCCGGCCTCGGCAATCCCGATCTTGGCGGCAAAGGCCTGCTGCCGTGCGGCCTCGATCCGCTCGGGCATGGCGTGGACAAGGGCGGTGAATTCCTCTACCGCCGCCTCGCCGTCGGGCATGAGCGGCACCAGCGCGGTGGCCAGTTGCGCCATGTTCCACACGATCACATTGGCCTGATTGTCATATGCATAACGGCCCTGCGCGTCGATCGAGCTAAAAACCGTGACCGGGTGATAGCTGTCCATGAAGGCGCAGGGGCCGTAATCTATCGTCTCGCCGGATACGGCGGTGTTGTCGGTATTCATCACCCCGTGGATGAACCCCACCGCGAGCCATTTCGCCACAAGCTGCGCCTGCCGGTCGATCACCGCCTCCAGAAGGCCCGCAGGGCCGGTGACATGCGGATAATGCCGCGCGATGGCATGATCGCAGAGCGCGCGCAGCCCGTCGAGATCGCGGCGCGCGGCGAAATACTGGAACGTTCCCACGCGGATATGGCTGGCGGCCACGCGCGTCAGCACCGCACCGGGCAGCGCGCCCGCCTCGCGCCAGACCGGCTCGCCGGTGGCGACGGCGGCAAGCGCGCGGGTGGTGGGGATGCCAAGCCCGTGCATCGCCTCCGACATCACGTATTCGCGCAGCACCGGGCCAAGCCATGCGCGCCCGTCGCCCATGCGGCTATAAGGCGTGGGGCCAGAGCCCTTGAGCTGGATATCGCGGCGGTGGCCCGCGCCGTCCACCACCTCGCCCAGAAGCAGCGCGCGCCCGTCGCCAAGCTGCGGCGAGAAGCCGCCGAACTGGTGCCCGGCATAGACCTGCGCCAGCGGCGCGGCCCCCTCTGGCACCTCGTTGCCGGAAAATATCCGCGCGCGCGCCGCCTCATCGCCGCCGGTGATGCCAAGCTCATCGGCCAGCCCCGCGTTCCACGCGATGAGGCGCGGCGCGCGCACCGGCACGGCACCCTGACGGGTATAGAAGCGGTCGGGCAGGCGCGCATAGCTGTTGTCGAACGGCAGGTGCAGGGTCATGCGCGGGCCTCTCCGGGGCAATCTGTCACCCCTCAACCTAATCCCTGCCGCCCGGATCGCAAGCCGCGACACTCGGGCCAAGACTGCGCGCGTGATCTTGTTCAGCGCGGCGTGCTGGGCTATCAGGCGCTTTCAATCCCTTGGAAAGAGTGACATGCGCGCCGAAACCCAGACCCTCGTGACCGAAATCGAGAAATCGCTGGACCTGTTGCGCCAGCGGCTGGGATGGGAGACCGCGCGCCACCGGCTCGAGGAATTCAACGCCCGCGTCGAGGATCCGACGCTCTGGGACGATCCGGCGGCGGCGCAAAAGCTGATGCGCGAGCGGCAGGCGCTGGTGGAAGCGCTGGGCACGCATGATTCGATCGAGCAGGACTTGCGCGATCAGCTTGAGTTGATCGAGATGGGCGAGGCCGAGGGCGATACCGAGATCGTGACCGAGGCCGAGCAGGCGCTGCGCGCGCTTGCCAAGACCGCCGCCGCCAAGGAGCTTGAGGCGCTGCTTGATGGCGAGGCCGATGCCAATGACACGTTCCTGGAGATCAACGCAGGCGCCGGCGGCACCGAGAGCTGCGACTGGGCGTCGATGCTGGCGCGAATGTATGTGCGCTGGGCCGAAAAGCGCGGCTACACGGTGGAATTGCAATCTGAATCACCCGGTGAAGAGGCTGGGATCAAATCGGTGGCCTACAAGATCACCGGGCACAACGCCTATGGCTGGCTCAAATCCGAATCGGGCGTGCATCGGCTTGTGCGGATCTCGCCGTTTGATTCGGCGGCCAAGCGGCACACGTCCTTTTCCTCGGTCTGGGTCTATCCGGTGGTGGATGACAACATCGAGATCGAGGTGAACCCCGCCGATATCCGCATCGACACCTACCGCTCTTCGGGCGCGGGCGGGCAGCACGTCAACACCACCGATTCGGCGGTGCGGATCACCCATATTCCCACCGGTGTGGTGACCACCAGCAGCCAGAAATCGCAGCACCAGAACCGCGATATCGCCATGAAGGCGCTCAAATCGCGGCTTTACCAGATGGAATTGGACCGCCGCAGCGCCGCCATCAACGAGGCCCATGACAACAAGGGCGATGCCGGCTGGGGCAACCAGATCCGATCCTACGTGTTGCAGCCCTACCAGATGGTCAAGGATCTGCGCACCGGCTATGAGACCAGCGATACCAAGGGCGTCCTGGACGGCGATCTCGATCCGTTCATGGCCGCCACGCTGGCGCTGAACGTGTCGGGCAAGAGCCGCGCCGAGGCACAGGGCGACGACTGAGCGCGGCGATTCGTGGCGGCGGGGGCGGATTGGTGCTTTCATCGGCTGCGGTGAATGTCTAGATAAGGTCAGTGATCGTTCCGGGGCAGGGCCCCGAGCCAGGGAGAGAAGACATGCTCAACAATATCGGCCTTCCCGGCCTTCTGCTCATCGCCGTGGTAGTGCTTGTGCTCTTTGGGCGCGGCAAGATTTCCTCGCTGATGGGCGAGGTCGGCAAGGGCATCACCTCGTTCAAGAAGGGCGTCGCCGAAGGCACCAAGGAGCTTGAGGACACCAAGGAAGACGAGACCGCGCGCGACGTGACGCCCGCGGACGAAAAAGACAAGGTCTGAACCCTGAATGTTCGACCTTGGCTGGACCGAGCTGTTGGTCATCGGGATCGTGGCGTTGATCGTCGTCGGTCCCAAGGATCTGCCGGGCATGTTCCGGGCGGTGGGTAAATTCGTGGGCAAGGCCAAGGGCATGGCGCGCGAATTCAGCCGCGCGATGAATGACGCCGCCGACCAGTCCGGCGTGGGCGACATCCAGAAGACGTTCAAATCCGCGTCCAACCCGATGAAGACGGCGATGAACGAGCTGAAGAAAACCACCGATGGTGTGACCCGCGATATCGAAGAGTCCACCCGCTCGCCGCTCGATCCCGAGCGGCAGGCCGCCGCCGACAAGATCCGCGAGAAAACCACCGAGATGGCCAATGCCCGCCTCAAAGCCGAGGCCGAGGCGAAGAAGGCTGACGAGGCAAAGCCCGCCGAGACGGCGCAAGAGCAGGCGGCCCCTGCCGACACCACCACCGGGGACAAGGCATGAGCAGCCGCGATGACGATCTCGAGGATAGCGCCGCGCCGCTGATCGAGCATCTGGCCGAGCTGCGCACGCGGCTGATCCGGTCGGTCATGGCCTTTGTCGTCGGCATCGTGCTGGCCTTCACCGTGGCCGAGCCGATCCTGCAATTCCTGCTTGGCCCGATCGAGGCCACGTTGCGCGAAATGGGCGATCCGGCCCCGACGATGCAATATACCAGCCCGCAGGAATACCTGTTCACGCTGTTTCGCATCTCGATGGTGTTCGGCTTTGCGCTGGCCTTTCCGGTGATCGGCTTCCAGATGTGGCGGTTCGTGGCCCCTGGCCTCTATAAACAGGAAAAGAACGCGTTTTTGCCGTTCATGATCGCCTCGCCGGTGATGTTCCTTCTGGGCGCGTCATTTGCGCATTTCGTGGTGACGCCGCTGGCGATGGCGTTTTTCCTCGGGTTTGCCGATGTGCCGTCGATCATCGCCGACCTGATGGGCAGCCTTGTCGGTTCAGAGGCTGTGCCGGGCGTGGCCGAGGCCTCGGCCGCGAGCGAGGGCATTCGCATCACCTTCTTCGGCAAGGTCAACGAAAGCCTTGATATCACGCTGAAATTCATCGTGGCCTTTGGCCTGTGCTTCCAACTGCCGGTGCTGCTCACGCTCATGGGTAAGGCCGGGCTGGTGAGTGCGGGGGGCCTCAAATCGGTGCGCAAATATGCGGTGGTGGGTATCCTGCTGCTGGCCGCGCTGGTGACGCCGCCGGATGTCGTGACCCAGCTTATCCTTTTCGTGGTGGTCTACGGGCTCTACGAGCTGTCGATCCAACTTGTCTCGCGGGTGGAGAAGAAGCGCGAGGCGGACTTGCGCGCGCAGGGCCTCTGGGTCGAGGATGACGAGGACGAAGACGCAGACGAGAGCAAGGGCTAGGCCATGGATCCGCTCGACCGCATCGCCGCCGCGCTGGAGCGGATGGCCCCGGTGCCGCTCACCGCGCCCGATTTCGACGCCTCTGACGCCTTCGTGTGGCATGTCGCGCCGGACCGGCTCGAGCCGGTGGCCGAGGTCAATCGCGTGGATATGGCGCTCCTGGTAGGCATCGACCGCGCGCGCGACACGCTTTTGGCCAATACCGTGCAATTCGCGCGCGGCCTGCCTGCCAATAACGCCCTCCTTTGGGGCGCGCGCGGGATGGGAAAATCGAGCCTTGTCAAGGCCGTGCACGCCGAAGTTCTGGCGCGCGGCCTGCCCCTCAAGATCGTGGAGTTGCAGCGCGAGGATCTGCCCTCGGTGGGGCGGTTGCTCAATCTGCTGCGCGGGCAAGAGGCGCGCTTCGTGCTTTATTGCGACGATCTGAGCTTTGGCCATGATGACGAGCATTACAAATCATTGAAGGCCGTGCTCGATGGCGGGATCGAGGGGCGGCCCGAGAATGTGCTGTTTTACGCCACCTCCAACCGCCGCCACCTGATGCCGCGCGACATGATCGAGAACGAGCGTTCCTCGGCGATCAACCCCTCGGAGGCGGTCGAGGAAAAGGTGTCGCTGTCGGACCGGTTCGGCCTGTGGCTCGGGTTCCATGCCTGCGATCAGGACCAATACCTGTCGATGATCCGGGGCTATTGCGATGCCTACGGGGTCGAGATCGACGACGCCGCCCTGCGCGCCGAGGCGATCGAGTGGCAGGCCACGCGCGGCGCACGCTCGGGCCGGGTGGCGTGGCAGTTTTTCACCGATCTGGCGGGGCGTCGCGGCGTAAGGGTCTGAGCCGCGCCGCCGCGCCGATCACCACCACCGTCAGCACGATCCGGTAGATATGGTGCAGCGTGACAAAGGCCGGGTTGGCGTTCAGGCTGAGCGCGATCAGCGCCATTTCCGTGACACCCCCCGGCGCAAGGCTGATGACCAGCACATCCACCGCCGCGCCGGTCAGCGCATGAAGCCCCGCCGCCAGCGCCACGCCGATTCCCAGCATCGACCCCACCGCCAGAAGCGCCAGCCCCGCGCCACGCGCCAGCAGGCCCCGGCTCAGCCCGGTAAAGCGCATCCCCAGCGCGGTGCCCAGCACCATCTGCGCGAGGTTCACCAGCCATTGTGGCAGCTCCAGGCTCAGCCAGCCGGTGAGCGACAGCACCGCCGCCAGCGCCATCGGCCCGGTCATCTGCCCGGCGGGCAAGCGCAGCACCCGGCCAAGCGCCAGCCCGCCCAGCCCCGCCAGCGCCACCACCGGCAGATCCGACCACGCCACATCGCCGCGCGCCAGCGTCATGCCGCCCGCGCTGCCCACCGGCGCGCCAAGCCAGAGCGAGAGACCCAGCGGCAGAACCGTCACCACCACGATGATGCGCAGGAATTGCTGCATCATCAGCCGCGTCATGTCGGCCCCCGCCGCCGCCCCCATCTCGATGCTTTCATAAAGCCCGCCGGGCGCGCTCGCATAGAATGCCGTGGTGGCGTCATAGCCGCCCAACCGGCGATAAATCGCATAGCCCGCCCCATGCGCCAGCCCGACAAAGAGCGTCACCGCCCCCAGCGTGAGCGCATAGCCCTGCGCCTGTGAAAAGAGCGCAGGCGTCACCTGCGCGCCGATCATCAGCCCGATGATGGCGATAAAGGCCAGCCGCAGCGCAGTGGGAAAGCGGTATCCCTCGGGCAGGCGGTGGGGCACGCCCGTGGCGATCAGCGCCGCGCCGATCAGCGGCCCCAGCATGAAGGGCAGCGGCAGCCCCACCGCCTGCGCCGCCAGCCCCCACGCATAGGCGAGTATCATCAGCGCGATCGTGGTCAGGGTCTGCGGCATGATCCCGTTGAACCACCGCACGCGGGCGGGGGCAAGGGGGCAGGGGCCGCTCTGCCCCCGTCAGCCGACAAAGCCGATATGGCGATCAAACGGCATTTCGCGCAGCCGCGTGCCGGTCGCGGCAAAGATCGCGTTCGCAAGCGCCGGGGCGGCGGGGGGCACCGGCGGCTCGCCGATGCCACGGATCTTGCTGACAGTTTCCAGCCCGCGCACCTCGATCTCGGGGCATTCATGCAGGCGCATGGCGCGGAACGTGTCGAAATTCGCCTGCTCGGTCGCGCCGCCTGCATAGGTGATCGCGCCGTGCATGGCATGGCCAAGGCCAAACACCACGCCGCCCTGCATCTGCGCCTCGAAATTCACCGGATCGAGGATGCGGCCCGGATCGGCGACCACAAATACCCGCTCAAGGCGGATGCCGCCTGCGGTCTCGCGCACCTCCATCACCTGCGCGCAGGGCACCCCGAATGAGAGGCAAAACGCCACGCCGCGCCCGTGCCCCTCGGGCAGGGGGGTGCCCCAGCCCGACATCTCGGCCACCGCCTCCAGCACCCCGCGCGAGGGCGCGTGGGTGCAGAGCCGCAGCCGTTCCTCCAGCGGGTCGGCACCGGCGGCGTGGATCAACTCATCAAGCAGGCAATCGTGGAAAAACCCGTTGGTCGAGGCCCCGACCGAGCGCCACGAGGAAATCGGCGCAAGCTCCGGCGCGCGGTAGCCCGTCACGCGGTAATCGGGGATGGCAAAGGGCTGATCCCACGCCCCGGCCACGATCTGCAAATCGGGGCCGGGGGCGGGAATGCCCTGCCGTCCCATCTGCGAGCCGAGGATCGAGGGCATGGCGATGCCCAGATCATAGGCCACCACCTGCCCGCCCGCCACGCGCCCGCGCCCGCGCGCCATCGCGATCTGGCGGGGGTAGTCGTGGGCCATGTCTTCCTCGCGGGAATAGGTGAGCTTGACCGGGGTGCCCGGCACCGCCATGGCCAGCCGCGTGGCGTGGCGCGTCACATCATCCTCCAGCCGGTGGCCAAAGCTGCCCCCCGCGACGCGCGCATGAACATGCACCTGATCCGTGTCTTGGCCGGTAATCCCGGCGGCGTTTTTCTGCACGAAGCGGGGCACCTGCGTGCCGGTCCAGATATCGGTGCGCGCGGGGCTGTAGCGCACGGTGGCATTGAGCGGCTCCAGCGGCGCATGGGCGAGATAGGGCGCGCGATACTCCGCCTCGATATCCGCGCCCTCTGCCAGCGCCGTCCCGGCATCGCCATCGTCGCGCAACCGGCTGTCGCGGCGGTCAGAGGTGAAGCTGTCGGACAGCGCCTGCCAATGCTCCGCCATCTCGGTGGGGTAGGGGGCGGGGGCCCAGTCGCAGCGGATCGCCTGTGCTGCCTGCATCGCGCGCCAGGTATTGTCGGCGATCACGCCGACGCCGCCGGGGATCTCGACGATCTGTTTGACGCCGCGCATGGCCTCGGCCTCTGAGGCGTCAAAGCCCCGGAGCGCCGCGCCCTGCGCCGGGTTGAGCCGGATCGCGGCATGGAGCATCCCCGGCTGATCCTCGTCGATGCCATAATCCTGCGTGCCGGTGGATTTGGCGACGATATCCATGCGCTGCACCGGCTTGCCCAAAAGCCGCCATGTGGACGGATCGCGCAAAGCGACATCCGTCACGGGTCCGGTTTTCGCGGCCTCGGCGGCAAGGCTCCGGTAGCTGAGCCGCCGCCCGTCGGGCAGGATCACCGCGCCGGCCTCGGTGCCCAGCCGGTCCACGGCCACCCCGTGCAGCCGCGCCGCCGTGGCCGTCAGCGTTTCGCGCGCCACCGCGCCCGCGTGGCGCAGCCGGGTGTAGCCATCGGGCACCGTGGTCGAGCCGCCGGTGATCTGCATCCCGAGAAACTTCATCGGCGCGTCCATCACGCCGCGCGCGGCCTCGGCCAGCCAGCCATCGTTGGTGGCGCGGAACGGCACCGCCTCCGAGGACAGCGCGCGGTTGTAATAGGCGCGGTCGGGGGGGCCGAACTCGGTCTCGATCTGGTCAAGCTCCACGTCAAGCTCTTCAGCGATGAGCATCGCCTGCACCGACACCGCCCCTTGGCCGACATCGGCGCGCGGGGTGATGAGGGTGATCGCATCCCCGGTGATGCGCACGTAAGGCGTGAGCGCAACTGCGCCCTCGGGCAGGTCGCGCAAGAGCGGGTTGGCATAGGGGGTGCGGTAGCGCCAGGTGCCAAAGGCCACGCCGCCCGCGATGGCGACCGACCCGATGAGAAAACCGCGCCGGGCGATGGTTTTAACACGTCCCATCTCAGGCCCCTTTCATCGCATTTGCCGCCGCGCGCACCGCCGCGCGGATGCGCGGATAGGTGCCGCAGCGGCACAGGTTGCCCGACATGGCGTCGTCGATCTCGGCATCGCTCGGGTCTGGCACCTGCGACAGAAGGCTGGCGGCCTGCATGATCTGACCCGACTGGCAATAGCCGCATTGCGCCACCTGCTCGGCGATCCACGCCGCCTGCACCGGGTGGGGGGGCTCGGGCGTGCCGAGGCCCTCGATGGTGGTCACCGCGCCCCAGACATCGCCCACCGCCACCTGGCACGCGCGCACCGCCTCGCCGTCGATATGCACCGTGCAGGCCCCGCATTGCGCGATGCCGCAGCCGTATTTCGGGCCGGTGATGCCCAGCACATCGCGCAAGGCCCACAAAAGCGGCATCTCGGGCTCAATATCGTCGAGGGCATGATCGGCCCCGTTGACGGTGAGGTGCATGGCGGCGGACTCCTTCTGCGCGGTGGCTGAGGGAGAGGATAAACCGTTCGGTTCAGGTGTCCAGCGCAAAGCCGTGCGGGGCGCAGAAAGGCCCTGGTGTTCGGCGCCTGACAGATATTGCCCAATGACGATCCGGCCTGCCATGCTGCGGGATGCGCGGCGGCAGGCGTCGTGGATGGCCTGAAAATGGACGTTCGATATGATGCGATGAGCCGCGTGAGCGCCCGACCGCCGGGTGGGCGCTGAAACGGTTGTGGAATGCGCTTTATGGCGCAGAATACTTGAACGATTGTGCGGGATGCCACGTTGCAAAAGCGCCCGCCCGAGGGGGCGGACGGGCGCTCGCGCGGCGGCGCGCCAAGGCGCGCCTTGTTCCGCGCGGGGGATAAGCCCCCAACGACAGCAACAGGCGTTGAGCGTTCCCCGTGCAGCATCAGGCACCTTGTGTCAGGTTCCGAACAAGCGCCATGCGATGCCGCGCCCGGCATATCGACAGACGGTAGGCGTGCCTACCCGCCGGATCATCAACCGACCAAGCCTGCGAGGTCCGGTCCGGCAGGTCGCTCAGCGGCGGCTCACATGCTCGTTCTGCGCGCCCCGCACGCGAATTTCGCGCACATTTTCAAGGGTTTTGTCGGATACGAATACGGCCGCCAGAACCTCGCGCGGCCGGTTCGGCGCGTCAACCGGATGCACGGCCCGGAGTTGATAGCCGAGCACGCCGCCAATTGGCTCGCCATCGGGGTCGTCGGGCACGAGGCGCACATCGTAAATCTCTTGCTGCGTGGCGCGGCCGCGCACCCGGATGATCGCCCCGCCACTGGCGCGCTCGATTTCCAGATCGGTCACCTCGGCCACGAATGTGCCCTCATAGGGCTTTTCCTCGCGCATCCGGTCGAACAGGCCGGTCTCTTCTTTCTTGGGGATGAGCGGGTTGACGGGCTCTTGGGCAGCCTCCGGCTTGCGGCTGCGCGCGCGGCTCCGCCCGAACCAGTTGCGCGGATTGGCGCGCGACTCGCGGAAACCGCCGCAGCCCGCCAGCGCCCCCGCCGCCGCTAATCCAAGGAACACCCGCCGTTTCATGCCCAAACCTCTCATCGCAATCGGGTCATGTCTATCCTACCGCACCCCGCTTGAAAAGGTGCAAGCGGGGGCTGGACCTCGGGGGCGCGCGCGCCTACCTCTGAAAGGCAGACCGGGAGACACGCATGGCAACCGAGGCATTCGAAGAGATCGTGGGCGATTTCGATTTCCTGGAGGATTGGGAAGACCGCTATCGCTATGTCATTGATTACGGGCGGCGGATGGACGCGCTTGACGCGGCGCTCAAGGTGCCCGCCACCAAGGTTGATGGCTGCGCCAGCCAGGTCTGGCTGCATCCGCAGATCGCGGGCGGGCACTTTCGCTTTGACGGCGACAGCGACGCGATGATCGTGCGCGGCCTGATCGCGGTGCTGCGCGCGCTCTACAACGATCTGCCGGTCTCGGAGGTTGTGCGCGTCGATGCGCAGGCCGAACTGGCGCGGCTTGGGCTCGATGCGCATCTGTCGGCGCAGCGCTCCAACGGGCTGCGCGCGATGATCGCGCGCATCCGGGGGGTGGCTGCCGAGGCGGCGTGACCGCCCGTCACGCGAACGTCAATTTCGCGCGGCAGGCAGACCCGGTATCGTGACAGCAAAAGGAGGGCAAAGTGATCGCGACCGACCAGACCGCAGAGATGCGCGCCTTTCTCAAACCCTACACCGCCAAGAGCGACGCGCGCGGCGCGCTGTCGCTGGGCACCACACTTGCCGTTTACGGGGCCGCGCTGGTGGCCGGGGCCTGGGCGGTGACGGCGGGGATGTGGATTGCCGCCGTTGCGGCGGTGGTGATGCTCGCCTTCGCCTCGGTGCGGCTTTACGTGCTTCAGCACGATTGCGGGCATCATTCGCTCTTTGCCACGCGGCGGGCCAATGACCTCGCGGGCTATCTGCTCTCGGTGTTCTCGTTCACGCCCTACCGGGTGATGCAGCACAATCACAACATGCACCACGCCTATCTCGGCAATCTCGATCACCGCGAGACCACCGAGATTCATACCATGACCCTGCGCGAATGGCAGCAGGCGGGGTGGTGGGCGCGGCTTCGCTACCGGCTTTACCGCAACCCGGCGCTGATGCTGCCGCTGGGGGCGTTTCTGACCTATTTCATCGCCTATCGCTGGCCGCGCAACACCCGCGATGTCGGCGCGCGCGGGGTCATCGTGCATAACCTGATGGTCGCGGGGCTGCTCGTGGCGATATGGGCCGGGCTGGGCATGGCCGGGCTGGCCACGTGGTTTGCCGCCTCGATCCTGGGGGGCATGATCGGCGTGTTCCTCGTCTATCTCCAGCACAATTTCGAGGAGACATATTGGGACCGCAAGCCCGATCTCGATTTCCGCCGCGCCACGCTGGTGGGGTCAAGCTCGCTCGATCTGGGCTGGTGGTGGGATCTGGGCACCGGCAATATTGCCTATCACGACCTGCATCACTACAACCCCGCGATCCCGTCCTATAACCTGCGCCGCTGCCAGAAGGATTTGCCTGAACACTTGCAAAGCCACGCGCCGATCCACTGGCCCGAGGCGCTGCGCAGCTTTACCCTCAAGCTCTGGGACGAAGACGCCGGGCGGTTGGTGCCCTTCCCGCGTGAGGGGCAGACCCGCGTGATGGCGACGGGGTAGAGCGCGCGCGACCGCACCCCCCGCCCGTCAGGCGAGTTGCGCCAGAAGCCGGGCCGCCTCGTCGCGGGGATGGGCAAGCGCGGCGCGATCCTCGCCGGGAAAGAACCGCGCGCGGGTGGCGGTGGCCATCGGCGCAGGCGCGAGGATATGGACGCGCGGGCCGATCCGCGCGGCCTCAAGCTGCCAGCTTCGGGCGAGCGCGATCTGCGCCGCCTTGGTGGCCCCGTAGGCGGCAAAGAATTTCCCGCCTGCGCGCGAATCGTCGAAAAACACCGCCTGCCCGTCGCGGCCCAGAAGCGGCGCGACATAGGCAATCAGCGTGCCGGTGGCGGCGACATTGGTGGCGATGGAACGCTCCAAATCGCGGGTATCGACGTGATCGGCGGGGCTTAGCGGGGCCGCGTGCACCGCCGTGTGCACCCAGAGCGCCAGCCGCCCCCAGCGATCATGGATCGAGCGGCAAAGCTGAGCCATCGCGTCGGGCTTGGTGATGTCCATCGGTGCGAGCGTGGCCTGCCCGCCCACGGCGCGAATTCGATCGTCGAGCTCTTCGAGCGCGCCGGTGGTGCGCGCCACGGCAACGATATGATGCGTCGGGGCCAGCGCCTCGGCCAACGCGGCGCCAAGGCCGCGCGAGGCCCCGGTCACAAGGGCGAGGGGGGATGTGTGCGGATCGGTCATTGCGCCCAAATCCCACCCCTTCGTCACCGGATCAAGGACAATCGCTTGACTTTTGACGCGCTGCGGCGAAAAAGTCAGGTGGATACGGGAAAAGGAGGACGCGGAATGCGCGCACAAACACTGACACAGGCCTTGCATGGCCACGACACCCTGACGCGCAAGGCAGGGTTGGTCCTTGGCGGATCGCTTTTCATCGCGCTGGCCGCACAGGTCGCCGTGCCGTTCTTCCCGGTGCCGATGACGCTCTCGACGCTGGCGATCCTGATCGTGGGCCTCACCTTTGGGTCGCGCCTCGGCGCGGTGACGCTGCTGGCCTATCTGGCCGAAGGCGCGATGGGGCTGCCGGTTTTCGCGGGCGGCATGAACGGTGCCGCGCTGGTCGGGCCGACCGCCGGTTTCCTTTACGGCTTTGTCGGCATGGCCTGGCTTGCCGGTCTCGCGGTGGAGCGTGGTCTGGCGCGCGGGGTGCTCTCGACGGCGCTGGTGGGCGTTCTGCTCTCGGCGTTCATCTACATTCCCGGCCTCGCCTGGCCCGCGCTGGCCCTGGGCAAGAGCGCACCCGATCTCTGGGCCTACTGGATGGCCCCGTTCCTGCTGGGTGATGCGGTCAAGGCCGTCATCGCGGCGATGGTGGTCTGGGGCGGCTGGACGGCGCTGCGCGCGCGCAGCTGAGGCGCGCCGCACCCCCCCGAGAACGGATCTGGCCGCCCCCGGTTATCGGGGGCGGCCTTTTCATGTGGTCATCCCTTGCGCGCGGGTCATGTGCCGGGCAGGGCAAGACGTTCTGCCCGCCCGTTGCGGGCAAGGATCACGACGCCCTCGCCGATGGCGGCCACGGTGGCCCCGTCGATGCGGTCGCCGGTGGTGACGCTGGCCACCCGCCCGCCATCGCGCATCAGCGCGCGGGCGCTTTGCGGGCCGTGGAGCGTGCCCAGAAGGCTGAGCCGCCCGGCGGGCAGCGCGCCTTGCTGAGTCGCCGCCGCGAGGGTGGCGGCGGGGGTTTCGGTCTGGTCTGTCATGGTGGTCCCGTAAGTGTTGCCCGGACCACGGCCACTATGCCCGCAGCACGGCGGGATAAAGCGGATATTCTGCGCTGCGGCGGAAGCTTGCCGATGGCAGACCGGCCTTGCCTATTCTGCGGCCTTCAGCGCGAAGCCCTTTTCGATCTGGTCCGAGGGGGCGACGGGGTAGTCGCCCGAAAAGCAGGCATCGCAATATTGCGGGCTGGCCTTGTCGCGCCCGCCCGCCTCGCCGACCGCGCGGTAAAGCCCGTCGAGCGAGATGAAGCGGATGCTGTCAACGGCGAGATGCTCGCGCATCTCCTCCTCGGACATGGTGGCGGCGAGCAGTTTCTCGCGCTGCGGCGTATCCACCCCGTAAAAGCAGGGCCAGGCCGTGGGCGGCGAGGCAATGCGGAAATGCACCTCCGCCGCACCGGCATCGAGGATCATTTCCTTGATCTTGCGCGAGGTGGTGCCGCGCACCACGCTGTCATCCACCAGGATCACCCGCTTGCCCTCAATGAGCGCGCGGTTGACGTTGAGCTTGAGCCGCACGCCCATGTTGCGGATCTGCTCGGTCGGCTCGATGAAGGTGCGGCCCATGTATTGATTTCGCACGATCCCCATCGCGAAGGGAATCCCCGATTCGTGGCTGAAGCCGATCGCCGCAGGCGTGCCGCTATCGGGCACCGGGCAGACCAGATCGGCCTCCACCGGGGCTTCGCGGGCAAGCTCCACCCCGATCTGGTGGCGGGTCTCGTAGACCGACCGCCCGCCGATGAGCGAATCGGGGCGCGAGAAATAGACATGCTCGAAGATGCAAAAGCGCGATTTGCGGCGGCGGAAGGGGAAATGGCTCTCGACGCCGCCCTTCGCGGAGATCACCACCATCTCGCCGGGGGCGATCTCGCGCACGAGGCGCGCGCCGATGATGTCGAGCGCGCAGCTTTCCGATGACAGCACCCAGCCCTCGCCCAACTGCCCCAGCACCAGCGGGCGCACGCCCAGCGGATCGCGCACGCCGATGAGCTTGGAGCGCGTCATCGCGACCACGGAAAACGCCCCCTCGACCCGGCGCAGCGCATCCTCCATCCGCTCAACGATGTTGCGTTGCAGCGAGCGCGCCATCAGGTGGATGATGCATTCGCTGTCCGAGCCGCTCTGAAAGATCGAGCCGCGCTCGATCAATTCGCGGCGCAGCGCGTCGGCATTGGTGATGTTGCCGTTATGGGCAATCGCCGCCCCGCCCATCGAGAACTCGCCAAAGAAGGGCTGCACGTCGCGGATCTGCGTCGGGCCCTTGGCGCCGGAGGTGGAATAGCGGACATGGCCGATGGAAAGCGGGCCGGGCAGCGTTTCCATGAGGCTCTGGCGGGTGAAATTGTCGCGCACATAGCCGAATCGGCGCGCCGAGTTGAAGCCGATCTCGGGGTCGTGGCTGACGATGCCGCCGGCCTCCTGGCCGCGATGTTGCAGCGCGTGAAGCCCGAGGGCCACGAAATTGGCGGCGTCCGAGAGGCCGATGACGCCGAATATGCCGCATTCCTCGCGCAGCTTGTCGTCGTCGAACGGGTGGGCGGGGGGCATGATGCCGGACAGGGACAAGGGCAGGCTCCGAATCCGTTGATGTCGCTTGGCCCCCTCTTACGCGCTTGGCGGGCCAGTGTCACGAAACTATCACGAATGGAGCGGCCTTGCGGCGCGTGGGTGACGTTAGGTCATCCGTCGGTCACGGGGGCATGGCTGATGCGCATGTGTGCGGTGCGGGGCAGGGGGCGGGCGTTCAAGGCTTCGTCCCCGCGCGGCTCGTTTATTGAAGCCAATAACTGACATGACACTTGATCACGCCTGACTTACCCCCTCGGGCACCGCCCCACCTCCCGACACGCGCACAGCGACTCAGGCCGCGTCGCACTTGCCGACAAGCTGCTCGTATTGCGCGGTGATCCATCCCAGCGCCTGTTCCGGCTCTTGCGAGGCCACCGCATCGGTGAGTTGCGAGAAGATGCGCGCCGAGCGGCTATCGTCGATCATGGCGATGGATTGCGCCGACATCACCGTATCATAGACGAAATAGGCGATCGCGACGAGCAACACCCCGCGCGCCACGCCAAAGAGAAAGCCCATCCCCTGATCGAGCCCTCCGAGCGCCGAGCGCTGCACCAGCGAGGCAAACAGCGGCGTGATGAGCGAGGCCAAGATGAGCGCCACCGCGAACACCGCCGCGAAGGCCCCGATCATCGACAATTCGCAACTGTCGGCGATGAATTCGCCCACCACCGGCACTTCCTTGACCAGCGGTTCCACCTGCGGGGCAAAGACAAAGGCCACCACCCCCGCCACGGCCCAGCCCGCGATGGCCAGCGCCTCGCGCACGAAGCCGCGCGAATAGGCCAGAAGCGCCGAGACCACGATGAAAAGCGCCACGACGCCGTCGATGATGGTAAACCCGTCCATACCTCGTCCTGTCCCTGCCGCGCGCCTATCCGGCGCCGAAAACCTCGCCCACGAACGCGGTCAGATCGCCCATGCGGGTCAGGCTGAGGCCGCTTTTGCCACCGGGTTTGCCGCCCGACGGAACGATTGCCGATGTGAAACCAAGTTTTTGCGCTTCTTTCAACCTGTTTTCGGTCTGACCCACGGGGCGCAGCGCGCCCGACAGGCTGATTTCCCCGAAAATCACCGTTTCCGCTGGAATCGGGGCGTCCTCGCGCGCACTGAGCAGCGCGGCGGCGACGGCGAGATCGGCGGCAGGCTCGGTGATGCGCAGGCCGCCCGCCACGTTGAGATAGACATCGAGCCCGGCGAACGGGATGCCGCAGCGCGCCTCGAGCACGGCGAGGATCATGGCAAGCCGCGCGCCATCCCATCCCACCACCGCGCGGCGGGGCTGGGCGTGGGGCGTGGGTGCGACCAGCGCCTGCACCTCCACCAGAACCGGCCGCGTGCCCTCGATGCCGGCAAACACCACCGATCCGGGGGCGGGCGCGCCGCGCCCCGCGAGAAACAGGGCCGAGGGGTTGGCGACCTCGGCCAGACCGCTGCCGGTCATCTCGAACACGCCGATCTCGTCGGCGGGGCCAAAACGGTTCTTGACCGAGCGCAGGATGCGGAACTGATGCCCGCGCTCGCCCTCGAAATAGAGCACGCAATCCACCATGTGCTCGACCACGCGCGGCCCCGCGATCTGGCCGTCCTTGGTGACATGGCCCACGAGGATGACGCTCGCGCCGCGCCGCTTGGCAAAACTGGTCAGCTCATGCGCGGCGGCGCGGACCTGGGACACGCTGCCCGGTGCCGAATCGATGCTGTCGGACCACATCGTCTGGATCGAATCGATGATCACCAGGTCAGGGCGCTCGGCGTCGAGCGTGGTGAGGATGTCGCGCAGGCTGGTGGCGGCGGCAAGGCGCACGGGGGCATTTTCCAGCCCCAGCCGCTGCGCGCGCATCCGCACCTGCGCGTTGGCCTCTTCGCCCGAGATATAGAGCGTCGATAGCCCCGCCCCCGCAAAGCGCGCGGCGGCCTGCAACAGCAGCGTGGATTTGCCGATGCCCGGATCGCCGCCCACCAGCACCGCGCTCGATGGCACAAGCCCGCCGCCCAGCACGCGGTCAAGCTCATCGAGCCCCGAGCGGGTGCGCGGCGGTGGCGGCTCCTCGGTGGAGAGATCGGTGATCGTAAGCGCCGCGCCGCGCGCGGCACCAAGGCTCTGGCCGCGCGGCCCGGAGGAGAGCGGGGCCTCCTCCTGGATCGTGTTCCACGCGTTGCACGCGTCGCACCGCCCCGACCATCGGGAATGCGCAGCACCACAGGCGGTGCAGGTGAAGGTGGCAGACGCTTTGGCCATGCCCGCTCACATGCCCCAGCGCGCGCGCTGCGTCAAACGCGATCTGCGGCGCGTCTATTCGGCGGCCTTGCGGGGGATGTCGATCACGGTGCCGTTCTCGGTGCCATCCGCGCGCAGGATATCCTCGATGCCAAGCTCGGGCAGGGCGGTGCGGATATCCTCGCGCAGGCGCGAAAGCTGGCTGGCGGCCACGCTTTCCTCAAGCTCGACCTCATGCGCCCAGTGGCGCAATTCCTGGCTGATCGCCTTGGCGCGCTCAATCCGGTCGTTGAAGGCGGCCACCTCTTCCTGCCGCTGGCGCAGAAAGGCACGGGCGCGGGCCACCTTGTCCTCGGAATAGATATCGGCCAGTTCTTGGCTGATATGCGACATCTGCGCCGCCACTTCGAGCAGGTCCGGCTCCAGCCCGCCAAGATCGGGATGCTCGCGCAGGTATGCCAGCCGCTCGCGCACCGCGTCGAATTCCGACGAGAGGCGAAATACGCCCTCGCGGTCGGCGGTGTGCGCGGCGTGATAGGCGCGCGCGATGTCGTGCATCCCGATGCCGAAGCGGCGATGCGAGGTTTCGAGCGCCATGATCCGCCCGTTGGCAGGCAGGTAGAAGCACAGCATGACCGCCAGCACCGTGAGGCCGATCTGCGCGATCTGGCCTGCATTGGCGTAGGTGGTGCCGCCGAACGCGGCCTCGAATTCGAGCCAGGGCAAGGCACCGAAAGCGGCGGCCCCGGTGGCGGCCAGAAGGCCCAGCGCGGTCAGGACGATAAGCGTGGCGGCAAGCCGCTGAAACAGCGCGCATGTTAGGTGCCATAAGGATGTGATCTGCGCGGACATCGTTCCCCCCAAGAAAATCATATCTTCAATATAAGCAATTTTACGCCGATTGCGCCGGTGACAAAGCGTTAATGCGGTCACGCGGCCATCAATCCGCAGAGAGCGGCGCGTGAGCAACAGGTGCAATTGTTCTCAATTTTGAAACAATTCGGGGTGACAGGCGGAATTGGCCCGTTATTGGCCGGAAGGTTCAGGGCCGCAGGATCGAGCGGCGCGGCTCCAGCGTCAGCGCCTCGGGCCAGCCGAAAAACAGCTCGATCCCGGCAATGGCCAGCCCGAGGCCAATCACGATGAGCCACAGCCGCACCGTGCGCGGCCCCGGCGGGCGGCGCGCCCAGCGCGCCATGCGCAACAGCCAGGTGATGTTCATGCCCCGGTGAACCGCACCGTGCCGATATAGGGCAGATTGCGGTTGCGCTGCGCGTAGTCGATGCCATAGCCCACCACGAATTCATCGGGGATCTCGAAGCCGGTCCAGTCGGCGCGGATATCGACCTCGCGGCGCGACGGCTTGTCCAGCAGCGCGATGGTCCGCAGGCGCGCGGGGCGGCGGCTTGCCAGCAGGTGCAGGACATGGGCAAGCGTGTGGCCGGTATCAACGATATCCTCGACCACGAGCACGTCACGCCCTTCAATTTCGCCGCGCAAGTCCTTGAGAATACGCACCTCGCGGCTCGATTTCATCGCATTGCCATAAGACGATGTCTCGACGAAATCGACCTCCACCGGCAAATCCAACTCGCGCACCAGATCGGCGATGAAGATGAACGAGCCGCGCAACAGCCCCACAACGATGAGCTTTTCGGTGCCCGCGAATTCCGCCTCGATCTCGTGCGAGAGCGCCTCGATGCGGGCGGCGATGCTCTTGGCCGAGATGAGCTTGTCGATCACATAGGCGCGCTGCGGCATGTCTTCCCCTTGAATTTTCGCCGCCAGTCTAGGACAAACCGCGCCACTGTCACGCAGAAAACCGGGGGCACCATGCCATCACATTCCGAGACGCGGGTGCTGCCCTACACGGCGGCGCAGATGTATGCGCTGGTGGCCGATGTGGCGCGCTATCCCGAATTCCTGCCCTGGACGGCGGCGGCGCGGGTGCGCAGCGTGACCCCGCGCGAGGATGGTGCCGAGGTGATGGAGGCAGATCTTGTGATCAGCTTCAAGGTGTTCCGCGAGCGATTCGGCAGCCGCGTGGTGCTCTGGCCCGAGGCGCTGCGGATCGAGACGGAATATCTGGACGGGCCGTTCCATCATATGCGCTCCAACTGGGCGTTCCGGGATGTGGAGGGCGGCTGCGAAGTGGCCTTTGACGTGGATTTCGCGCTTCGAAACAGGCTGTTGCAATCGGCGGCAGAGATATTTTTCCTCGAGGCCATGCGCCGCGTGGTGCGCGCATTCGAGACCCGCGCGCAGGCGCTTTACGGCTGAGCGCGCCTAAGCGCGTCGTGCAGCAGCGTCAGCGCGTGGTCGCGGGTCAGGCGGCGCACCTCGGCGCGGCCTTGCGCGCCGAAATCGCGGGTCTCGGTCTGCGTCGGGTGGCCCGTCATCGCAAGGCCGAAACACACCCGGCCCTCGGGTTTGTGCTCTGACCCGCCCGGCCCGGCGATGCCGGTGATCGACACCGCAAGCTGCGCCGCGCTATGGGCCAGCGCGCCCTCGGCCATCTCGCGCGCGACCTCTTCGGACACCGCGCCGTGGGCGGCGAGCGTGGCGGGGGCGACGCCGAGCATTTCCAACTTGGCGGCGTTGGAATAGGTGACAAAACCGCGATCCACCACCGCCGAAGAGCCCGCCACATCGGTGAGCGCCACCGCCACCATGCCGCCGGTGCAGCTCTCGGCGGTGGCGATCATGACCTCACGTTCTTTAGCAAGATCAAGGATTTGCGCGGCAATGCTCATGCGAAAGCCCCATGTGCCAGCCATGCGCCGAGCATCACGCAGAGCGCCGCCGCGATCCCGGCGAGGATGTCGTCGAGCATCACGCCAAGCGCGTCATTGCGCCGGTCGGCCCAGCCGATCGGCCCCGGTTTCCAGATGTCGAACAGGCGGAACGCCAAGAAGGCCACGATCCAGCCCGGCCAGAGCGCGGTGAGCGCGGCCCCCACATGCGCTGCGCCGATGGAAACCGGCAGGAAGGCCATCCATTGCCCCGCGACCTCGTCGATCACGATCTCGGAGGGGTCGTGATTGTCTTTTCCCTTTGTTTCCAGATGCGTGGCCAGCCATCCTAAAGTAAAGCCTACGACCACGCCTAGCGCCAGCAGGACCGGTCCGCCAAGCGTATGGAGCGCCCAGGCGGCAGGAAACGCGGCAAGTGAGCCCCATGTTCCGGGTGCGGGGCGGATGTGGCCAACATAGAAAAACGTTGTAATCAAATGGGTTATACGCATGTCTTCACCAATGTGACCACGGTTTGCGCGGCGATGCCCTCGGCCCGACCGGTAAAGCCGAGGCGCTCGGTCGTTGTGGCCTTGACCGAGACGCGTTCCAGCGCGACGCCGGTGATGGCCGCGAGCGCCGCGCGCATGGCCTCGGCATGGGGGCCGATCTTGGGGTGCTCGCAGATAAGAGTGATGTCCATATTGCTGATCTGAAACCCTTTTCCGCTGGCAAGCCCGACCGCGTGACGCAGGAAGATATGGCTCTCGGCGCCTTTCCATTGCGGATCAGAGGGCGGAAAATGCCGCCCGATATCGCCTTCGGCCAAAGCGCCATAAATGGCATCGGCCAGCGCGTGGAGGCCAACATCGGCATCCGAATGGCCCTGAAGCCCGCGTTCATGCGGCACGGCCACGCCGCAAAGCATGCAATGATCGCCCGGCCCAAACCGGTGCACGTCAAAGCCGGTGCCGGTGCGAATATCCATCTGCCCTCCAATGATGCGGCTGGCCCGGTCGATATCGCCGGGATGGGTGATCTTGAGATTGTCGGCGTCGCCTTGCGTGATCGTGACCGGCAGACCGGCGGCGCGGGCGATGGCGACATCGTCGGGCGCATCGCCCTGATGCGCGCGATGCGCGGCGAGGATAGACGCAAAATCAAAGCCTTGCGGGGTTTGCGCGGCAAAGAGGCCGTCGCGGTCCTGCGTGCCGGTGACGCGGGCATCACCCCCTGTCCAGAGCGCATCGGTCACGGGCAGCGCGGGGGCGGCAGCGGCGGCACCGGCGCGCAAGGCATCGAGCACGCCCTGCACAACGGCAGCGGGCAGCGTGGCGCGGGCGGCGTCGTGGATGAGGACGCGGCGCGGCGGCGTGCCGTGCCGCGCGAGATGCTCCAGCCCCGCGCGCACCGAGGCCGCCCGAGTGGCCCCGCCCGCCGTCACCTCGACGCCCTCGGGCGCGCGGTCCATGTCATCGGGGTGCAGTACGAGCACGCTGCGTGTGACAAAGGGCGCGAGCGCGGCCAATGTCCAGTCGATCACGCGGCTGCCCGCGAGGGGCTGCCATTGCTTGGGCAACGCCCCGCCCGCGCGAGTGCCCCGGCCTGCGGCGACGATGAGGGCGGCAACTGTCATGCCCCCTGATTACGGCGCGGCGCGGGTAAGCGCAATGCCGGGATATGTGCCCATATATTAGGCAATTGCATCGGTCCGAGGGCAGAATTGGCCCTTGTTGCGTTGTGCGCGCCGGGGTGAGGGGCTAGAAGAAAGGCGTTGCACAAGGATTGGGCAAGGATGTTCTCACTCGCCGACAGACCCATCGCGCCGCCGGTGCTGCTGGCCCCGATGGCCGGAATCACCGACCTGCCGTTTCGCACCCTCGTGAGCGGGTTCGGCGCAGGGCTGGTGGTGAGCGAGATGATCGCCAGCCGCGAGATGCTGAGCGCGCGGCCCGGCGTGCGAGAAAAGGCGGAGCTGGGCCTTGGCGCGGCCAATGCTGCGGTGCAGATCGCGGGCTGCGAGGCGGGGCCGATGGCCGAGGTGGCGCGGATGCTGGCGGGCGAGGGTGCGGGCATCATCGACATCAACATGGGCTGCCCGGCGAAGAAGGTGACGCGCGCGCGCGGCGCGGGGGCCTCTGGCTCGGCGCTGATGCGCGACCCCGACCACGCGCTGCGGCTGATCGAGGCGGTGGCGGGGGCGGTCGATGTGCCGGTGACGCTCAAGATGCGGCTGGGCTGGGATCATGCCAGCCTCAACGCGGCACAGATCGCGCGGCGCGCCGAGGGCGGGGGCGTGGCGATGATCACGGTGCACGGGCGCACGCGGTGCCAGTTCTACGAGGGCCGTGCGGATTGGGCGGCGATCGCGGAAATTTCCCAAGCCGTTAACCTCCCGGTCATCGCCAACGGCGATATTGTCGATGCAGAGTCGGCACTCCGGGCGCGGGCGGGCGCGCGGGCGGCGGGCGTGATGATCGGACGCGGTGCGCGGGGCCGCCCCTGGATATTGGCGCAGGTGGCGGCCGCGCTTTACGGCACGCCTGCGCCCGTGGTGCCGCGCGGCGCGGCGCTGGCCGAGATGGTGGCCGGGCATTACGAGGCGATGCTGGGCTTTTACGGGGCGGAGCTTGGCGGGCGTGTCGCGCGCAAGCATCTGGGCTGGTATATGGATCACGCGGGCACGCCGCCGCATCTGCGCCGCGCCGTGCTGACTGCCGCAGCGGGGCAGGTGGTGCGGCTTCTGCCCGAGGCGGTCGGGCTGCGGTGCGCGGCATGAGCGAGGAAGAGCCACTTTGGGCCTCGCTGCCGATCCCGGCGCTGGTGGTCGATGCGGATGACCGGATCGTGCGAATCAACCCGGCGGCGGAGGGGTTCCTGCTGGTGTCGCAGCGCGCGGTGGCGGGCGAGCCGCTCTGGGACCGGCTGGCCGTCGATGCGCCGCTGGAAGAGGCGTTTGCGCGCGCCCGCGACAGCGGCGCGCCCTTGTTCGTCAACGATGTCGATATCGGCACCGGGGCGCGCGCGCCGGTGCTGTGCAATCTTCAGGTGGCCCCGCTCATGGGGGCACCGGGGCAGATGCTCGTGCTCTTGTCCCCGCGCGAACTGGCCGGGCGCATGGCGCAGAAAAGCGGCGTCAAGGCCGCCGCGCGCTCGGCCATCGGCATGGCCGAGATGCTGGCCCACGAGATCAAGAACCCGCTGGCGGGGATCACCGGGGCGGCGCAGCTTTTGTCGATGAACGCCAGCGCCGAGGATCGCGAGCTGACCGATCTCATCGTCGGCGAGAGCCGCCGCATCGTCGGACTTCTGGACCGGGTCGAGCAGTTCGGCAACGTCATCCGCCCGGTGCTGCGGCGGGTGAACCTGCACGATGTGCTCGACCGGGCGCGGCGCTCGGGGCAGGTGGGGTTCGCCGCCGGCATGAATTTTGTCGAGGATTACGACCCCTCGCTGCCGCCCGCGCTTGGCGACGGGGATCAGCTTTTGCAGGTGGTGCTCAACCTTCTCAAGAACGCCGCCGAGGCCGCGCCGGGGGGGCGTGGCACGATCCGGCTCCATACCTATTACGACGGCGCGCTGCGGGTGCGGCAGGGTGACGGGGCGGGGCTGGCGCTGCCCTTGCAGGTCGAGATCATCGACGACGGCCCCGGCCTGCCGCCCGACATCGCCGAAGAGGTGTTCGAGCCCTTCGTGTCGGGGCGCGAGAACGGCACCGGGCTGGGGCTGGCGCTGGCGGCCAAGATCATCTCGGAGCATGGCGGCTGGATCTCGGTCGACTCGGTGCCGGGGCGCACGGTGTTTCGCATTTCGCTGCAACGCGCGGATGCGCCGGAGAGGGAGGGCTAAGGTATGGATGGCACGGTTCTGGTCGCCGATGACGACCGCACGATCCGCACGGTTCTGACGCAGGCACTGACTCGGGCGGGGTGCCGGGTTCATGCCACGTCGAGCCTGACCACGCTGATGCGCTGGGTGGCCGAGGGGCGCGGCGACGTGGTGATTTCGGATGTGGTGATGCCCGATGGCAACGGGCTGGAAATGCTGCCCAAGATCGCGCAGGACCGGCCCGGCCTGCCGGTGATCGTGATCTCGGCGCAAAACACCATCATGACCGCGATCAAGGCTGCCGAGGCCGAGGCCTTCGATTACCTGCCCAAGCCGTTCGATCTGCCCGACCTGATGAAGCGCACGGCGCGCGCGCTGGCGTCGCGCGAGCAGGGCGTGGCGCGGGCCGCGCCGGATGAGCGGCCCGAGGACTTGCCGCTGATCGGGCGCAGCGCCGCGATGCAGCGGCTCTACAAGGTGGTGGCGCAGGTCATGCATGCCGATCTGCCGGTGATGATCTGCGGCGAGTCGGGCACAGGCAAGACGCTGGTGGCGCGTGCGATCCATGACTATTCCGACCGGCGCAGCCTGCCTTTTGTTACCGTGACGGCGGCGGATCTGCATGATCTGGACGGTCCGGCGCAGGTCATGGCGCGGGTGCGTGGCGGCACGCTGGTGCTCGACGAGGTGAGTGACCTGCCGCCCGAGATACAGGGCCGCGTGGTGCGGATGATGGAGGCACCGGGCGCGCACGCGCCGCGCTTCATGGCAATAAGCCGGGTGCCGCCCGCAGCCGCGCTCGACGAGGGGCGGCTGCGCGAGGATCTCTATTACCGGCTGAGCGGGGTGGTGATCGAGGTGCCGCCCCTGCGCGAGCGGATCGAGGATATCGGCCTTCTGGCCGAGCATTTCCTGGGCCATGACCCGCGCCCCGGCGCGCCCGAGCGGCATTTTTCCGCCGATGCGCTGGAGATGATGCGCGCCTATGGCTGGCCCGGCAACGTGCGCCAGCTTGAAAACGCAGTGCGCCGGATCGCGCTGACCGCGCAGGGCGAGGAGGTAGCCCGCGCCGAGATCGCTGCCATCATCGGCACCCAGCCGCGCGCCGAGCCGGTGATGCAGCCTGGCCGCAAGGAGACGCTCACCGGTGCCGTGGCCGCGCATTTGCGGCGGTATTTCGACCTGCACGGCACCGATCTGCCGCCGCCGGGCCTGCACGCCCGCATCCTGCGCGAGATCGAGGCCCCGCTGATCGAGATCGCGCTGGAGGCGACGGGCGGCAACCAGATTCGCTGTGCCGAGCTGCTGGGGATCAACCGCAATACGCTGCGCAAGAAGATCACCGATCTGGATATTCGCGTGACTCGTCGTCGCAAATTGATGTAAACAGGCAACAGACCTGTGACAATCAGGGCGCATATCCGGCGCTGGCCCCAAGATACTGTGGTTTATCCGGTTGCGCCCACCGAATGATGGGGGATTTGCGTGGCCGAGGTGACACGCGCATTGCGTGCAGGTCGGCGCGGCTGGCTTCGGCCCGGTCGTGTCCGACAGTTGCGCAATTGGGGTGCCTTCGGCCTTGTGCTGACTGGCCCGGCGCTGGCGGTGCTCACCTTCATGGTGATGGGGCCGCTTGACCGGGGGGCCGGGTCGGGCGCGCTTCGGCTCGTGCTGCTGTCGGACATGATCTATGTGCTGATCGTGGCGGGCCTCGTGCTGCAACGGGTGGCACGGATGATCGCCGCGCGGCGCTCGCGCTCGGCGGGATCGCGGTTGCATCTGCGGCTCACGGGCGTGTTCGCGGTTATGGCGCTCTTGCCCACGGTGGCGGTGGCGGTGTTCGCGATGCTGTCGATCAACATGGGGCTGGAGGCGTGGTTCTCAGAGCGTGTGGGCCGCGTGGTCGACAGCTCTGTTGCCGCAGCCCAGGCCTATGAGGAAGAGCACCGGCGCGACCTGCTGGCCGATGCAAACGTGCTGGCGCGGGTGATCGACGGCACGCGCCGCGCCTCGGTCTACATGGATGACGGCGATATCCGGCAGGTGCTCTCATCAGGCCAGCGCGAGATTCAGCGCGGCCTCAAGGAGGCCTTCGTGATCGACGGCACCGGCGAGATCCGCGCCCGCGGCGAGCGCTCTTACCTCTTCGATTTCGAGCGCCCGTCCGAGGCCGAGATCGCCGCCGCGCGCGAGGCGGGCGAATTGGTGATCCGCGACTGGGACAATGACGAGTTTCGCGCGCTGATCCCACTCGATGCCTTTGTCGACCGGCTGCTTTATGTCAGTCGCAGGGTGGATGGCGATATTCTCAACCTTCTCGACGACACGCAGGAAACCGCGACGTTCTACAAGCGGCGCGAGAGCGAGCGGGGCCGCGTGCTGTTCGAGTTCGGGCTGGTCTATTTTGGCTTCGCGCTCATCCTCATCCTCGCGGCGGTATGGCTGGGGATGTGGTTTGCCGAGCGTCTGGCGCGGCCCGTGGGGCGGCTGACAAGCGCGGCGCAGCGCGTGGGCGAGGGCGATCTGGATACGCAGGTGCGCGAGGAAGAGGACGATGACGAAATCGCCGAGCTGGGCCGTTATTTCAACCAGATGACGCGGCAGTTGAAGGGCCAGCGCGACCGGCTTCTGGCCAATACGCGCCAGATCGAGCGGCGGCGCAGGTTGTTTGATTCGGTGCTGGGCTCGGTCTCGTCCGGCGTGGTGGGGCTCGATGCGCAGGGGCGGGTGACGTTCGTGAACCGCGCCGCCGAGCGGCTTCTGGATTGGCGTGAGGATCAGCAATCGCTGGCGCTGGCGGTGGCGGTGCCGGAATTCGCGGCGCTGTTCGCGCGGCTGATGCAGGCCCCCGCCGGCTTCGTGCAGGAGGAAATCGCGGTGACGCGCGGGCGGCGGCAGGAAAACCTGCTGGTGCGCATGTCCACCCGTGCGGGCGAGGGCGGGCGGCGCGAGGGCTACGTGGTGGCCTTTGACGACGTGACCGAGCTTGTGAGCGCGCAGCGCATGGCCGCCTGGGGCGACGTGGCGCGCCGCATCGCGCACGAGATCAAGAACCCGCTGACGCCGATTTCACTGAGCGCCGAGCGCATCAAGCGCAAGTTCTCGCGGCAATTGCCCGAGGCGGAGGCGCAAAAACTGGGCGAATTGACCGATGTGGTGGTGCGCCAGACCAATGATCTGCGCCATATCGTCGATGAATTCTCGAAATTCGCGCGGATGCCGCAGCCCAAGACGCGGGTTGCGAGCCTTGCATCGGTGTTGCGCGAGGCGGTGATGTTGCAGGAGGCGGGCCAGCCCGACACCCGCTTCGATCTGCACCTGTGCGAGGCGGATCTGATGGCCGAGATCGACGCGGCGATGATCGGGCAGGCGCTCACCAATCTCATCAAGAACGCGGGCGAGGCGATCGAGAGCCTTTACGAGGCGGGCGTGCCGCAAGGGCATGTGCCCACCATCCGCATCGAGAGCCGGGTGGAGGGTGGCGACGCCGTGATTGCGATTTCCGACAACGGCATCGGCCTGCCCGACGACCGCGCGCGGCTTTTCGAGCCTTACGTGACGACGCGCGCCAAGGGCACCGGCCTTGGCCTGCCCATCGTCAAGAAGATCATCGAGGAGCATGGCGGCACGCTGGTGCTTGAGGATGCGGACCCGTTTGCGGAAGCAGCGCCCGTCGGGGCGCGCGCCGTGGTGCGCCTGCCGTTGCGCGAGAGCGGCGCGGCTGAGACAGAGGCCCCTGCGGCAGAGTGAGGAAGAGGTGAGGGTGGTATGAGCGATATTCTGATCGTCGATGACGAGCGCGACATTCGCGAGGTGATCTCGGATATTCTGGATGACGAGGGCTATGGCACGCGCATCGCTGCCAATTCCGACGAGGCGATGGCGGCGATCCGGGCCGAGCCGCCGGGCCTTATGATCCTCGATATCTGGCTCAAGGACAGCCAGATGGATGGCATCGACATTCTCAAGACGGTCAAGCGCGACCATCCCGATATCCCGGTCATCATCATCTCGGGTCATGGCAATATCGAGATTGCCGTGGCGGCGATCAAGCAGGGCGCCTATGACTTCATCGAAAAGCCGTTCAACATCGACCAGCTATTGGTGGTGATCCGGCGCGGCATGGAGGCGAGCAGGCTTCGCCGCGAGAACCAGGCGCTGCGGCGGCGCGAGACCGCGCCCTCGCAGATGCTGGGCACCTCGCCGGGGTTTCGCACGCTTCTGGGCCAGCTTGACAAGGTCACGCGCTCGAACGGGCGGGTGATGCTGACCGGCCCGTCGGGATCGGGCAAGGAACTGGCCGCGCGCTATATCCACGCCAATTCGGCCCGCGCCGAGGCGCCCTTTGTCACCGTCAACTGCGCCGCCGTCGCCGCCGAGCGCATGGAAGAGGTGCTGTTCGGCCGCGAGGCGGCGGAAACCGGGGTGACGGCGGGCCTCTTGGAGCAGGCCAATGGCGGGGTGCTGTATCTCGACGAGGTGGCGGACCTGCCGCCGGGCACGCAATCCAAGATCTTGCGCGTGCTGGTGGATCAGACATTCGCGCGCGTGGGCGGGGCCGACAAGATCAAGGTCGATCTGCGGGTGATTTCCTCCACCAGCCGCGATCTGGAGGCGGATATCGCCGAGGGCCGCTTTCGGCGCGAGTTGTATCACCGGCTCAACGTGGTGCCGATCCGGGTGCCGGGGCTGGAGGAGCGGCGCGAGGACATCCCGCAGCTTGCCGAGCATTTCATCGAGATTTTGCACGAAACCCAAGGCCTGCCCCGGCGCGCGCTGAGCGAGGAGGCGGCGGCGCTGTTGCAGACGATGGGCTGGCCCGGAAATGTGCGGCAGTTGCGCAACGTGATCGAGCGGGTCTTGATCCTTGGCGATGGCGGCGATGCGATCGCGGCCTCGGAATTGCCCGGCGAGGCAGCGGCCCCGTCCGAGGGGGGGCGCGTGATCGTGTCGGGCAGCGTGGCCACGATGCCGCTGCGCGAGGCGCGCGAGGCGTTCGAGCGCGAATACCTGGTGACGCAGATCAACCGCTTTGGCGGCAATATCAGCCGCACGGCGGAATTTGTGGGCATGGAGCGCAGCGCGCTGCATCGCAAGCTCAAATCGCTGGGCGTGGTGCCGCCTGCGCGCGGCGACCGCGACGATCCAGCCGCCGCGGAGTAGCCGTCAGAGGCTGTCGCGCAACTGCCAGCCGCCCGCGTGCAGCCGCAGCGGCCCGCCCCCGGTGAAGGCCAGGATCACCGTGGCGAGCAGCGCGGCGACAAGCGCGACACTCAGCACCGGGTTGCCGAGCAGCACGATCGCGGTGGTCAGGATCACCATGCCCGTGGTCGCGATGACACGGCTGTAGATGCCGAGCAGCAGCCACAGGCTCACCATCGCGAAAAAGCCGAGCGCGACGGTGTCGAGCAAGGGGGTGTGGGTTTCGATGCCGAAACCGAAAGCGCCAACCGTCCCGTGCGAGAGATGTTCGACCACATGGGCCATGAAGAAAACCGCGAGCCAGAGCCTGCTCAGGAGGCCCGCGGTCTGGATAAGTGCCTGTTGCATCACCGCCTCGTTTTTTGGTCTATTGTCCGTGAGGGTGACGGCAGGCCCCAGTTAATTCAACCGCTAATTGTGCGAACATGGCTTTGCATATCGCGCAAATCCTCTGCCGGGTTGGGCAAAGTGGACATGTGGCGCAAGATCCAGGTCACGACGGCGCGGAGGTCTTCGTCGTCGCTCCGGCTCTCGTGATAGATGAGGTGAAGATCGCGCGTCACGTCCAGCCCGCTGCCCGGAATGTGGACAAGATCGGGCGCGTCTGCGGCCATCACCGTGGGCAGCACGCAGGCCAGCCGTAGGCTTTGCATCGCCGGGATGATCTGGGCAAAGCTGTCGGCCTTGAGCGCGGCCTCGCGCCCGAAGAAGGTGCCCCGCGCCTCGGCATATTGGGCGGCGTAGCGGTCGGTGAGGCTGGCCCAGCCGTCGCCCCTTTGCCAGCCGCGCGGCGCGTAGAGCGCGAAGGGAAATGCCCCGCAGCGCCGGGTCTTGAGCCGCCCGCTTTCGGGCAGGGAGAACACGAGCGCCACATCCGACATGCCAAGACCGGCCTCGTAGACGCGGTTTTCAAAGATCGGGCGCAGATGCGCATGGGTGTCCCACAATTTGCCCAGGGCAGGCACGAGCACATGCGAAATGATCGACGGCAGCGCGCCGATACGGATGTCGCGGGCCTCGTCGGGGGCGCTTTCGATCACGCGGGTCAATTCGGAAAAGATCATGCCATCGGCATGTTCGAACGTCTCGATCAAGGCCGCGAGGCGCGGGTTGAGCAGCCATCCGCCATCGGATTTCACGAAAGGCGAGATGCCCAACTCGGCGCGCAGGCGCGCGACCTGCCGCGACACGGTGGAGGTGGTGGTGTCAAGCTCCTCGGCGGCGCGGGTCATCGATCCGCAACGATGCACGGCAAGCAGGACGTGCAGATCGTCGAAAAGCCGGGTGTAGGAGATGGTTTGACGCGACAGTGGCAATCGATTTACGCTCCTTTCCGAGAGAAGGTGGGGTTACACAGGCACATAGAGGACATGTAATAATGCACGGCGCATATGGTCAGTTATACTTACCAATACAAGCCTTGCGATTGCATACCCGCCATGAGTCCGACGCCATGCCCGCAACGATAAAATGAATATCGCGACCGGCTCAGACTGCGCCAAAACCGGCGTGTTTGCCACCTGCGCCGAAGGATAGGGTGGTGCGGGGACAATTCCATTGACCGGTTTGCGGGGTTCTGTCATTCAGGCGGCCTTAATCAGGTCGGGACAAGCGGCATGAAGGTCATCATCTGCGGGGCCGGTCAGGTGGGCTGGCAGATCGCGCGCCACCTCTCGGGCGAAAACAACGACGTGACGGTCGTCGACAACAACCCCGAACTGGTGCGCCGCGCCACCGACACGCTCGATGTGCAGGGGGTGACGGGCTTTGCCTCGCATCCCGATGTGCTTGATCGGGCGGGGGCAGGTGATGCCGAGATGATCATCGCCGCGACCTATTCCGACGAGGTCAACATGGTCACTTGCCAGGTGGCGCATTCGGTCTTTGGCATCCGCCGCAAGATCGCGCGGTTGCGCAGCCAGACCTATCTCGATCCCGCCTACACCGATCTTTACCGCCGCGATCACATGCCCATCGACGTGATGATCAGCCCCGAGCGCGAGGTGGCGCAGGCGGCGCTGCGGCGGCTGGCGATGCCTGCCGCGTTCGATACCGAGATGTTCATGGGCGGCGAGGCGCAGCTTCTGGGGTTGCGGCTTGACGATGATTGCCCGGTGCTCAACACCCCGCTGCGGCAGTTGAGCGATCTTTTCTCGACGCTGCGGGTGGTGGTGCTGGCGGTGCGCCGCGACGGGCGGCTCTTTGCACCCGACCCCGGCGATCAGCTTTTCGAGGGGGACGATTGCTACCTCTTTGCGCCCGTAGAGGATGTGCCGCGCACGCTCGAGGTGTTCGGCAAGGCGCAGGCCCGGCAGGAACGCGTGGTCATCATCGGTGGCGGCAATATCGGCCTGTCGGTGGCGCAATCGCTGGAGACGCGGCAGGGCGGGCGCATCCGCGCCAAGGTGATCGAGAAGGACCGCGCCCGCGCCGAGCTTGCGGCCGACGCACTGGAGCGCACGATCGTGCTGCATGGCGACGGGCTGGGCGCGGCGATCCTGGCCGAGGCGGGGATCGCGCGCGCCGATGCCGCGCTTGCCGTGACCGATGACGACAAGACCAACATGCTCGCCGCCGTGCGCGCCAAGGCCGAGGGCTGCCCCTTTGCCATCGCGCTCATCAACGACCCGACGCTGGTGCCGCTGATGGAACCGCTGGGGATCGACGCCTATATCAACCCGCGCGCCACCACCGTAAGCTCGATCCTGCGCCATATCCGGCATGGCAAGGTGCGCGGTGTCTATTCGGTGGGCGATGCCGAGGGCGAGGTGCTGGAGGCGGAGGTGATGTCGACCTCCTCCATCGCAGGGACGGCGCTGCGCGACATCGACTTTCCCGAGGGGGTGCTGGTGGGGGGCGTGCGCAAGCCCGAGGGCCTGTTCAAGCCCACCGGCGCGATGCGCATCGAGGCGGGCGACGTGGTGGTGATCTTTGCGCTGGCGGCGGATGTGGCGGCGGTAGAGCGGCTGTTGCAGGTGTCGGTGGATTATTTCTGACGCCATGACCGCGCGGCTTCTCAGATTTCCGCTCATAATGATCCTCACGGGGATTGCCGCGCTGTTGATGCTTCTGCCGGCGCTCGATGCGCTGATGCGCGGCGATACCAGCGTGGCGCGGGCGTTTTTCTACGCGGGGCTTCTGGGGCTTGCGGCGGTGGTCTCGGTGGGGCTCGCGATCTCGGCCCGTGTCGCGGGGCGAGAGCCCACCGATGCGCAGCATCTCGGCTCGCTGTTGCTGGCCTATCTCTTGTTGCCGCTCTATCTCGCGCTGCCGCTCTACGAGGGGGTGGGCAACACAACCTATCTCAACGCCTATGTCGAGATGGTATCGAGCCTGACCACCACCGGGGCCACGATGTTCGGGGCCTCGGGGCGGATCGTGGACAGCCTGCACCTGTGGCGCGCGCTGGTCGGCTGGGGCGGCGGGCTGCTGATCTGGATATCGGCCTCGGCGGTGCTTGCGCCGATGAGCCTTGGCGGGTTCGAGGTGACGGTGCGCGCCGAGCCGGGGCAGGACGATGCCGTGCTGGGCCGGTTTCAGCGCGCGCGCCCGGCGCGGCGCGTGGCGCTGGCGGCGCGCACGCTGACGCCCGCCTATCTGGGGCTGACGCTGGTGCTGTGGATCGCGCTCATGGCCGGGGGCGAGCGCGCCTTTGTCGCGCTCATTCACGCCATGTCGACGCTGGCCACGAGCGGGATTTCCTCGGTGGGCGGGTTGCATAACGGGGCCTCGGGGCTGGGCGGCGAGATCGTGGTGTTCGGCTTTCTGCTCTTTGCGCTGTCGCGGCTTACCTTCTCCTCCGATACGGTGCCGACGGCGCGGCCCGGCCTCTTCTACGACCCCGAGTTCCGGCTGGGCCTCATGCTGGTGCTGACGGTGCCCTTGGTGCTGTTCGCGCGGCATTGGATCGGCTCGATCGAGGTCGAGGAGGCGGCGCGCCCGGCAGAGGCGCTGCGCGCGCTTTGGGGGGCGGTGTTCACGGTGCTGTCATTCCTCACGACCACGGGGTTTGAAAGCGCCGACTGGAGCCAGGCGCAGGCCTGGTCGGGGCTGGGCGCGCCGGGGCTTATCCTGATGGGGCTGGCGATGATTGGCGGCGGCGTGGCGACCACGGCGGGCGGCGTGCGCCTGCTACGGGTCTATGCGCTCTACCTGCACGCCTATCGCGAGTTCGAGCGGCTGGTGCATCCCTCGTCGGTGGGGCGTGCCTCTGACAGCGGGCGGCGCATCCGGCGGCAGGGGGCCTATATCGCATGGATATTCTTCATGCTGTTCGCGCTCACGCTGACCGCGGTCACGGCGCTTCTGGCGATGGCGGGGCTTGATTTCGAGGGGGCGCTGATCGTCGCGCTGGCGGGCCTGTCGACCACCGGGCCGCTGATTTCGAGCGCGAGCGACGTGCCGATCCGGCTCATTGAGCTTGGCGGTTTCGGCAAGCTGGTTTTTTCGGGGGCGATGGTGCTGGGCCGGGTCGAGACGCTGGCGCTGATCGCGCTCATCAACCCGGCAGCATGGCGTGAATGAGCGCATCTGAATTTCGGGCTGGAAACCCGGCCCGCCTCGGGACATACTGCGCCAGACCTGAGGTGAACCTGGTGCCGTGAACGGCACCCGCAAGAATAAAGGGCAGGGATATAATGGCTTCGGATCGTCAGAATTTGCAGGATGCGTTTCTTAATCATGTGCGCAAGGCCAAGATTCCGGTCACGATCTTTCTCATCAACGGGGTGAAATTGCAGGGCGTCATCACCTGGTTTGACAATTTCTGCATCCTTTTGCGCCGCGACGGGCAATCGCAGCTTGTCTACAAGCATGCGGTCTCGACCATCATGCCGTCGCAGCCAGTTTCGCTCTATGAAGGCGACGGCGAGAATTGAAGGAACACGCGCGCGCTGCGACACGGGCCCTTGTCCTGCATCCCGAGATTGTCGGCGGCCCCGGCACGCGCGACAGCGCGCTGGCGCTTGAGGAGGCCGTATCGCTGGCGCAGGCGCTGCCCGATCTCGAGGTCGTGGGCGCCGAGGTGGTGCGCCTGCGCAAGCCCGATGCCGGGCGGCTCTTTGGCAAGGGCAAGCGTGAGGAGCTGAAGGCGCTCATCAACGGGACCGAGGCCGAGCTGGTGCTGGTCGATGGCCCGCTAAGCCCGGTGCAGCAACGCAACCTGGAGCGCGACTGGGACGTGAAGATCCTCGATCGCACCGGCCTGATCCTCGAGATTTTCAGCGACCGCGCGGCGACGCGCGAGGGCGTGTTGCAGGTGGAAATGGCGGCGCTGTCGTATCAGCGCACGCGGCTGGTGCGCGCCTGGACCCACCTGGAACGGCAGCGCGGGGGCCTCGGATTCGTCGGTGGCCCCGGCGAGACGCAGATCGAGGCCGACCGCCGCGCGATCGACGAACAGCTTGTGCGCCTGCGCCGTCAGCTTGACAAGGTGGTGCGCACGCGCGGCCTGCATCGCGCGGCGCGCGCCAAGGTACCCTATCCCATCGTCGCGCTGGTGGGCTATACCAATGCCGGGAAATCCACGCTTTTCAATCGCTTGACCGGGGCGGACGTGGTTGCCAAGGACATGCTTTTCGCCACGCTCGACCCGACGATGCGGCGCGTGGCGCTGCCGCATGGCGGCCCCGAGGTGATCCTGTCGGACACGGTCGGATTCATCAGCGACCTGCCCACCGAACTGGTCGCCGCATTCCGCGCCACGCTCGAGGAGGTGCTGGAGGCCGATCTCATCTGCCATGTCCGCGATATCTCGCATCCCGAGACCGAGGCGCAGGCGCGCGATGTGGCCCTGATCCTCGACGGGCTCGGCGTGCGCGCCGACACGCCCCGGATCGAGGTCTGGAACAAGATCGACCGGCTGGAGGCACAGGCCCGTGACGCGGCGCTGACCCAGGCCGCGCGGGCAGAGCATGTGCAGGCCGTCTCGGCGGTCACCGGGCAGGGGGTCGCGGCGCTGGTGGCGGCAATGGCCGAGGCGCTGGCCGAGGCGCGCCACCTGAGCGATCTGCATCTGCGCTTTGACGAGGGGCGCAGGCGGGCGTGGCTTTACGACAAGGAGCTTGTCGAGGCCGAGCGCCAGACCGAGGACGGGTTTGACCTCACCGTGCGCTGGTCGGCCCGGCAAGAGGCGCGGTTTCGCGAGATATAAGCGGCCTGCCCGCCATCAGTTGCGCCCCGCGCCCGGTTCAGCCCGCCTCCTGCGATGCCGCCTCTTGGCTGTAGCGCTGAACCAGCAGGTAGTCAGATACCGAATCGACATCCACCGACGCATGGGCAAAGGGCAGGATCACCACGCCGATCCGAAGCCCCACCCGGCGCGACAGCCCGGCGAGGGCGGCATCGAGGCTCAGCCATCCCATCTTGTAGCGCAAGAGCGCCCATAGCCCCAGCAGCCGGATCACGACCAGCGGCTTCTTGCGGTCCTTCTCGACCTGGCGCCAGAAATCGGCCACGCGCCGCCCGTCCTTGGTGAGGAAGGCAAAGAGGTTGCAGCCGCAATACCCGCCGTCGCGAAACCGCAGAACGGTCTTTTTCAGGTCGGGATAGGTCTTGCGCACCAGATCATAGGGCGCGAGGCCGATCACCACGTCACAGCCGGTCTGCGCGCTGTTGCGGCAGAAATGATCGACGATCTCGGCAGAGAGCAGGGGGTGGTCGGCGGTGGTGATGAGGACCGGCTGCGCCTCGGGAAACCGGCGCAGCATGTCATAAGCGCTGGTGCTGGGCGAGGCACCGGGCGGGGCCCAGGTGATGCGGTTTTCATCGACCATGCCCGCGAGCCAGGCATCGCTCTTGACGCAGGTCTCGGTGGGGCCGCTCAGATTGACCGAGGCGATGGATTTGGCCGCGGTCAGCGCGTCGATCACGCGCCGGATCATGATCGTGCCGCCGATGTCGAGCATGGCCTTGCAGGGCACGCCGGTTTCATCGCGCAGCGGATCGCTGTCGGCTCTTTCACCGGCAAGAACGACTGAAGCAAAGTCTTTCACGGTCTCACTTTCCTGATGGGGGCACCCATGATCTGCTTGCGTCCGCGTCATAGCGGCTTCTGGTAGACGCGGTAGCGTTTGTAGATCGTGCTCCCGATGGCCTCGATGATGTGACGCATGCCATGATTATCCTCGAGCACCCAGCCCATTTCAACGGATGTGACATTGCGTTGCACCATCGCCTTGCGCACCGCGTCGATCACCAGAAAGGCCAGCGTCGGGCCGAGGCGGGAATACTGGTATTGCTTGCGCACCCCCATGAGCGCGACCCGCGCGCTGCGCGCGCCCCTGACCTTGATCCGCCACAGCAGTTTTGCCCAGCCGAACGGCAAGAGCCTGCCGCGCAGATCGCCGATCAGCTCGTTGATATTGGGAAACGCGGCGATAAAGGCCACGGGCTGCCCGTCGATCTCGGCGATCTGGATGTAATCCTCGGGCAGGAGCACCGATAGCAGCTTGGCGGTTTCCTCGAATTCCGCGTTGGTGAAGGGCACGAATCCCCAATTGTCCGACCACGCGTCGTTGAACATCTCGCGCATGGCCTCGAAATCGGCAGCCTTGTTCTTGCGATCCAGAGGGCGGATTTTCACCGTCCGGCTGGCGCGGGCGGCCAGTTTCTGCATCACGTCGGGGGCTACGAAATCGGGCCGCACCTTGTAGGTGATGAGATCCTTGACCATCGAAAGGCCCTGTTCCTCCAGCCGGGGCGCGTAATAGCGCGGCGCATGGCCCATCAGGATGAAGGGAGGATCGTCGAAATTCTCGACCAGAAGCCCGAGATCCTCGTTGATCGACAGGTTGTAGGGCCCCCGGATCGAGGCCGCCCCGCGCGCGCGCAGCCAGGTTTGCGCGGTGTCGAAAAGCGCATCGAACACCGCGCGGTCATCCACCGCCTCGAGCATCCCGAAATAGCCGATCTTGCCGGTCTCGTCCTCGGGCTGCATCTGGTCAAGCTGCGCGGTGATGCGCCCGACCGGGGTGCCGTTGCGATAGGCCACCCAGGCGGCAACCTCGCAATGGGCAAAGAGCGGCTTGTTGTCGAACACGCGCTGCTTCTGCTCAAGCAGAAGCGGGGCCACCCAGGCGGGATCATCGGCATAGATACGCTCTGGCAGGTGCAGGAAATCCTTGATGACCCGGCCGGTCGTGGCCTCGGCGATCGTGATCTGATCGCGATCAGACGTATCAGCGGACATGGGAGGCCTTTCTAGCAGTGACCGTGACGTTGCGCGCAATTGCACGCGCGCGCGGCGATGGATACCTTGACGGAGCGTCGATCGCGGCGTGAAAGGGTCGCGATGTCACCTTACCCAACCAATGATGATCCCGGATCGGAGCCGGGGGAACATCGTTCGGAAAATGCTTGTAATTCCCGCATCTGGCTCCATTTAACCGTGGCAAGTATCCACATTGCAAAACAAGAAGTCGAGTCTCCTTGGCCAAATTCATTCTCGGTAATGCGCATCGGCAAAGGGCGGTCGATAACGTGGTTGTGCGCAACGCCCTCTGGCTTGCAGATCTCGTCTTTGTCGGGGCGTTTCTCGGGCTGTTTCGGTGGCTTCCGGTAAGCTGGGGCTCTGCCTTCGGGGCGCGTCTGGGCCGCATTTTCGGCACTATCGCCAAACGGCGCACCCTGCATGTGCGCGCCAATCTGTCGCTGGTCCTGCCCGAGGCACCGCCCGCCAAGATCGACCGGCTGGCAAGCGATGTCTGGGCAAATGCCGGTGCGCTTGTCGCGCAATATCCCAAGCTGCAGATTCTGTGCGATCCGGCGCAGGACCGCTTGGATATCGAGATTGATGAGCAAATTCCCGCCTATGGAACACCCGGTGCCTCGGCGGTTTTCGTGTCGGCGCATATCGGCAATTGGGAAGTGGCGGCGGCTGCGGTCACCCGGCTGGGCATCGCGGGCTGCGCGATGTATGCGCCGCTTTCGAACCCGTGGCTTGATCGCAAGATGCTCAAGTATCGCGCCGCGCTCGGCTGTGACCTGATTGCGCGAGATGCCGGTCTGCGCGGGTTCATCGAGACGCTCAGGGCCGGAAAATCCCCACTTATCGTCACCGACAGGCGCATAGAGGGCGGAAAACCCATTCCCTTTTTCGGCGAGGACAAGGAATCGTCGATCCTGCCCGCGCGCCTTGCCATGCGCTTCGGCGTGCCGCTGGTGCCGGTCGAGGTCACGCGCTTGCCCGGCCTGCGGTTTCGCGTGCGCTTTCACGCGCCGTTGCGCCCGTGCGACCCAGAGGCCACTTACGACGAGCAGGTGATGGATCTCGCGCATCAGATCAACGCCACGTTCGAGCGCTGGATCACATCCCGCCCCGGCGAATGGCTTTGCACCAGCAAAATCTGGCCATCATCTGTTCTGCGGACTAAAACCGATGTATACGAGCCTGCGCGCGGAGCAGCCGAATAACTGGAGTATCCCATGTCGAACCATCAACCGAGTCGCACCCGCCGTGTCGACGAGTCGGTGCGCCTGTTCAAGAACCCGATCCTTGAAAAACTGAGCCACGTGCACCCGATCGTGCCGCTTCTGATCTGGGGGCCGGTGGCGGCATGGCTCGTGCTGCGCGCCGTGCGCGTGCATGAGATCGGCCTGAGCAGCATGGCGCTGCTCGCGGTGGCGGGGCTTGTGACCTGGACCCTGGCCGAATACCTGCTGCACCGCTACCTGTTTCATTTCGAGCCGCAGACCGATCTGGGGCGGCGCTTCATCTACCTGTTTCACGGCGTGCATCACGACACCCCGCAAGACAAGACCCGGCTGCTTATGCCGCCTGCGGGCGCATTGCCCATTATCGCCGTGCTCTACCTGATATTCTACCTGGTGCTGCCCTATCCCCTGGCCGAGCCGTTTACCGGGTTCTTCATCATCGGTTACCTCATCTATGATTATATCCACTATGCGACGCATCATTTCCCGATGCGGCATCCGGTGCTGAAATTCCTCAAGCACTATCACATGCGCCATCATTTCAGCGATGAGCATGCGCGCTATGGGGTCAGCACGCCGTTCTGGGACTGGGTGTTCAGCACCTATCCGTCGCGGCCGGAGAAACCGAACAGGGGCTAGGTCTGCGGCCTGCCGCTTTCTCTTCATGGTGCAATGGTGCCGCTTCGGCTTGGGGTCTTTCGATGGCCAAGAACTACTTGATGCCCAAGGGGTTGATCGCGCGGATGCACTGGGTGCAAACGCCGATATGGCTGGCCGAGGCGTCGCTGTTCTACATCCTGCTTGGCCTTGCCCGGATGATGCCGTTTCCGGTGGTCGCAGCGGTGTTCGCGCGGGGGCTTGGCTGGTTGGGCTATCGCAACGCGCAGAAACGCTGGGTGGTGCGGCGTAACCTGTTCACCGTCCTGCCGCAGGCCAGCGAGCCGGAGCGCGAGGCGGTGGTGCGGCAGATCTTTCGGACAACGGGGCTGGCGGCGGCGGAGCTGTTCCTGCTCGGGCGGATCTGGCGGCGGCGCGGGCGCTATCTCGACTTCGCGATCCATCCGGAGGCGGGCGAGGTCATCGCCCGCAAGCAGGCGATCGTGTTCGCCACCGCCCATGCTGGCGCGTGGCAGATTTGCAATCTTGTCGGGCGCGAGCACGGGTTGAATATTTCGGTGATCTACACCCGCGAACCCAATCCATGGCTGCACCGGTTCTTTCTGGCGCGGCGCCGCGCCTTTGGTGGCCCCCTCGTGCCGGGGGTTGGCGGCGCGCGCACCTTCCTGCGCGAGTTGGCCGCCGGCAACTCGGTCGGTGCGGCGTTTGATACGCGCGTCGATCAGGGTGAGATGGTGCCCTTCTTCGACGTGCCCACCCCGACCAGCACCTTGCCCGCCATGCTGTCGATGCGGGGCTATCCGCTGTTGCCGATCCGCACGGTGCGGCTGCCGGGCTGCCGGTTTCGGATCGAGGTCGAGGCCCCGCTCGTGCCGCGCAATCCGCAAGCGCCCCGCGCCGAACAGATCATCGACCTGACCCATCAGCTCAACCAGCGTTTCGAGGCGTGGATCCGCGAGAGCCCTGGCGAATGGGTCTGCCTGAAGCGGCGCTGGCCCAAGGCACCCCCCGCGCCGCAGGCAACCGATGTCTGAGCCGCGACAAGGCCCGCGCGTTTGGGTGGTGGACGCCTATCGCTCGGGCGAAAAGACGCAGGTGCGCGCGCTCGCCGAAGGGCTGGGATGGCCCTACGAGATAAAGACCCTGCGCTATCGCAAATACGAGATGCGCACCAACCTGTTGCGCGGGCGCGATTTGCGCGGCATCGACCTCGCGCGCTCTGACACGCTTGCGCCGCCCTGGCCCGATCTGGTGCTGTCGATGGGGATGCGCAACGAGCCGGTGGCGCGGTGGATCCGCGACCAATCCGGCGGGCGCACGCGGCTGGTGTTCCTGGGGCGGCTCTGGGCCGATCCGGCGCTGTTCGACCTGGTCATCACAACCCCGCAATACCGCGTGCCCGATCGCCCCAACGTGCTGCGCAACGCGCTGCCGCTGCATCCGCTGGGCGCGCGGCCACTGGCCGAGGCCGCGCGCCGGTGGGCCCCGGCGCTTGCGCATCTGCCGCGCCCGTATCTGACGGTGAATATCGGCGGCAGCAGCGGGCCATATGCCTTTGGCCCGCGCGCGGCGGCGCGGCTGGTGCGCGATGCGCTGGCGCTGGCGCGCGCGCGCGGTGCCTCGCTGCTGATAAGTTCCAGCGCCCGCACCCCGGCTGCGGCCATCGACGCCTTTGCCGCGCAATCGCAGGTGCCGATGCAACTCTATCGCTGGAAGCCCAACGATCCTGATAATCCCTATCTCGGCTTTCTGGCGCTGGCCGATGAGATCATCGTGACCGCCGACAGTATCTCGATGCTGTCAGAGGCCTACGCCACCGGCAAACCGGTGCATATGTTCGATTGCGGGGCAGGGCGGCTGAGTATGCGGCGCGACATGGCGCTGGCGCTTGGCGAGGCGGAGGCGGCGCAGGCCCTCGCGCGGCAGGACAGGGACCGCCCCGACCTTAGCCTCGGCGCGCTGGCCTATCGCGCGCTGATGCGCTGGGGGTGGAAGCACCTGTCGCGCGATATCAGCCAGATGCATCTGCGGCTGGTGCAGTCGGGGCGGATGGGCTGGCTCGGCGATCCGGTGCCCGCGGTGCAGCAGACCCCGCCGCCCAGCGACATGGCGCGCGCGATTGCCCGTATCGGCGCACTGATGGAAGAGGCACCGCCCGGCATCCCCGGCACAAGCCCCCGCGCGGAACGTATCAGCCAGCTTTGAGCGCGCCGCCCGGCTCCAGCCGGTGAACGATGTCGGCGGCATCCGAGAGCCGGCTGTTATGGGTGATGGCGAGGATCGTCACCTGATCGCGCAAGGCGCGCAACGTGTCGATGATGGCCTCCTCGCTCTCGGCGTCGAGCGCGCTTGTCGCCTCGTCGAGGATCAGCAGCTTCGGGTCGTTTATCAGCGCGCGCGCGATGGCGATACGTTGCCGCTGCCCGCCCGAAAGCCGCCCGCCGCGCTCGCCCACAACGGTGTGGATGCCCTCGGCAAAGCCGCTGACAAATTCCCAAGCCCCGGCCTTTTTCAGCGCCTCGATGACCCGCTCTTCGGAGATGGCGGGATCGCCAAGGGTGACGTTGTGGCCGATCGTGTCGTGCAGCAGCACCGTTTCCTGCGGCACATAGCCCACCATGCGCCGCCACGCCTTGAGGTCGATCTGTTGAAAGGGGATGCCGTCGATGGTGATCTCACCCGCATCGGCGCGCAACAGCCCGATCACGAGGTCGATGATCGTGGTCTTGCCCGACCCGGACGGCCCGACCAGCGTTGTCATCCGGTGCGCGGGAATATCGAGGTCGAGCCCCGACAGCACCGGATTTCCGTCATAGGCAAAGCTGACATCGCGCAAGGCAATGCCCGTGTTCAGCGCCGGGGCCACATGCCCGCCGAGATGCTCCTGCTCGTCCTGCGCGCGGCGGCTGGTTTCCTTCAGTGACCAATAGGCGCTCTCGCTCTGCGCGAGCTTTTGATACTGTTTCTGCACCTTACCAAGGAAATTGAACGCCCGCCCCAGCGTGATTGCGAGGATGAGCACGGTGGCAAATTCCATCGAGAGCACACCCAGTGCCATGTAGATGCCGAAGGCGATGACGATCACGAACATCAGATCCTGCCCGGAATTGAGCCCGGCACTGGCCAGAACCTGACGGCGCAACGCCTTGTTGAGGCGGTTGGTCTCCTGATACAGAAGTTGGTCTGCAAGGTTCTCGCGCGCCATCGCCTTGAGCGGTTTGACCGATTGCAGCATGTCGGTCAGGTGCGACATCAGCGACACCATCAGATCGGTCTGCTTCTTGCCGGCCTTGCGGGTGACGCGCACCAGGAAATGCGACAGCCAGATGATGACAGTGCCGCCGATCAGGCCAAGCAATGTCGCCTCCCACGAGACCAGAACGGCCACCGTGCCATAGACCAGCGCCTGCACCAGGAACGTGATCGCCGCCGCGCCAAACATATAGGCCTCGGCGGATCGCTGCGCCTCGGTCGCAAGCGCATTGGTGAGCTTGCCTGCGGGCTGGTGCAGGAAAAAGCACCAGCGGCTGCGCATCATGTTGCGCAGGGTTTCCAGCCGCAGGTCGGTGGCCACCTGCGCGGCGGTATAGCCGACCTGCCGCTGCGCGAGCAGAAGCAGGACCGCCTTGAAGACCGCGGCCACCACGATCACCAGCAGCAATGCGCCAAGCGTGATCGGAATGCCCAGCCATGTCATGACATCCATGACCGTCTGTTCCAGCTCTCCGGGCGGCTCGGCTGATGCCGCGCCTTCGGAGGAATAAAGCGCGATCTTGAGCATCGGCAGCAGGGCCGACAGGCCAAGCCCCTCGGCCAGACCGGAGAGGAACAGCGCCAGCACCATAAGAAAACTGGCCATCGGATAGGCGCGGAAGAGATCGGTCATCAGGCGCATGGGCGGTCTTTCGTAAATGGGCCGGGCATCCGGCGCGCAAGGCGCGCGGGGGTGGCGCAGCGGTAGCACGCGCGCGGCGCGAGCGCCACGGCCACGCGTCGGTGCGCTGCATGGAATGGCGCGCGCGCCTTCACGCCGCGTGCCCGCGCGCGAGCGTCAGGCGGGTGCAGGGGCCTGCCAGCATGCGCTCTGCCGCGCTCATGCGCCGGGGGCGCACCTCCACCTGCCAGCCGCCGGTGCCGGGGGTGATCCGATAGAGGTTATAGGCCGCTGCTTCGCGATGCATCGACGAGGCCGAGGGCACGCCGATCACCGGGGCCGGCCCGTCGCGCGTGGGCAAGACCTGGTGATGGCTGCGGTGGCTGTGGCCATGCAGCACCATCTCGACCCCTTCACGCTCCAGCAGCGCGCAAACCGCCGCGTGATCGCGCAGGTGCTTGCGCGGCGAGACCGTCCCCGCGAGCGGCGGGTGATGGATCATCAGCAGGCGAAACAGCCCCGCCTCGCGCGTGGCGCGCAGCATCGCGGCAAGCCGGTCGCGCTGCGTCGCCCCCACCGCGCCGGTGGCAAAGCCCGGCGGCGAGGCAATCGCGCTCGACACGCCGATCAGCGCCAGCGGCCCGCGCCGACGCAGCGCCGGAAAGGCCTGTGTGACCTCGGCAGAGCGCGCGGCCGCATCGCCCTGCCAATAGGGCTGCCACGCCGCCGCCCCGCGCGGCCAGGCCCCGGCCACGAGCGCATCGTGATTGCCGGGGATCGTCATCACGCGGGACGCATCGCCCAGGGTGTCGAGCCAGGCCCGTGCCGCGCGATACTCGCTGTCGAGGCCGAGATTGGTCAGATCGCCGCTGACCATGATCAGATCGGGGGCCTGCGCCTGCATGTCGGCCACCAGCCGGGCCACTATCTCGGGGCGGTGGTGGCGGTGGCGCTTGTGATGCCAGGACAGCAGGCCAAGCAGCCGCTTGTTGAGCACCTCGCCCAGCCGCACGCCCCCCGGCAGGGGCAGGTGCGGGTCGGAAAGATGCGCCAGCGTCACGCTCGCATGTGGCGTGGGGCCGGAATCGTGCGTTGTCATCGTCACCCTGTCTGAGACCGGCCGCGCGCGCCCGGCGCGCGGCCCGGATACCTGCTATGCGCGCGCGCCCAGTGCCATGCGTGATCCGGCACTTGCCGTCGCAAACGCGGCCAGGATGGTGTCGATCTGCTCGAAGCTGTGCGCGGCGCTCAGGCTGCACCGCAACAGCGCCGCCGAATCGGGCGCGGCGGGCGGCAGGACCAGATTGACATAGACCCCCTCGGCCAGAAGGGCATTCCACAGTTGCGCGCCCTCGTCGCGTGACGGTACGCGCACCGCGATCACCGGGCTGACCGTCGAGGCAAGCTCGAAGCCCAGCCCCTTGAGACCATCGTAGAGCCGGGTGGCATTGGCCCACAGCTTTTCCTTGAGTTCGGGCCGGGTGCGGATCGCGCGCAGCGCGGCATCGGCGGCGGCGATATTGGCCGGGCTCGATGAGGCGGTAAAGATATAGGGGCGGCTGCCATAGCGCAAAAGCTGCATTTCGGGGTGGCGGCTCACGCAGAAGCCACCCAGCGAGGCGAGGCTCTTGCTGAAGGTGCCGGTGATGAAATCGACCCGGTCGAGAATGCCCGCCTCTTCGCACAGGCCAAGGCCCCGGTCGCCGTAAACGCCGAAGGAATGCGCCTCGTCGACCATGAACCACGCGCCGTATTCCTTGGCCACGGCGCACAGATCCGCCAGCGGCGCGGTATCGCCCAACATGCTGTAAAGCCCCTCGGCGATGACCAGCGCGCCCTCGGCCTCGCTGCCCAGACGGCGCAGGCGTTTGCGCAGATCCTCGGGGTCGTTGTGCCGGAATGCCATGAAATCCGCGCCGCTGATGCGGCAGCCGTCATAGATGCAGGCATGGCTGTGGCTGTCGAGTATGACCTTGTCGCCGGGTTTCAGAATGCCCATCAGCAGGCCCAGGTTGGTCTGATACCCGGTCGAGAAGATCATCGCCGACGGCACGCCGTAGAATTCGGCGAAATCGCGCTCCAGCGCGGCGTGCCCGGCAAAGCTGCCATTGGCCATGCGCGACCCGGTGGTGCCGCTGCCCTGCTCGTGCATCGCGGCGCAGGCGGCCTCGATCAGCGCGGGCTCGAAGGTGAGGCCCAGATAGTTGTTGGTGCCGACAAGGATCGTGGTGCGGTTGGCAATCAGCGCCTCGGTGGGCGACAGGAACCTTTCCATCACGATCCGGCTGGGATCGGCATCGACGGTGCCCAGCGAGTCGCGGATGTGCGCCAGTTCGGCAAAGCGGTCTGTAATGCTCATGGCTTCTTCTCAACCAGTTGCTTGATTTGATCGGCGAGGTCCTGAACGGTGTTGACATTGGCCATCATGTTCAACGGAAAGCTCACGTCAAAGGTATCCTCGACCTCCATCAACAGTTCCATCATGTTGACCGAGTCGATGTTGATATCGGCGGCAAGGTCGGTTTGCGCGCTCAACTCGGCGGTCTTGGTGGGAAAGCGCGCAAGATGCGTCAGCAGCGTCTGCATGATCTCGCGGTCGAGGTTTGGGGTGTCATGTGGCATTCGATCTACCTTCTCGGGGTTTGACGGGGGCGGCCCCAAGCAGCGGGCACAGGCCGACATGGAGCGATATTTCCGGCTGCCAGCCAGTGGCGCGGGTGAGTTCGGTATTGTCGCACACCCAATCGGGGTGGCGCAGTTCGTTGACCTTGCCGGGCGTCATCATCGGCAGATACCCGAACAGGCGGGCGGCCAGAAGATTCACCGTTGCAACGGAGCGCAGCATAGCCTCGGGCAGGCGCAGACGCCAGCCGCGACCGCGCCCCGCGACGCTCTCGACGATCGTCGCGATCTCGTCCCAGCCATATCCGGCCTCGTGGCCGTCATGGAGCTCGAAAATGCCCTGCGCGGGGCTGTCGAGAAGGCAGAGCGCCGCGCGGGCGAGATCGTGCACATGCAACAGCGAGGCGCGCGCGCCCGCGACCCCCGGCATCGGCACCACCCCGCGCGACATCAGCCGCAACAGCGGCAGCAATTCCTGGTCGCCGGGGCCGTAAATGGCCGGCGGGCGCAGCACCGCGCAGCCCAGATTGCCGCCGCGCGCCACCTCCTCGGCCAGCCGCGTCTCGCCCGCGCGCTTGCTCGCGGCATAGGGCGACAGCCCCGGCTCGCGCGCAGCGAGCGACGAGATCAGCACCAGCCGGGTCACCGTCCGCGCCGCGCAGGCGGCCCGCGCAACCCGCGCCGCGCCCTCGGCATTGACCGGCAGGAAATCGGCCTCGTCGCGCCCGCGCACCCGCCCTGCGACATGGATCACGCCGCAGGCCCCCGCCATCAGCCGGTCCAGCGCGGCATCGTCGGACAGGCTGCCCTGCACGGTGGCAAGGGCAGGGTGGTTCATTGCAAGCGATTGCCGGTGCACCAGCGCCCGGACGCTCCGCCCGGACGCGAGAAGATGCGCCACGAGCGCCTGCCCGACAAAGCCAGAGGCACCGGTGACGGCAACGGTTGTGCTCATGCGATGTTACGGATCGGCGCCCTGTCGTGCTCTGCCGGTGCGGTCTCGATCGGCGCGGGGCTGGCCGTCGCGCCAGCCGCAAGCCGCCGCGCAAGATAATCGAGCCGCGCCCGCGCCCGCGCCAGCTTGCCCGACGAGGTGCGGGGCAGGGTGCGGGTTGGCACCAGTTCGATGATGCAGTCGATGCCGTATTCCGAGCGCACCAGCGAGGCGATGGTCTTGACCAGGCGCGCGCGCTTGATCTCGTCGCGCTCGCGGCACTGGATCACCAGCACGGCGGTTTCCTGTTGATCCTTTTCCGACGGAACCGAGAAGGCAGCGGCATCGGTGTAATTCACACCGGGCTGCGTCTTGGCGATATATTCCAGATCCTCGGGCCAGATGTTGCGACCATGAATGATGATCATGTCCTTCTTGCGCCCGGTGACGAACAACCGGCCATCGGCGACATAGCCGATATCGCCGGTATTGAGCCAGCCATCCTCGCTCAGCGTCTCGCGCGTCATCGCCTCGTCCTGGAAATAGCGGCTCATCACGCTGGGGCCGCGCAGATGGACGACACCGGCGCGGCGCTCGGGTAGGTCGCGGCCCTCCTCGTCGCGGATCGCGATGTCAAAGCTGGGCAGCAGCGCGCCGCAATCGACATAGCGCGCGACGCGGCGCTTTTGCTTCAGCGCCGCCTCGGGGGAAAGCGGCTCTGCCACGCTGTCATGCTGCATGGTCTCGGCATCGACATAGTCGATCTTGAGCTCTTCATCGAGCCCGGCAAAGCTTATCCCGAGCGAGCATTCGGCCATGCCATAGCAGGGCAGGAAGGCGGTCGACCGGAACCCGGACGGGGCCAGCGCCTCGGCGAAGCGTTGCAGCGGTTCGGGATTGATCATTTCCGCACCCACGCAGGCCACGCGCAGCGCGCTGAGATCCCACTTGGCCGCATCGCTGGGGCGGACCCGCATCGCCGCCAGATCATAGCCGAACGGCGGCCCGGAGGTGATCGTGGTGCGGTTGGCCGACATCATTTCCAGCCACTTTCGCGGGCGCATCGCGAAATCCTGCGTGCCCAGGAAATCCACCGACCGCTGGGTGGCCAGCGGCATGATGATGAAGGCGACAAGGCCCATATCGTGGTAGAACGGCAGCCACGAGCCGAAACGGTCCTCGGGCGTCATTTTCAGCCCATGCTCGGCCATGTCGCTGATATTGGCCAGCACGGTGGCCTGGTCGATCACGACGCCACGCGGAAACCGGGTGCTGCCCGAAGTATACTGAATATAGGCGACGCTGTCGGGCGCGACCGTGGGCAGGTCTTGCGACGAGGGCTTGAGCGCGTCGAAATCGTCGGGCGTGCCGACAAAGGTCAGATCGGCATCGGCGGTGGCTTCTTCGAGAAAGCTCATCCATTCGGTGGGGGCCATCGCCACCGAGGCCTTGCAACTGTCGATCAGCCCGCGAAGCTGCGCGACATAGCCCGCATGGCCACCGATATGCATCGTGGCCGGCAGCGGCACGGGCACCAGCCCGGCATATTGGCAGGCACAAAAGAAGCGCACGAAATGCGGCGAGGTTTCCGCGACCAGCGCAACGCGCGTGCCCGGCTCCAGCCCCAGCCCCACGAGGCGGCGCGCAAGCGCGATCGCGTCCTCGCGAAGCTCGGCATAGGTCGAGCTGGCATAGATCTCGCCACGGGCGTTGTAGAAATTGACGCCGGTATTCCCTTGCGCGGCATAGTCGAGTGCCTGGTTCAGAGTCCTGAAATCTGCCCGCCGCAAAGCGAGGGCGTGCGAACTGCCTGTCGCCTGCATCTCAATTATCCTTGTTTCGTCTCCGATTGGTTTCGGAGGTCACATCACTGTTTCGCATGTATCGCATCTGCGGTTCTACTGGCACAAGCGGAGGTTTCAGGTCAAGACTGTGGCACTAGGGGTAGGGGTGCCCCCCGTGGCCCCGTCTGGGCCAAAACAGGCGCGCCCGGAACCCGAAAACCGCCTGGCCGGCGCCCCTCGACAGGGTGCCCGCGCGGGGGGCAGGGGCCGGGCTTTGCGGTGCAGTCTTTGAGACCGGTCCATGCCGTGCCGGTGCCGTGCCCGCTTTGTGCCGCGCGGCGGCGCCATCGCGGCTGAAACAGCGCCCCGTCCCGTCGCTGCAGGCAGGGCTGGAGTTCGAGAATTTTGTTAATAATTACATTGATTTAATTAAAGAAACCGCAAGCAGGGCGAGCACAGACCCAAGTCGTGCCCCGCCCCGCAAGCCCGGCGGCGTATCCGGCTCTGCCGCGAGCCTGCGACGGCGCTGCCCGCTGGCGGGGCAAGTGCCGTCGCGTGCCGCCGTGCGCGTGTGCCGCTCTGCCCTGAGCTGCGCGGGGCGCGCGCGCCTGTCGCACCGCCGGTTCGCGGCGTAGAAACGCATCGGCAATATCTTGCAGTTCTTATAACAAAAGGTTTCATAGTCGTAACATATCAGGTTTCATGAGCCCGGTGCCCATGGCGCACCGCCCCCCGCATCCGTGGTGGCGGCGCGCGGGCAACTGCGGTGTTTTGACCGAAGGGGGGGCCTGGGCGATTGCCGCCGCGCGGCAGATGTGTCAGAACCCGTCTCATGGCTTCACAGAAACGAGACCTCAGCCGATGACCGATTTTGCCGCGCGCCGCACCATCATGGTGGATACGCAGGTCCGCCCCTCGGACGTGACCAAATTCCCGATTATCGACGCCATGCTGCGCGTCCCGCGCGAGGGCTTCGTGCCGACGCGGCTGCGCGAGGTGGCCTATCTTGGCGAAAATCTCGATCTTGGTGGCGGGCGGGTGCTGCTGGCACCGCGCACGCTGGCCAAGATGCTGGATGCGCTCGATATCGGTGGCGGCGATCTGGTGCTCGATATCGGTCCGGCGCATGGCTATTCGGCGGCTGTGATCGCGCATCTTGCAGAGGCCGTGATCGGGGTCGAGGATGACGCCGCGCTGGTCGAGGAGGCGCAGCGCGCGCTGGGCGAGGCAGGGGCCGACAACGTGGTGATGATCGAGGCCGCGCTGGCTGAGGGCGCGCGCGATCATGGCCCCTACGACGTGATCGTGATCGAAGGCGGTGTGGGCGATCTGCCCGACGGGGTCGCCGGTCAGCTCAAGGAAGGCGGGCGCATCGCCTGCCTCTTTGGCGAGGGCGCGCTGGGCGTGGTGCGCATCGGCTACAAGATCGACGGGCGCATCAACTGGCGCGACGCGTTCCATGCCGCGGCACCGGTCCTGCCGGGATTCGAGCGGCAGACGGTCTTCGCGCTGTGAGTGATCGGGTTGGGAGCGCAGGCGGGATGATGACGGGATGGCTCTTGCGGCGGGTCTGCGCGATGGTCCTCGGCGTGGCGGGGGTGCTGGCGCAGCCCGGCCCTGCGCACGCCGAGACGCTGGCGGATGCGCTCACCTCTGCCTATGTCAACAGCGGGTTGCTGGATCAGAATCGGGCGCTGTTGCGCGCCGCTGACGAGGATGTGGCACAGGCGGTGGCCAACCTGCGCCCGATCATCGACTGGACGGCGGGTCTGCGGCACGACTTTTCCAGCACGCGCCTGACCGGCAGCACGCGCGATTCCACCGCGACGAGCGGCGATCTGGGGATCGTCGGCTCGCTCCTGCTCTATGATTTCGGGCGCAGCGATGCCCTGACCGAGGCAGCAAAGGAAACTGTTCTCGCCACGCGCGAGACGCTGCGCAGCGTCGAGCAGTTGGTGCTGCTGACCGCCGTGCGCGCCTATATGAACGTGATCCGCAACCGCGAATTCGTGTCGCTGCGGCAAAACAACCTGCGGCTTCTGCAAGAGGAATTGCGCGCGGCCAATGACCGTTTCGAGGTCGGCGAGGTGACGCGCACCGACGTGGCGCAGGCCGAGGCGGCGGTGGCGCTGGCGAAAAGCGGGCTGGCGGTGGCCCAGGGCGATTTTGACCGCGCGGTCGAGGAATTCCGCGAGGCGGTGGGCCGCGCGCCGGGTGATCTGCGCGCGCCGGATGATCTCACGGGCATTGGCGGTGACGTGGCGGCGGCCAAGGCGGCGGCGATGCAACGCCATCCTGATATCCTTGAGGCGCAGCGCAGCGTGACCGTGGCCGAGCTTAACATGCGTGCCGCCGAGGCGGCAAAGCGGCCGACGCTCAACCTGACCGGGCGGCTCAACAGCAGCGACGATCTCGCAGGATCGGATTTCACCCGCTCGGGCAGCGTCGGGCTGGAGCTGCGCGGGCCGATCTACCAGGGCGGGCGGCTGACATCGCTGGAGCGTCAGGCGCGGGCGCTGCGCGATCAGCGGCTGGCACAGCTTCACCTCGCAGGGCTTCAGGTCCGGCAGGATGTGGGCGATGCCTTTGCCAATCTGCGGGCCGCGCGGGCCGGGCGCGTGGCCAATATCGAGGCGGTGCGCGCCGCGCGCGTGGCCTTCGAGGGCACGCGCGAGGAGGCCAAGCTGGGGGCGCGCACCACGCTTGATGTGCTCGACGCCGAACAGGATCTGCTCGATGCCGAGGCCAACCTGATCTCGGCCAATGCCGATGTGGTGATCGCGGCCTATTCGGTGCTGGCCTCGCTGGGCGACCTGACGGCGCGCGCCCTCAATCTCGGGGTGCAGACCTATGACCCGGCGGCCTATTACGATCTGGTCAAGACGGCACCGGTGGCGATCAGCCCGCAGGGCCAAAAGCTCGACCGGGTGCTGCGCGCGTTGGGAAAAAAGTGAAAACTGTTCCAAAAGGTTGTGCAAAAATACCTGGGCGGGTAAACTCACCCGAAGGCAAGAGTGGTATCAGGCATGTCGAACCCGGTCGCAAATGTGGATATCGAGGACGTTTTGTCGTCGATTCGTCGGCTTGTCTCCAATAATCCCGAGGCTGAGGATGCTATGTCGCGTCCCGCAGAGGGGGCCGACCGGCTTGTTCTGACGCCATCGCAGCGTGTCGATGACACGCGCGACGAAGAGCAGGGCACGCGCGCCGCCGCGCCCCCGGATCGTGACGCGTCAAAGGCGGAGGCCACCGCGTCATGGGCTGAGGATATCGCGCCGCCCCTGTCCGACACTGACGCCGACACCGACACTGATGGCGCGGATTTCGCGACGGAAGAGGCCGAACCCGAGTCGATTTTTCCACAAGACGAGTCGGAACCCGAGTCGATTTTTCCGCAGGATGAGGATGACGGCGCAGAGGCGGGGGCCGAGGGCACGCCCGACCCGGCGCTTGACGGGATCGCCGCGATGTTTGCCCGCCACGACGCCGCCGCACCAACCGCGTGGGAGCCCGATGGCGACGACGAGGATGCCTTTGCCGAGGGGGCCGAGGCCCCGGCGCTCGATTGGCGCGATGTCGATGATACAGGCGAGGATGCCGAGCCGGACCGCGCCTCAGAGCGTGCTGAAACGGTCGAGCGTGACTGGGGCACAGAGGCCCCCGGCGATGCGGAAAACGCCTTTGCGCTCGACGACGAGGCCGTGCTCGACGAAGAGGCCCTGCGCGACCTTGTGGCCGAGATCGTGCGCGAGGAACTCATGGGCACGCTGGGCGAGCGCATCACCCGCAACGTGCGCAAACTGGTGCGGCGCGAGATTCACCGCGCGCTCAACTCTCAGGATTTCGACTGATCCGGCGCGGTTTCGGCGGCAAGCGACAGCAGGCGGTCCACATCCATGAAGCTCTCGATATGGCGGGCCAGCGCGTCAAGCGTGCTGTCCATGGTCGTCTCGTAGAGTACATCCGACACAACGCCCAGCTCGCACAGAAAGGCCGCGCGAAAGGTATCCTCGGCGAACAGCCCGTGCAGATAGGTGCCCTGCACGCGCCCATCCTCTGACGCGGCCCCCTCGCGGCGGCCTGCCACCTCCATCCAGCCGCGTGCGCAATCGGGGCCTGTGGTCTCGCCAAGGTGGATCTCGTAGCCCGCGACCGCCGCGCCCGATGCGAGGTGCCGTGCCTGCGTGAGGCCCAGCCGCTTGCGCGGGCGCAGCACGGTCTCCACGTCGAGATGGCCAAGGCCTGCGACGCTGCCGGGCGGGCCTTCGATCCCGCCGGGGTCACTGATGCGGCGGCCCAGCATCTGGTAGCCGCCGCAGACGCCCAGCACGCGGCCCCGGCGGCGGATATGGGCGGCAAGGTCGATATCCCAGCCGTTGCGGCGGAACGTCTCCAGATCGGCGATGGTGGATTTGCTGCCCGCCAGCAGGATCAGGTCGGCCTCGGCGGGCAGGGGGCGGCCCGGCGCGATGATCTCGACGCTGACGCCCGGCTCGTTGCCGAGCGGCGTGAGGTCGTCGAAATTGGCAATCGCCCCGAGATGCGGCACCACCACGCGCAGCCCGCCCGCGCGCCGGACCGAGGTGAGATCCTGCACATCCTCGGGCGGCAGGCGCCAGGCGTGCTCGAACCAGGGCACCACGCCCAGCGAGGGCCAGCCGGTGCGCGCCTCGATGGTGCGCTCGCCCTCGGTGAAAAGGCTCAGATCGCCCCGGAACTTGTTGACCGCAAAGCCCCGGATCATCGCCGCGTCGTCCGGCGCGATCACCGCCTGCGTCCCGACGATCTGCGCGATCACGCCGCCCCGGTCGATATCGCCCACAAGGATCACCGGCACGCCCGCCGCGCGAGCAAAGCCCATATTGGCGATGTCGCCCGCGCGCAGGTTGATCTCGGCGGGGCTGCCCGCGCCCTCGACGATCACCAGGTCGGCGGTGTGGCCGAGGCGCGCGAAACTTTCCAGAACCGCACCCAGAAGACGGGGCTTTTCCCGCGTATAGTCCCACGCGCCGAGGCGGCCCACGGGATGGCCCTGCACGATCACCTGCGCGCCATGCGTGCCTTCGGGCTTGAGCAGGACGGGGTTCATGTCGGTATGCGGGATACGCCCCGCCGCGCGCGCCTGAAGCGCCTGCGCGCGCCCGATCTCGCCGCCATCGCCGGTGACGGCGGCGTTGTTCGACATGTTCTGCGGCTTGAACGGGGCGACGCTGATGCCGCGGTGCAGGCAGGCGCGCGCCAGCCCCGCCACAAGAAGCGATTTGCCCACGTTCGAGCCGGTGCCCTGGATCATGATCGCGCGGGTCATGCCGCCATCCCGGATCGTTAAAAGAAAAAGGCCCCGCCGCAGGCGACGGGGCCGAAAAGACAGGGGGTCAAGGCGCGGTTCAGGCGGCTTCGGCCTGGGCTGCGGCGTGGCGACGCTCGCTTTCCTCGCGCGACAGCGCAACCGAGGTGCGCACGCCCTTGGAGACGAACTCCATCAGCCCTGACACGACGCGCTCGTTCGGGTCAATACCCGCGCAGGAAAGCACCTCGCGCCCATCGCGCGAGCGCGCCCAGCGGGCGATTTGCTCGGGTCCGTTGCCGTATTTCTTGTCATCGGCGATGGCATCATCGAGCGCGGCCAGAACCACGGCCGCAAAAAGTTTACGCGCACGGTTGCCTTGTTCGGCATTGAACGCCGTGCCGTCAACGAAATCCTTCATAGTTGGTCCTGTTCTTATTGCTCTTGCGTTTCGGGCGTGCAGGCGGTTATGACGCCTTTTGATCGATTCGGATAGAGCCTAGATGCATAGCATCTATGCAAAATTCGCATTGCTTACGCTCCAACGACACGAAATCTGGTTGGCTTGCCCCCGTGCACCACACGAGATATAGGGGCGACCATCGCCATATCAACCTTTTGCCACGGTTTGGACCCATGCCCAAGATCAACGGAAACGAAATTCGCCCCGGCAATGTGCTGGAACATAATGGCGGCCTCTGGGCCGCTGTGAAGGTCGATCACGTCAAGCCCGGCAAGGGCGGTGCCTTTGCCCAGGTCGAGATGAAGAACCTGCGCAACGGCTCCAAGCTCAACGAGCGGTTCCGCAGCGCCGACAAGGTCGAGCGCGTGCGCCTTGAACAAAAGGACCAGCAATTCCTCTACGAGGAAAACGGCAAGCTGGTGTTCATGGATACCGAGACCTATGAGCAGATCGAACTGCCCGCCGACCTTCTGGGCGAGCGGCGTCCTTTTCTTCAGGATGGGATGACCATCACGGTGGAATTCCACGAGAGCGAGGCGCTGCATGCGTCGCTGCCGCAAAAGGTGGTGTGCCGCATCGTCGAGACCGAACCGGTGGTCAAGGGCCAGACGGCGGCCAACAGCTTCAAGCCCGCGATCCTTGACAATGGCGTCAAGGTCATGGTGCCGCCCTTCGTGGGCCAGGACGAGCAGATCGTCGTCAACACCGAGACGATGGAATATTCCGAGCGCGCCTGAGCGCGCTCAGCAGCCCAGCGGATCGACCCGCGCCGCGCCCGCGCTCATGCCCGGCCCGGCGCGGTCGTGGCGCAGATAAGCGATGCCGCGCCCGCCGGATTGCGTGTAAAGCGTGCCCGCACTCTTGCCGCCCTCGGTGGTGATCGCCGCCCCCACCGGGGCCTCGCCATGCACCGCGACCAGCGCGAGGCCCTTTTTCAGCTCGGTCTTGTGCTTCATCCGCGCGGTGACCTCCTGGCCGACATAACAGCCCTTGCGAAAATCGACGCCACCCAGCCGCTCGAACCCGGCCTCGAGGATGAAGGTCTCGGGCGTCAACTCGATCCCCGTCTCGGGGATGCAATGGGCCACGCGGATACGCTCGAAATCGGTGCCGTCATCGCCCGCCTCCGCGCCATAAAGCCGCCAGCCCAGATCGGGGTGGCGCGGATCGGGCAGGGCGCCTTGGGGGGCGGGGCCGGTGCCACGGCGCAGGGCCATGTCGGTCTCGGCGATCTGCACATCGGCGCGCAGCTTGTAGAGCGAGAGCCGCTGCAACAGCATCGGCGCAAGCCCTGCATCCACATCGAGCAGGATCGCGCCCGCATGGCGCAGCAGGAAGAAATCGGCCAGATACTTGCCCTGCGGTGTCAGCAGCGCGGCATAGACCAGCCCCTGATCGAGCCGCTTGAGGTCGTTTGTCACCAGCCCTTGCAGAAAGCTCTCAGACTCGCTGCCGGTGATTTTCAGAATGCGCCGTGCCATGCCCGTTCCCTTGCCTGTTACGGGGTAATATAGGAGTTCGGGCGGGGCACGAAAGGGGGGCTGCGATGCGGGCCGAGCTATCGGTGGTGATTCCGACGCTGGAGGCCGGGGAGGCGCTGCCCGCCTGTCTGGCCGCGCTGGTCGAGGGGCTGCATGCGGGGCTGATCCGCGAGGTGATCGTGAGCGATGGCGGATCGGGCGACGCCACCGCCCGGATCGCCGAGGCGGCGGGGGCGGTGCTTGTCACCGGTGCGCCCTCGCGCGGGGGGCAGTTGCGGCGCGGGGCTGTGGTGGCGGGCGGCGGGTGGCTCTTGTTCCTGCACGCCGACACGGTGCTGCCCGAGGGCTGGGCCGGGGCCGTGCGCGCGCAGATGGCGCGGGGCGGGGCGGCGGCGTTCCGGCTGTCGTTCGACGCGCGCGGGCCGGCGCCGTGGCTGGTGGCGGGCTGGGCCAACCTGCGCACGAGGGTTTTCGGGCTGCCCTATGGCGATCAAGCGCTTCTGGTGTCGCGGGCGGATTACGAGCGGGCGGGCGGCTACCGCGATATCCCGCTGATGGAGGATGTGGCGCTGGCGCGCGCGCTCGCGCGTCGCGTGGGGCGGATCACGCTCTTGCCGCTGGCGGTGCGGACCTCTGCGGCGCGGTTCCAACGCGACGGCTGGCTGCGGCGGGGGGCGCGCAACCTGTGGCTTTTGGCGCGCTATCTGTGCGGGGCCGAGCCGGCGCGGCTGGCGGCTCGGTATCGGCGGTAGCGGCGGGGGGGCGGCGGGGCAGGTGCCTATCGGGTGGCCGACACCTGATACAAGGTGCACGATGCTGCACGGGGGACGTTTCTGGTGTGTGCTGCCATTCGCCCCCTGTCCCCGCGCGGAATCGAGGCGCGCTTGCGCGCCGCCGCGCGAGCGCCCGACCGCCCGGACGGGCGGGCGCTTTTGCAACGTCTAAACCACAATAATCGTTCAAGTATTTTGCGCCATAAAGTGCGCCCCACACCCGTTGCAGCGCCCACCCGCAGTCGGGCACTCGCGCGGATCTGCACATTACCGCGGATCCGCTCCACGCCCTTCACGGCGCCTGCGATGCCCCTCTGCGCCATTGTCCCGAGCCGATCGGTCCGCCCTGACCGCTAGAACAATGGCTGATACGCCGCGTCATACGCCCCCTGGATCTCGGCGTGGTCGTATTCCGTCGCGATCCACTCCTCAAAGCCGATGCCGGTCTCGGTCGCGCGTGCGCCGTATCGGGCAAGGATGAAATCGAGCACGCCGGTGCGCGACCATTTCAGGTGGATATATTTCACCCCCAGCATCTTTTGCGCCTTAGCCAAGGGGCGGCCCTCTATCACCATGAGATAGATCGCCGAGGCAAAGCCCGCCCTGTCGGCCCCGGATTTGCAATGCATCACGAAGGGGCGCTCGATCTCGCGAAAGGCGGCGATCAGCGCCTCTATATTGGCGCGCGGGGCCGCGTCGCGGGCCTGGAGCGTGCAATCGACGAGGGTCAGGCCAAGGCGGCGGCAGCTTTCGGCCTCGGCGAGGTAATGCGCCGCCCCGGCCGCGCCGCGCAGGTTGAGGATGGTGCGCACCCCCATCGCCTTGAGCCGGACCAGCCGGGCATGGGTGGGCTGGTTCGAGCGCCACACGCCGGGGGCCAGCTCGAACTGGTTGGTCCAGACCATGCGCAGGATCGCGTGATCGAACCACAGGTTGTAGATCTGCGCGCGGCGGCGGTTTTCGGGGGTGGACAGATCGGTGTTGTAAGAGGCGCGCAGCCTGCGCTCCCAACCCGATATACGTTTGACAAGGCCCATCCGCGCGGCGCTCTCCGGTCTCCGGGGCCGCCTGCGGCCCGCCGCCCCCGATTAGGCGAGCGCGCCGCCGATGACAAGCCGGTGACAGGCCGGAGACACGCCGCGCGGAGGAGGCGTTGACGCCGCCGGACAGGGGCGTAATGTCGCCCGCATAATCAACGGGAGTCCTCCATGAGCCTTGCCAACGGTCGCGCCTATCTCGCCATTCCCGGCCCCTCGGTCATGCCCGAGGAGGTGCTGCGCGCGATGCACCGCGCCTCGCCCAATATCTACGAGGGCGCGCTGATCGAGATGACGGCGGGCCTCATCCCCGATCTGCGCGCGGTGGCGCGCACCAAGGGCCGCGTGGCGATCTATATCGCCAACGGGCATGGCGCCTGGGAGGCGGCGCTGGCCAATACCGTGGCACCGGGAGAGCGGGTGCTGGTGCCCGCCACGGGCCGCTTTGGCCACGGATGGGCCGAGGTGGCGCAGCTTCAGGGGATTGCGCCCGAGATCATTGATTTCGGCAAGCGTTCGGCGGTGGATCTTGACCGGGTGGAGGCAGCCCTGCGCGCCGATACCGCCCATGAGATCCGCGCCGTGCTCGCCACCCATGTCGATACCTCGACATCCGTTCTGAACGATATCAAGGGATTGCGCGACGTTCTTGATGCGGTGGGTCATCCGGCGCTGTTGATGGCCGATTGCATCGCCTCGCTGGCCTGCGACCGGTTCGAGATGGATGCCTGGGGCGTCGATGTGATGGTGGCGGCAAGCCAGAAGGGGCTGATGGTGCCGCCCGGCCTTGGTTTCGTGTTCTTTTCCGACAAGGCGGCGGCGGCGCGCGCGCGGCTGGAACGGGTGAGCCGCTACTGGGACTGGACCGGGCGCGCCGACCCGGAAATGTTCTACCAGTATTTCGGCGGCACCGCGCCCACGCATCACCTTTACGGGCTGCGCGCGGCGCTTGACCTGATTGCCGCCGAGGGGATCGAGGCGATCTGGCACCGCCACGAGGTGCTGGCGCGCGCGATCTGGGCCGCCTGCGAGACCTGGGGCAGCACCGGCCCGCTGGAAATGAACATCGCCGACCGTGCCTTGCGCAGCCACGCCGTCACCGCGCTCAGGATCGGCGCGCCGCATGGCTCCGCCTTGCGGGCCTGGGTGCAGGAGACTACCGGCGTCACCCTCGGCATCGGGCTGGGCATGGCAGAGCCGGGCGACCCGGCCTGGCACGGGTTTTTCCGCATCGGCCATATGGGGCACGTCAACGCGCATATGATCCTTGGCGCGCTCGGCGCGATCGAGGCCGGGCTGGTGGCGCTCGATATCCCGCATGGCGCGGGCGGGCTGGCGGCGGCGGCGGCAGAGGTCGCGCGCGGCTCAACCGTCGCGGGTTAGCCGATCTGCCTTCTTGCGCACCAGAACGGTGCGCAGGTCGTGCATGGCCATCAAAAGCGCGTCGGTGACCTGGTCAAGCTGTTCATCGGTCGCGCGCGATTGCGCCCAATGGGCGGTGGTGTTGAGGTAATCGACCGCGCGCAGGATGTCGTCGATATCGCGATGCGCAAGCACCGCCTGCCGCTCTTCCATCCATGCGGTGATCGCGGCAAGGTCGGCCTCGGTCAGCTCGCGGTCGCCATGCGGCTTGATCTCGGCCTTGCGGATATTGACCACGGCGATCTGGTCCATGTCGATGCGGCGCTGGCGGTTCTCGGTATCGACGCGAAACACGAAGGCCCCGTTGTCGCGCACCCTGAAGAAATATTCCGGCAGATCGCCCGACATGCGCCCCCCTTACCTCAGCCCGGCGCAGAACGCCGCGATCCTCTGGCACGCCTTTGCGAGCGCCTCATCCGAGGTGGCATAGCTCACCCGGAAATTCGGCGACAGACCAAAAGCCGCGCCGAACACCACGGCCACGCCCTGCTCGTCGAGAAGGGCGGTGGCGAAATCCTCATCCGTCTCGATCCGCGCGCCGCCCGCGCTTGTCTTGCCGATCAGCCCGGTGATGGAGGGATACACATAGAACGCCCCGTCCGGCACCGGGCAGGTGATGCCGGGGATCGCGTTCAGCATCGTGACGACCAGATCGCGGCGGCGTTTGAACACGGCGTTGTTCTCGGCGATGAAATCATGCGGACCATTGAGCGCCTCGACCGCCGCCCATTGGCTTATGGTGCAGGGGTTGGAGGTGCTCTGGCTCTGGATCTTGCGCATCGCGGCAATGAGCCGCTCCGGCCCCGCCGCATAGCCGATCCGCCAGCCGGTCATGCAATAGGCCTTGGAGACGCCGTTGCAGGTGAGCGTGCGCGGATACAGCCCCGGCTCGACCTCGGCGGGGGTGCAGAATTTGAAATCGTCATAGGCGAGATGCTCATACATGTCGTCACTCATCACCCAGACATGGGGATGGCGCATCAGCACATCGGTCAGCGCCTTCAATTCATCCCAGCTATAGCCCGCGCCGGTGGGGTTGCTGGGCGAGTTGAAGATGAACCACCGCGTGCGGGGCGTGATCGCCGCCTCAAGCGTCTCGGGCGTCAGCTTGAACCCGGTCTCGATCCCGGCCTCGACGATCACCGGCTCGCCGCCCGCCAAGAGCACCATATCGGGGTAACTCACCCAATAGGGCGCGGGGATCAGCACCTCGTCGCCGGGGTTGAGCGTGGCCATCAGCGCGTTGTAGAGGATCTGCTTGCCGCCCGAGGCGACGCTGACTTGGCCTGGCACGTAGTCCAACCCGTTGTCGCGGCGGAATTTCTCGCAGATCGCGGCCTTCAACTCGGGGATGCCATCGACGGCGGTGTATTTCGTGCGCCCCTCTTCGATCGCTCGGATGCCCGCCGCGCTGATATGCGGCGGGGTCGGGAAATCCGGCTCGCCCGCGCCAAGGCCGATCACGTCGCGCCCCTCTGCGCGCAACTCCTGCGCACGGGTCGTGACCGCGATGGTCGGCGAGGGTTTTACGCGCGATAATGTCGCGGACAGGTCGGACATGGACGCCTCCGGTTTGAACTCACCTCGCAAATCTCTTAGGCTGTGCGCGACGACCGTTCAAGAACGATCACCGGAAAGGAAGATCATGACCACCGAGCAAGACGAAAGCTGGTTTGACCCCGACGCGACCACCTTTGGCGACCGTGTCGCCGGCGCGCGCGAGCGTGCGGGCATGAGCCAGAGCGAGATGGCCAAGCGGCTTGGCGTCAAGCTCAAGACGCTCAAGGGCTGGGAGGACGACCTCTCGGAGCCGCGCGCCAACAAGCTGTCGATGATGGCGGGGCTTTTGAACGTGTCGCTGCTGTGGCTGCTGTCGGGCGAGGGCGAGGGGCCGGATTCGCCCACGACAGGCGCGCTTGAGCCCGATATCAACGGGCTCTTGACCGAGATACGCGATATCCGCACGCAGATCGCCTATTCCACCGACCGCCTTGGGCGGTTGGAAAAGACGCTGCGCGCGCGCCTGATGGAACAAGCCGGTGAGTGAGCCGCGCGAGCATCGCTTGCGGCGTCTGACCATGCGCGCGAACCGGCGTGGAATCAAGGAGATGGACATCATCCTTGGCCGCTATGCCGGGGCGCAGCTTGCCATGATGGACGCGGGCGCGCTCGATCTTTTCGACGCGCTCTTGTCCGAGAACGATCACGATCTCTATCAATGGGTGACCGGGCAGGGCACGCCGCCCGACCGCTTCGCGCCGATGGTGGCCGAGATCGCGCAGATCGCCTGCAACGCGAAATAGCGCGGATTTTAGACGTCTGCCGCGAGATTTAACCTATTATTGGCGGTTTTGCTGGAATGTCCCTCGCGAATGGTTCGCGAGGGAGACGTCTATGAGCTTTCACAGCCCCCTTGGCACCGGGTCCGCGCCGGGTGCCTTCATCGCCGGGTATCTCGATGCGCTGTCGCTGGTCGAGCGGCTGCACCGGTTGCTGCTCGATGTCATCAAGGACGAGTTCGAGCGCGTCGGTATTCTTGAAATCAACGCGGTGCAGGCGCTCTTACTCTTTAATATCGGCGATCACGAGGTGACGGCGGGAGAGCTCAAATCGCGCGGCTATTACCAGGGCAGCAATGTCAGCTATAACCTGAAAAAACTGGTCGAGACCGGTTACATGCACCACCAGCGCTGCGAGGCCGACCGGCGCGCCGTCCGCGTGCGCCTCACCGAGAAGGGGCGCGGCATCCGCGACGTGGTGGCGATGCTGTTCGAGCGCCACGCCGAGGGCCTGCAAAAGCGCGGGGTGCTGGGCGAGGACGGGCTCGACCAGGTGACCACCGCGCTGCGGCGCGTGGAACGGTATTGGACCGATCAGATCCGCTATATCTATTGAGGCGCGGGCGGGAGATCCTCGGGTCGGGCCCGAGGATGACGGGGCACCGGATGCGCCCGTGCAGGCGATCGCCGCCGCGCCCTACCAGTGGCCGATATTCTCCATGCTGGTCCAGGGCTCTGCGGGGGGCAGCGCGTCGCCCTCCTGCAACAGCTCGACCGAGACATTGTCGGGGCTGCGCACAAAGGCCATGCGGCCATCGCGCGGCGGGCGGTTGATGGTCACGCCATTATCCATAAGGTACTGGCACATCTCGTAAATATTGCCGACAGAATAGGCCAGATGGCCAAAATGGCGGCTGTCCGAGGGCAGGCCCTCGTCGCCATCCCAGTTATATGTCAGCTCCACCGGGCAGTCCTCCTGCCCCTCGGGGGCCATGAAAATAAGGCTGAAGCGCCCGCCCTCGTTATCCAAGCGGCGGGTCTCGCGCAGGCCCAGAAGCGAGAAGAAGCGCATCGTGGCGTCGAGGTCTTTCACCCGGATCATCGTGTGCAGGTAGCGGATTTTCATTGGCGGTCTCCTATCGGTTTCGCGCGGGTCATTTTCGGACTTGTCCTTGCCGCGCAGGATAGGGCCTGAAATCGCGGTGTCGAGGGCAAAGCGGCACCACGGGGCAACCCCCCGATATCGCGCTTTGCCACAGCCCCGCCCCAAGATAGAGTGGGGGCCGACTCGTCCCATCCCCGAAAGGTGCCCCCATGCCGCTGACCCCGGAGCAAAAGGCCGAAATCGACGCGCAACGCGCCGAGGCCACCCCCACCCTGCGCGCCACCGCCAAGGGCATGGAGGCTCATCTCTACACCGCCCACGAGGTGCTCGACCACGGGTTCGTGCGGGTGATCGACTATATGGGCGACGATGCCGCGATCTGCCAGGCGGCGCGGGTGAGCTATGGGCGCGGCACCAAATCGGTGAGCAATGACGAGGGGCTGATCCGTTATCTCATGCGGCACTGGCACTCGACCCCGTTCGAGATGTGCGAAATCAAGCTGCATGTGAAACTGCCGGTTTTTGTCGCGCGGCAATGGATTCGCCACCGCACGGCCAATGTAAACGAATATTCCGCGCGCTATTCGATCCTCGACCGCGAATTCTATATCCCCGCGCGCGATGATCTGTCGGCGCAATCCTCGACCAATAACCAGGGCCGGGGCGAGGTGCTGGGCGATGAGGAGGCCGCCCGCGTGCTGGCAATCCTGCGCGAGGACGCGATGCGCTGCTATGACCATTACCAGGACATGATTTCGGAGGACGGGCAACAGGGGCTGGCGCGCGAATTGGCGCGGATGACCCTGCCCGCAAATATCTATACGCAATGGTATTGGAAGGTGGATTTGCACAACCTGCTGCATTTCCTGCGGCTGCGCGCCGACGCCCACGCGCAATACGAGATCCGCGTCTATGCCGAAGCGATCTGCCGGATCGTAGCCGATTGGGTCCCCGCCGCCTACCGCGCCTTCGAGGATTACCGGATGGGAGGGGCGACGCTTTCAGCCACGGCGCTTGAGTGCGTGCGGCGGATGGTCAAGGGTGAGAAGGTGACGCAGGAGAGCTCGGGCATGTCCAAGGGGGAATGGCGGGAGTTTATGGGGGTTTTGAAGTGAGTTGCATTACATGACTTCCACACTTGACGGTGTTTTCTTGCGTAAAGTTTGGCGTCGACTGCGAGATAGTCAAGTCCCAATTGTATCTCAAGAAATATACAGTGACGCTGACAATGTCGCAAAAGAACTTTCACGTTCAATTAAAGAACACTTGTTTTTGCCTTCTACAATTCATGGATATCTTGGAATTCAAAAAGGTGGTGGTGTAACCAGATTTTTACCAATTCTGACAGCTGAAGATATGGGGGTATATTACTACCTCTGTTATCGTTTGGCACCAAAGATACTTGAGAAACAGACTGGCATTTTCGGCGCGTGGCACATGCAGCCTCTTATACGTGACTGCACAACTAAGGAGATTGAAGCCGAGGCATTTGGTCAAGGCTATTGGCAGAATCCATTTTCTAGTAAGTGGTGGTTGAGAGAGTGGCGACAGTTCAACGATTTGATCCGTGAATTACTAAATGATCGCAGCGTTGGAAAGTTTGTAGTTGCAACTGACGTAGCAAATTTTTATGATTCTATTGAAGTTCCACGACTCATTGGCAAAGTGAGACAAGTTGCGCATGAAGATAATGACACGGTAGAGGCGCTTAACGCGTTCTTGTCGTCATGGAATCGACGACATATTGGATACATGCCATCTACAAAAGGAATTCCACAAGAAATTATATCTGATGCCTCAAGGGTTCTGTCACATTTTTACCTTCAACAGCTCGACGTTGAGTTTAACTATTATTGCAAATCTAGGAATTTAACTTATATCCGATGGTCCGACGATATTTTGGTATTTGGAGGATCAAAATTGATGCTTGAGAAAGCTGTGCACCATCTTTCGCGGCTCATGCGAGATATTGGGTTGAATCTAAATGCAGCTAAAACAAGATATATGTCTAAAACAGAATTGAAGCGGTATCGAGCTTTAGACTTTCTTTCCGCCGTTTCAGAGGATGATAACCAAAAATTATCCAAAGAGATTAAAATTATTAAATCCTGGATTTCTTCTGGGCGTGATTTCAGAATAGACACTGTGTTTCGTGCTTTAATAGGATTTCTTTCAAGAAACCAAGCTGCTCAAACAAGCATAAATCGCGCTTTTATCGCCGACATTGGCGAGCATAACAGAGATCTTTTGCATTCGTTAAATAATACTCAGTTACTTAGGTACATTCAAATATCTGATGATCCAATCGCAACTTTCCACAACCTTCGGAACGATATTTGTAAAGCGCAATTTGGGGGGCCAAAGGCATCATACTTACATATGTTGAGAAAGTATCGCAATCAACTTTCGGCAATTGGAATGACCAAACCAAAGGCGATTTCTGCAATTTATCAAATCGAAAAAAGTAGTGATGATAGTGAGGTAATTCGTGATTTTTGTGTCCCTGCGGTACGAGAACAATATTCCTAGATTTGTCGATTGCGTTTAGAAGGCGCAAAGCAACCGTAGGCGAGGGCAACGGTATCCCGCGCGGAACAAGGCGCGCTTGCGCGCCGCCGCGCGAGCGCCCGACCGCCCCCTCGGGCGGGCGCTTTTGTTACGGTGCAGTCCCTTGATGACGTTGCTGTATTTGGCGGGGATAAAGTGCCATGCGTAGCCGTTGCAGCGCCCACCCGGCGGTCGGGCGCTCGCGCGGGGTGTCGATGCCTTCTGTGGGGAAGGGGGGCCGGGTGTCCCGGCCCCGTCCAGATCAGGCCGATTTGGCGAGGTTGCGCAGCACGTAGTGCAGCACGCCGCCATGCTCGACATATTCCTTCTCGATGGCGGTATCGATCCGGCATTTGAGGGTGATCGCCTTCTCGGTGCCGTCGCCATAGGTCACCGTGCAGGCGACCTCCTGCAAGGGTTTCACATCCGCCAGCCCGGTGATGGTGAAGCTCTCGTCGCCCTTGAGCGCCAGCGTCTTGCGGGTGTCGCCGCCGGTGAACTCGAACGGCACCACGCCCATGCCGACGAGGTTGGAGCGGTGGATGCGCTCGTAGCTCTCGGCGATGACCGCGCGCACGCCCAAGAGCGCCGTGCCCTTGGCCGCCCAGTCGCGGGAACTCCCGGCACCGTATTGCTCGCCCGCCACCACGACAAGCGGCGTGCCGGTCTCGGCCCAGGCTGCGGCGGCGTCGAAAATCGAGGTCTCCTTGCCGTCCGGCCCGAGCGTGTAGCCGCCCTCGGTGCCGTCGAGCATTTCGTTCTTGATGCGGATATTGGCGAAGGTGCCGCGCATCATCACCTCGTGATTGCCGCGCCGCGAGCCGTAGGAGTTGAATTCGCGCACCGGCACCTGACGTTCGATCAGGTATTGGCCTGCGGGGGTGCTGTCCTTGAACGAGCCGGCGGGCGAGATGTGATCGGTCGTCACCATATCACCCAGAAGCGCCAGCATCCGCGCGCCCTCTATATCGGCGATGGTGCCCGGATCGCGGGCCATGTCCTTGAAATAGGGCGGGTTCTGGACATAGGTCGATTGTGCGGGCCAGTCATAGGTCTCGCCCTCGGAGGTCTCGACCGCCTGCCACTTGTCGTCGCCCTTGAAGACATCGGCATATTTCGAGCGGAACGCCTCGCGGGTCACGGTCGCCTCGACCAGATCGGCGATTTCCTTCTGGCTGGGCCAGATATCCTTGAGATAGACATCGCGGCCATCCGGCGTTTGCGCGATGGGGTCGGTGGCGAGGTTGATATCGAGCGTGCCCGCCAGCGCATAGGCCACGACGAGGGGCGGCGAGGCGAGGTAGTTGGCGCGCACGTCCGGGCTGATCCGGCCCTCGAAATTGCGGTTGCCTGAGAGCACCGAGGTGGCGACCAGATCGCCCTCGGCGATGGCCGCGGAAATCTCCTTTTGCAGCGGGCCCGAGTTGCCGATGCAGGTGGTGCAGCCATAGCCCACGAGGTTGAAGCCGATCTTGTCGAGATCCTCTTGCAGACCGGCGGCCTCGAGGTAATGCGACACCACCTGAGAGCCGGGCGCGAGCGAGGTCTTGACCCAGGGCTTGCGGTTCAGCCCCAAAGCGGCGGCCTTGCGCGCCACAAGCCCGGCACCGATCATCACGTAGGGGTTGGAGGTGTTGGTGCAGGACGTGATCGAGGCGATCACCACATCGCCCGAGGAGAGGGTGTAGTCTTCGCCATTGACCGGCACCTGTTTGTCCATCGGGCGCTTGAAGGTCTCGGCCATTTCGCGGGCAAAGGCGGTCTTGGCCTCGGTCAGCGCCACGTAATCCTGCGGGCGTTTGGGGCCGGAAATGGCGGGCACGATCTCGCCCATGTCGAGATGCAGCGTGTCGCTATAGACCGGAGCGTAATCGGCCCCGCGCCAGAAGCCGTTTTCCTTGGCATAGGCCTCGACCAGCGCGACGCGATCCTCGTCGCGGCCGGTGTTGCGCAGATAGCGCAGGGTTTCGTCGTCGATGGGGAAGAAACCGCAGGTGGCACCGTATTCGGGGGCCATGTTGGCGATGGTGGCACGATCCGCCAGCGGCAGGGTATCGAGCCCCGCGCCGTAAAATTCGACGAATTTGCCCACCACGCCCTTCTCGCGCAGCATCTGCACGACCTTGAGCACGAGATCGGTGCCGGTGGTGCCCTCGACCATCGCGCCGGTCAGCTCAAAGCCGACAACCTCGGGGATGAGCATGGAGATGGGCTGGCCCAGCATCGCGGCCTCGGCCTCGATCCCGCCGACGCCCCAGCCCAGCACGGCCACGCCGTTGATCATGGTGGTGTGGCTGTCGGTGCCCACCAGCGTGTCGGGATAGGCCACCGTCTCGCCGTTCTGGTCCTCGTCGGTCCAGACGGTCTGCGCCAGATATTCAAGGTTGACCTGATGGCAGATGCCGGTGCCCGGCGGCACGACGCGGAAATTGTTGAACGCGCCCTGGCCCCATTTCAGGAACTGGTAGCGCTCCATGTTGCGCTCGTATTCGCGGTCCACGTTCATCTGGAAGGCGCGGGGATTGCCGAACTCGTCGATCATCACCGAGTGGTCGATCACCAGGTCAACCGGGTTCAGCGGGTTGATCTTTTGCGCATCGCCGCCCAGCGCCTTGATCCCGTCGCGCATCGCCGCAAGGTCCACCACCGCCGGAACCCCGGTGAAATCCTGCATCAAGACGCGGGCCGGGCGATAGGCCAGCTCGCGATTGGCGCGGCCGCCGTTTGCGGCCCATTCCGAGAACGCGCGGATATCGTCGAGCGAGACGGTCTTGCCATCCTCGAAGCGCAGCATGTTTTCCAGCACCACCTTGAGCGCGGCAGGCAGGCGCGAGAAATCACCAAGCCCCGCCGCCTCGGCGGCGGCGATGGAATAATAGGCGATGGATTTGCCGCCGACGGTAAGCGTCTTGCGGGTCTTGGCGCTGTCTTGACCGACTGTGATGGGCATGGCGTGCCGTCCTTTCATGTCAGGGCTGGATGACGTTTGTCTTGCTTCTGACCGATATTGTGCGCCCGATCAAGGGGCGGATGGCGTTTTTGTATACTGTTGCACACAATGTGACGGGTGTTACAACGCGCACGGGCATCTCGCGAAACCTTGAATTGGCAGGGCGGGCGGCAGGGCCTAAGATCAGGCCAAGCGCCCAGCCAATCCAGACGGGAAAAATCCGCCCATGCGACACCTCATTTTCGGCCTGCTTGCAGGAATCGCGGCGTTTTCGACGCCGCTTCATGCCGCCGACCGGCCCGTGGTGGTGGAGCTGTTTACCTCGCAGGGCTGCCCCTCCTGTCCGCCCGCCGACGGGTTTTTCGAGCAACTGGCCGCGCGCGATGATGTGCTCGCGCTGTCGCTGCATGTCGATTACTGGGATTACATCGGCTGGGAGGATACCTTTGCCAGCCCCGCCAATACCGCGCGGCAGCGCGGCTATGCGGCGGCGGCGGGGCGCAAGATGGTCTATACCCCGCAAATGGTGGTCAACGGGACCGATCGTGTTGTCGGCACGCGCTATCGCGACGTGACCGATGTGATTGACAAACACCTGGCGCAGCCCGATAACGGGCTGGAAGTGGCGCTGCGGCGCGAAGGCGCGCGCGTCTACCTCGACGCCCGCGCGAGGACCCCGCGCGAGATGCCGCTGGTGGTGCAATTCGCCCGCTACACGCCCGAGGAAACGGTCGAGATCGAGCGCGGCGAGAATGCGGGGCGCACGATCACCTATACCAATATCGTGACCGAACTGGTCGAGGTCGCCACCTGGGATACGCAGGCGCCGCTCTCGCTCGATATCGCCTGGCCCGAGGATGCGCCGCTGGCGGTGCTGCTGCAATATCCCGATTTCGGCACCATCGAGGCGGTGGCGCGGCTGCGCTGAGGGGGTTGAAAGGCAGTCCTTATCCTTATCCTTATCCTTATCCCTATCCCTTTGCCGCCTGTGCGCCAAGCGCGCCCGCAAGATCGCCATAGCCGGTGAAGCGGTATTCGTAGTCAAGCCCGAGGCGGCGGGCGCAGTCCTCGGCGCGGGCGCGCAGGGCGGCATCGTCGGTCTGCGCCTGATAGATCAGCTTGGTATAGTTGCCAAAGATCATGTCGCGCAATTCCGGGTGCCGGTCGAGGCCCATGGGCCGCCACACGAAGGCATCGAACTGCCGCACCAGGAAATCGGTGAGGTAGAAGGCCGTGATCTCGTCCTCATGCGCGGCAAAGCGGTCCACCCCCTCATAGAACGCATAGCAATGCGGGCCGGCCACCATCTCGACGCCCAATTCGGCGCATTTCGCCTGCAAGAGGCCCCCGGTGCCGCAATCGGCATAGACCACGAAGATGCGGCCATAGGCGTCACGCTGGCGCAGAACGGATTTTTCCACCTCGGCGGTGATCTTTTCGGGGTAAAGATGCAGCTTGGCGGGCAGGCACTGCAGGTCCATGTGGTCCCAGCCATTGGCGCGCTTCAGGCTGAGGATTTCATGGGCCAGCGCGCCGCAGGCAATCAGCAGGATGCGGCCCCGCCCCTCGGGGGGCAGGCCCTCACTCGTCAGCAGATCGTCGCTTGGTCCCGTCATCGCATCCTTTCAACGCAAACGGCCCGCACCACACGGGGGCGGGCCGCCGCGCGAGATCTCGTGCGCTCAGCCCGCCGCGAGGGCGTTGTGCTTGCGCGCCATGAAATCCTTGGCCGTCTCGACCGCCACGGCGGCGTCGCGGCAATAGGCATCAGCACCGATGGCCTTGCCGAATTCCTCGTTGAGCGGCGCGCCGCCCACCAGCACGACGTAATCATCGCGCTTGCCCTGTTCAATCAGCGTGTCGATCACGACCTTCATATAGGGCATGGTGGTGGTCAGCAGCGCCGACATGCCGAGGATGTCGGGCTGTTCGGTCTCCAGCGCCTCAAGGTAATTCTCGACCGGGTTGTTGATCCCGAGATCGACCACCTCGAATCCTGCCCCCTCCATCATCATCCCGACGAGGTTCTTGCCGATGTCATGGATATCGCCCTTGACGGTGCCGATCACCATCTTGCCGACGCGCGGCGCGCCGGTCTCGGCCAGAAGCGGCTTGAGGATGGCCATGCCGCCCTTCATCGCGTTGGCGGCCAAAAGCACCTCGGGGACGAACAGGATGCCGTCGCGGAAATCCTTGCCGACGATGGTCATACCGCCCACCAGCGCCTGGGTGAGGATCTGGTAAGGCTCCCAGCCGCGCCCCAGAAGGATGTTCACACCTTCCTCGATCTCTTCGCGCAGACCGTCGTAAAGGTCGTCGAACATTTGCTGGACAAGTTCCTCGTCGTCGAGTTCCGACAGGATGATTTCGTCTTCTTGGTCGGACATGGGCATGATCCCTGGTTGTTCTGCGCGCGTGCATTGCGGTGCCGTTGCGCCTCTTTCGTCAATTTGTCGCAGCGCCACTTTGCAAATTGCGACGCTGCCCGCGCTGCTACCGACCTGTAACAGCGATTTGGCCGGGATGTGACTGAATTATCGGCATCATCATTATCGGATCGTTGCATTTGTTCGCGTTATGTTCCATATTTCGATCATGCAAAACGATCCCACCCTTCCGCCGGATCTGCGCCCTCGGGGCCGTGGTGCCGGCAGCAACGCCGCCGGGCGGTTCGAGGCGCATAGCGTGAGCTACGCCGCCGATGATCCCGACCCCGATGCCGAGGCGCGGGTGCTGCGCACCACGGTTTCGGAGGAGCGCGCGGGCCGGGTGATTACCTATAACCGCTCGCCCGACCTGCCGTTTGATCGCTCGATCAACCCCTATCGCGGCTGCGAGCATGGCTGCATCTACTGCTTCGCGCGGCCCAGCCATGCCTGGCTTGGCTTGTCGGCGGGGCTCGATTTCGAAACCCGGCTGATCGCTCGCCCCGATGCCCCCGCCCGGCTCGAGGCGGAATTGCGCGCGCGCAGCTACAAGGTGGCCCCCATTGCCATCGGCACCAATACCGACCCCTACCAGCCGATCGAGCGGCAATATGGTATCACCCGCGCCTGTCTCGAGGTGCTGGAACGGTTCAACCACCCGGTTGCGGTGGTGACCAAGGGCGCGCTGATCGAGCGCGACATTGATCTGCTGGCGGGCATGGCGGCGCGGGGGCTGGCGCGGGTCGGTGTGTCGATCACCACACTGGACGCCACGCTGGCGCGGAAGCTGGAGCCGCGCGCCCCCGCGCCCGAGCGGCGGCTGGCCACGATCCGGCGGCTTGCCGAGGCGGGGGTGCCGGTGCGGCTAATGGTGTCGCCGGTGATACCGGCGCTGACCGATGCCGAGATCGAGACGATCTGCGAGGCGGGGTGTGAGGCCGGGGCGGAGGCGGTAAGCTGGATCATGCTGCGCCTGCCGCGCGAGGTGTTGGGGCTCTTTCGTGACTGGCTGGCACAGCATTACCCCGACCGCGCGGGCCGGGTGATGAACCGGCTGCGCGAGATGCATGACGGGCGCGACTACGCCGCCGATTGGCACCAGCGGATGCGGGGGCAGGGGGTCCATGCGCGGATGATCGCGCGACGATTCGAGCTTGTGGCGCGGCGGTTGCGGCTCGATGCGCCGCAACCCGCCCTGCGCTGCGATGTCTTCGAGGTGCCGCTTGCGCGCGGCGCGCAACTGGCGCTGTTCTAGGGGGCGACACCCGATACAGGGTGCCCGATGCTGCACGGGAGGAACGCTCGGGGGCTTTGAGCCGCCATTCGATATGATGCGATGAGCCGCGCGAGTGCCCGACCGCGGGTGGGCGCTGCAACGGCTGTGGTGGGCGCTTTATGGCGCAAAATACTTGAACGATGATGCAGGATGCCACGTTGCAGAAGCGCCCGCCCGTCCGGGCGCTCGCGCGGCGGCGCCTGCGGCGCCTTGACTCCGCGCGGGGAGCAACATGCCAACGTCTCCTTCATGTCCTCGCGGGAGCCGCGAACCGCATATTCGGTAGGGCCTCAAACCGGCAGGTAATCAACCACCTCACCCGCCGCGCGCGCCGGATCGAGGGGCGGGCGCACCAAGAGTGCGTCGGCATGGGCAAGCACGCTGAGGAGCGCGCTGTCCTGCCGGTTCTCGGGGGTGATCCCCTCGGGGCCAAGGCGCGCGCGCATGTAATGCTCGCGCGGGCCGTTGGCGGGCAGGGCGGTGGCGAGGGCGATGGTGCGGCGCGGCGCAGGCTGCGCCCCAAGCCCCAGCATGGCGCGGAGCATCGGCACAACGAAAACCTGCCCGCAGACCATCGCCGAGACCGGGTTACCCGGCAGCCCGACCACCGCCGCAGCCCCCATGCGCCCCGCCATCAGCGGCTTGCCGGGGCGCATCGCGACCTTGTAGAAGGCGCGCTCGATCCCAAGCTCGGGGCCAAGGCGCGCGACCAGATCGTGATCGCCCACCGACGCGCCGCCGATGGTCACGACAAGATCGCAGCCCGAGGCCAGCCCCAGCGCGGTCTCGAGCGAGGCCCGCGTGTCGCGGGCGATGGGCAGGAGCCGCGCCACCGCGCCCTGCGCCTCGAACATAGCCTTGAGGCCAAAGCCGTTGGAGGCGATGATCTGGTCGGGGCCGGGGGCCTCGCCGGGCATCACCAATTCGTCGCCGGTGGCGATGAGCGCCACCTCCGGGCGGCGGCGCACCGGCACGCGGGCGATATTCATCGCCGCGAGCAGCGCGAGATCGGCGGGGCGCAGGCGGCGGGGGGCGGGGATCACGTCGCCTTTGCGAAAATCCCCGCCTCTGGGGCGGATATTGTCACCCTTGCCGATATTTTCGCCAAGGGTGATCCGCTCGCCCGCGCGCGTCACGTCCTCCTGCATGACCACGCGGGCGGCCCCCTCGGGCACCGGCGCGCCGGTAAAGATGCGCACCGCCTCGCCCGGCCCCACACGACCGCCGAACCCATGCCCCGCCGCCGCCTCGCCGATGACGGTCAGCACCGCGCCGGGGGCGGGGTCATCGGCAATCGCGTAGCCATCCATCGCCGAGGCGGCAAAGGGCGGCTGATCGCGCCCGGCCACCACGTCACGCGCCAACACGCGGCCCGCAGCCTGCGCCAGCGGTACTTCTTCCACCTCTGTCGGCGCGACAAGGTCGAAGAGCGCGCCGAGGGCTTCATCAACGGAAATCATCGCGCCTCATACCGCCCGGATTTGCCGCCATCCTTGAGCACCACGCGCACCCCGCCGATTTCCATCGCGCGGTCCACCGCCTTGGCCATGTCATAGACGGTGAGCGCCGCGACCGAGACCGCCGTGAGCGCCTCCATCTCGACGCCGGTCTGCCCGGTGGTCTTGGCCGTGGCCTCGATCTGCACGCCGGGCAGGGCGGGGTCGAGCGTCAGCTCCACCGCCACCTTTGTCACCGGAAGCGGGTGGCAGAGCGGGATGAGATCGGGCGTGCGCTTGGCCGCCATGATCCCCGCCAGCCGCGCGACAGCCAGCACATCGCCCTTCTTGGCGCGGCCTTCGGCAATGATATCAAAGGTTTCGCGCGCCATGCGCACATGCCCCTCGGCCACGGCGACGCGCGCCGTCACCGCCTTGTCGGAGACATCGACCATATGCGCATCGCCCTTGCCGTCGAAATGCGTCAGCCCCGCCATTCAAAAGCCCCCCGCCGTCAGCGGGTTAGCGAGCAGCGCGCGGGTGGCGGCGGCCACGTCCTCGGCGCGCATCAGCACCTCGCCGATGAGAAAGGCGCGCGCGCCGTAGCGGGCCATATCCGAGAGATCCTCGGGCGTGGAAAGCCCGCTCTCGCTCACGATCATGCGCTCGGGCGGCACGAATTTCGACAGCTTGCGCGTGGTGTCAAGCGAGGTCTCGAACGTGTGCAGGTCGCGGTTGTTGATGCCGATCATGCGCGAGGAAAGCGCGCCCGCGCGGTCAAGTTCCTCGCGGTTGTGCACCTCGATGAGCGCATCCATGCCCCAATGCGTGGCCGCCTCTTCAAGCTCCAGCGCCTGCGCGTCCGAGACGCTCGCCATGATGATGAGGATGCAATCGGCCCCCCAGGCGCGCGCCTCGGCGACCTGATAGGGATCATACATGAAATCCTTGCGCAGCACCGGCAGGTCGCAGGCGGCGCGCGCCTCGCGCAGATAGTCCGGCGCGCCCTGAAAGCTTGGGCCATCGGTCAGCACCGAGAGGCACGCGGCCCCGCCCGTCGCATAGGCCTGCGCCAGCGCGGCGGGGTCGAAATCCGCGCGGATGAGGCCCTTGGAGGGGCTGGCCTTCTTGATCTCGGCGATGAGGCCATAGCCGGTTTTCGACGCCTGCAACAGCGCCGGGCCAAAGGGGCGCACGGACGGCGCCGCGCGGGCGTCGTCCTCGATCTCGGCTTGCGGGCGCGCGGCCTTGGCGGCGGCGATCTCGTCGAGTTTGTAGGCCTTGATCTGCTCAAGGATGGTGGGCGTGGTCATTTGGCCTCCGATGTGGCTTTGGCGAGGACGGCGAGGGTGGTCTTCGCCGCCCCCGAATCGATGCTCTCGGCGGCGATCTCGACGCCCTCGCGCAGGTCATTCGTGCGTCCCGCCACCGTCAGCGCGGCGGCGGCGTTCATCAGCACGGCGTCGCGGTAGGCGGTCCTTGCGCCCTCGAGAAGGGCCTTGAGCGCCGCGCCGTTTTCCTCGGGCGTGCCGCCGAGGATGGCCTCAAACGGGTGCACCGGCAGGCCGAAATCCTCGGGGTGAAGCTCTGCCTCGCGGATGCTGCCATCCTCTTCGAGTGCGGCGAGCCATGTGAGGCCGGTGATGGTCATCTCGTCGGTGCCGTCGCTGCCATGCACCAGCCACGCCCGCTCTGACCCCAACTGCCCCAGCGTTTCGGCCATCGGGCGGATGAGATCGCGCGAGAACGCGCCGGTGAGCTGCCGCTTGACGCCTGCGGGGTTGGTCAGCGGCCCGAGGATGTTGAAGATGGTGCGCGTGCCAAGCTCGGCGCGCACCGGGCCGACATGGGCCATCGCCGGGTGGTGCATGGGGGCCATCATGAAGGCGATGCCCGCCTCGGCCAAGACCTTTTCCACCGCATCCGCGCCGATCATCACCTTGACGCCCAGCACCGTGAGCGCATCCGCCGCGCCGGATTTGGACGACAGGTTGCGGTTGCCATGCTTGGCCACCGGCACGCCCGCGCCCGCCACCACCAGCGCCGCCGCCGTCGAGATGTTGAGCGTGCCCTTGCCGTCGCCCCCCGTGCCGACGATGTCGATCGCGCCCTCGGGCGCGCGCACCTTGTGGCACTTGGCGCGCATCACGGCGGCGGCGGCGGCGTATTCATCCACCGTCTCGCCCCGCGTGCGCAGCGCCATGAGGAAACCCCCCGTTTGCGCGGGCGTGGCCTCGCCCTCGAAGAGGATGGTAAAGGCGGCCTCGGCCTCGGGCCGCGTCAGCGGGCGGTCGGCGGCGGCGGCGATGAGCGGGCGGATATCGCTCATGCCGGCACCTGCATCATGTCGAGGAAATTGCGCAACAGCGCGTGGCCATGCTGCGAGGCGATGGATTCGGGGTGGAACTGCACCCCGTGGATCGGATGCGCGCGGTGGCGCAGGCCCATGATGGTGCCGTCCGTCAACTCGGCGGTGATTTCGAGGCAATCGGGCAGGCTCTCGCGTTCGACCACCAGCGAATGATAGCGCGTGGCGTCAAAAGGCGAGGGCAGGCCCTTGAACACGCTTGTGCCGGAATGGTGGATCTCGCCCATCTTGCCGTGCACGATCTCGGAATGGCGCACCACCCGCCCGCCAAAGGCCTGCCCGATGGTCTGATGGCCAAGGCACACGCCCAGAAGCGGGATATGCGCCTCGGCCGCCGCCAGCGTCAGGGGCAGGCAGATCCCCGCCTGATCGGGATCGCAGGGGCCGGGCGACAGCACGATTGCCGAAGGCCGCAGCGCCAGCGCGCCCGCCACATCCATCGCGTCGTTGCGGATGACGCGCGTTTCGGCCCCCAACTCGCCCAGATAATGCACGAGGTTATAGGTGAAACTGTCGTAATTGTCGATCAAGAGCAGCATCTGCGCCTGTCCTTTGGTCTAAAGGGGGCTGTTGGCCTTGGGGCCGGTCGCGGTATACTTGTTCAGGCTTGCGCCGGACCGTCAAGGGGCGCTAGGCCGGAAACAGCCGCAAACCGGCGGGCAAGACGCGGATCGACGGCGGATCAAAACAAGGGGCGAGGGCGGCAATGCGCGGTGTTCTGGCAGGAATGATAACGGGGTTTGCCGTGTCGGGGCTTGTGCTTGGCGCGGTTTCGGTGGGGCTTGATCTTGCCGGCGGGGCGGCGCTGCGCGAGCGCGCCCCCGAGGCGGATGCCGTCAAGGTGCCGCCCGGCTCGGGCTTTGACGCGGTGCGCGAGGATCGCGCGGCGGCGCTGCCCGCGCCCGGTGACAGCCCCGAGGCCGGGACGGGGGCCGTGCCGCGCGTGCCCGCGCCTGCGCCCGACGACACCCTTGGCCTGAGCGGGGCCGACACCGCCCCGCCCCCCGCCACCGGCACCGCGACCACTCTCGGCACGCCGCCCGTCGAGGCCTCGGACACGGGCAGCGTTGCGGTGCAGGGCGACAGCCCGGTGCTGCCCAGCCCGCAGGCCCTCGCCCCCACCCGGCCCGAGAGCGAGGCGCGGCTGCCGATCTCGACCGAACCGGCGCAGCCGCCGCAGCCCGATCCCGGCGAGAGCGCGGTCGGGCTGGCACCGGGTGCAGGGCAACGGGTGGGCGCAGCCCCCGACGAGACCGGCACCGAGACCAGCCCCGGCGAGAGCATGGCCGCCCCCGCCCCCGACGAGGGCGCGCCCGAGACCGCCCCAGAGACCGCTCCCGCCCCGCGCCGTCTCCAGCCCGAGGGCGGCGGCGCGCTGGTTCAGGACCGCGCCGAGGGCGTGACCACCGACCGCCTGCCGCGCATCGGAGAGGCCCCCGAGGAGGGCGCGGTCGCGCCGCAGGACGAGGCCGCCCCGGCCCCCGCCCCCCCCGAACCCGCGCTTGCGCGCAACGCGGTTGCCGCAGAGGTGCCGCCGGGCAAGCCGCTCATGGCGATCGTGCTGATCGACGATGGCAGCGGCGCGCTTGGCCGCGAGGCGCTCGGCGCCTTTCCCTACCCGCTCAGCATCGCCATTCCCGCCACCCATCCCGATGCAGGCGCGGCGGCGGCGCGCTATCGCGAGGCCGGGTTCGAGGTGCTTCTCGATGTCGATCTGCCCGAGGGGGCAAGTGCCGCCGATGTCGAGGTGGCGATGGCCGCATGGCTTGATCGCGTGCCGCAGGCGGTGGCGGTGATCGAGGGCGACGGCACCGGCCTGCAATCGAGCCGCGAGGCCAGCGCGCAGCTTGCCCCGATCCTGCTCGAGACCGGTCACGGCCTGGTGATGCGGCCCAACGGGCTTGATACCGCGCAAAAGCTCATCGCGCGCGAGGGCGTGCCCTCGGCGACGCTGTTTCGCGATTTCGATGCGCAGGGGCAGAATGCCGCTGCCGTGCGCCGTTTTCTCGATCAGGCGGCGGTGCGCGCGGGCCAGAGGCAGACGGGCGTCATCATGCTGGGCCGGTTGCGCGCCGACACGATCAGCGCGCTGTTGATCTGGGGCCTGCAAGACCGCGCCGCCAGCGTTGCGCTGGTGCCGGTCTCGGCGGTGCTGCGACGGGGGGCGGCGCAGTAGGGCGTAGGGTGATGGGGCAGGCAGCGTGGATGGCCTGGTGGGGACGTTTGCGGTTTCAGAGATGAGCCGCGCGGTCGCTGGGCCGGGGACTAGCGATGCACCGGTTGAAACTGCCGCTTTATGCCAGCCAAGCCTTTATGACACCGATGCATTGCGCGCCGTCTCAAAATCGCTAGGCTGCGGGACGGCCCAGCGATCGCGCGGCGGGCTTCGCCCTTGACTCCGCGCGGGGGACAGGGGGCGAACGGCAGCTCCATGCCAGAAACACGCCCCCGCCCCAACAACACGCACCTTGTATCAGGTGGTGACCCTCAGCCCCCCGCCGCCTGTGCGGTGATTTCGTCGATCACCCGCAGCCACATTTCGGGCGGCTGGCAGCCCGGCACCGCGTGCTGGCCCGCGACGATGAATGTGGGCACGCCGGTCACGCCCATCTGGCGGAACTGCGCATCGCGGGCGGCAACCTCCTCGCGGTCGGCATCCGAGGCCAGCAGCCGCGCGATGAGGGCGGCATCAAGGCCGAGGCTGTCGGCGAGATCGGCCAGCACCTCGGGGTCGGAAATGTCGCGCCCCTCGTGGAAATAGGCACGAAACAGCGCCATCGCCATCGGCGTCTGGCAGCCCTCGACCTCGGACCAGTGCAAGAGGCGGTGCGCATCGAGCGTGTTGGGGGTGCGCGGGATCGCCGCGAAATCAATCTCCAGCCCCGCCGCCTCGGCGCGCTCCAGCACCGGCGCATAGGCGCGCGCCGCGCCCTCGCGCCCGCCGAACTTGGCCTCGAGATAGGCGCGGCGGTCCATCCCCTCGGGAGGCATGTCGGGGTTGAGCTGAAAGGGCTGCCAGTGGATCTCGAACGGGTGGTCGGGGCGCTCTGCCAGCGCCTGATCGAGCAGGGTCTTGCCGATGTAGCACCACGGGCAGATCGGATCGGAGATGATGTCAAGCCGGACCATTGAGGGCCTCGTATATCGGCCGCAGGTCGCGGCGCAGGAGTTTTCCGTTACCGCCCGCAGGCAGGCTTTCGACGTGAAAGAAGCCGCGCGGGCATTTGTAAGCCGCCAGCCGCGCGCGGCAATGCGCGTCAAGGCGGGCAGGGTCGAGCCGTTCGGGACCAGTATAGAAGGCCATGATCACGCGTGCATCCTCTTTCACCTCGATATCGGTCACGGCGACCTCGGTGATGCCGGGATAGCCTGCCAGCGCCGCCTCCACCTCGATCGGCGAGACGCGAAAGCCGCCCGCGTTCATCATGTCATCGGCGCGCCCCAGATAGCGGATCGCGCCGTCGGCCTCCATCGCGCCGCGATCGCCGGTGAGAAACCACGCGCCCGCAAATTTCTCTGCCGTCGCCTGCACTGCGCCCATATAGCCCAGCATCAGGCCGGGATCGTCGCGATGCACGGCGATGGTGCCCTCCTCGCCGCGCGCCACCGGCGCGCCATCGGGGCCAAGGATCGCCACGCGGCGGCCGCGCTGCGGGCGGCCCAGCGTGCCGGGGGCCGCGGGCCGGTCGGGGCTGGCCGAGATGAAGGTAGAACATTCCGACAGGCCATAGGCCTCATGGATCGTGGTGCCGGTAGCGGCGTGCCAGCGGCTGCGGATCGCCTCGGAGAGCTTCTCGCCCGCCGCCAGCCCGTGGCGCAGGCGTGGCAGAGGTGGCAGCGCCCCGCCCGCCAGCAGCTTGCGATAGACCCCCGGCGCGGCGGCGAAAAGCGTGGCGTCGTGGCGCTTGAGCAAGAGCGGCAATTGCGCGGGCTCCACCCCTTGGGCGGGGATGAGCGCGGTCGCCCCCACGCTCCACGGATCGAGCAGCCCGGTGCCGAGCGTGAAGGTCCAGTTGAACGCGCCCGCATGGCAGAGCCGGTCGGCCTCGGTCAGGCCATACCAATCCTCAAACATCATCGCGCGGGCAAGGATGGCGCGATGCGCGTGCATCACCGCGCGCGGGATGCCCGAGGTGCCGGAGGTATAGATGATATAGCCGGGCCGGTTTGGGGCGCCCATGTGCCAGGCGGCGGGGGGCAGATCGCGCATCGCCTCGAGCGCGGTCTCGTCCAGGATCGGCAGATCGGTCTCGGGGCAGGCGATGCCCGCGCCGCGCAGGATCAGGCGGGGCGTGGTGGTGGCGATGATGCCCGCCACCTCGGGGGCGGTCAGCAGGCTCGATGTGGGCACCGGCACCAGCCCGGCGGCGAGCGCGCCGAGATAGGCGAGCGGAAATTCCACCGTGTTGCCCAGCCGCATCAGCACCCGGTCGCCGGGGGCAAGGCCTTGCGCCAGAAGCCCCGTCGCCGTGCCGCGCACCGCGGCCTCGAGGCGGGCATAGCGCCACCGTTCGGCCCCCGACGGCCCGATGATGGCAAGCGCGATCTTGTCGGGCATGCGCGCGGCATGGCCCAGCACATGCGCGGCCATGTTGAAGGGCGCGGGGCAGGGTGGCGGCGGGCCTTGGTCGAGGAGAGCGATCATGGCCCCGGCTTAGGCAGGGATCGGGCCGCGTGCAAGGGGTAGGGTTCGGAGCCTGTTATCTGCGGCCCGAGGCCGTTTACCGTCCTTGATGGCAAGCGGGGTTTGGCTCACCGTAATAAAAAATTAACTTTTTTCTGCGGCTGCATAGTGGTATATGGCACTTCAGGTATCACGGGTTTTTGATTGCCCGTGTCGTGTTGGTTCATGGCTTGGGCCTATGCGGCTTTTTGGGGGACAGTATATTGAAACACGAAGCTTTTGAGATTAATAAATCATCTATCGGATTCCGCCCGTCGCGGCTGGAAGGTGTGTATGCGCGTTGGGGCAAGCCCGCCTTCGACATCGTGATGAGCCTGTGTCTTCTGCCCGTTCTGGCGCTGATCTGCCTTGTGTTGCTCTGCCTCAATCCGTTTTTCAATCGCGGCCCGCTGTTTTACATGCAGCCCCGGATGGGGCGGGGGTGCCGCGCGTTCAGCGCCATCAAGTTCCGCTCGATGACGTCGGCCGAGCGTATCATGCGCAGCGCCGAGGACCCGCTCGAGCATGACCGAATCACACCGCTGGGGCGGATCATGCGGCGCTGTCGCGTTGACGAGCTACCGCAGATCATCAACGTGCTGCGCGGCGAGATGAGCCTGATCGGCCCGCGCCCGGATTATTTCCACCACGCGCGGCGCTACGTTCGCAACGTGGCGGGCTATCGCCGCCGCCACGATGTGCGCCCCGGTATCAGCGGGCTGGCGCAGACCGATCTAGGCTATGTCGATGACAGCGAGGGCACCCGTCGCAAGGTGGTGCTGGACCTGCGTTACGTCGATGAAATGAGCCTGCGGCTTGATCTCTATGTGTTCTGGCGCACGCTGGTAACGGTGTGTGGGCGCAAGGGCTGCTGAGCGCTCAGAGCGCCTCTGCCGCCACCGCCTGCCAATGCCTCATCCGCGCGCGAAACCATGTCCGCTGTCGCTTGGCGTATTGACGCGTGGCGATGAGCGCGGCCTCGCGCGCGGCATCTAGCGTCATCTCGCCGCGCAGATGGGCGATCAGCTCCGGCGCGCCAATGGCTTGCGCGGCCGGGCGCGCGGCATCCCATCCCTCCAGATTGGCGTGCGCCTCGTCGAGCGCGCCGGCACCGAGCATGGCATCGAAGCGGCGGGCAATGCGCGGGGTAAGCCAGTGTTTCGGGGCCTCCACCACAAGCGCCGAGCAGGCATCAAGCGGCAAGAGCGGCGGCGGCGTGGCGTCCTGCCACGCGGCCAGCCCGCGCCCGGTGGCGGCCTGCACCTCCCAGGCGCGCTGCACCCGGCGGGGATTGCCGGTGTCGATGCGCGCGCGCGTCGCCGGGTCGAGCGCGTCCAGAAGGGCCGCAGGCGGCAGCCGGTCGGCCTCGGCGCGAATCGCGGGCGGGGTGGGCGGTATCTCGGCCAGCCCCTCGGTCAGCGCCGTGAAATAAAGCCCGGTGCCACCCACGATGATCGGGCGTGCCTCGGATGCAAGCAGCGGCACCACCTCGCGCAGCCAATGGCCGACGGAATATGCCTGCTCCGGTGCGACATGACCATAGAGCCGGTGCGGGGCGGCGGCCTCGTCCTCGGGGGTGGGGCGCGCCGACAGGATGCGCCAGTTGGCATAGACCTGGAGCGCGTCGGCATTGACGATAACGCCGCCCTGCGCGCGCGCGATCGCGAGTGCCAGCGCCGATTTACCGCTGGCGGTAGGCCCGGCGATCAGCACCGGGCGCACGGGGTCGAGGGCATCAAGGTCGATCATGGCGCGGGCATAGCCTGTGCCCGCGCGATTGGCGAGGGCGCGCGCGGTATCGGCGATTGCACCTGCCGCCCATTTGCGACATTTTGCGCGCAATTTCACAAGAGCAGCCGCGGAGAGCGCCCATGACCCCCCCCGACACCCAGAAGGCCCGGTTTGATCGCGTGATGCTCAAGATATCGGGCGAGGCGCTGATGGGCGACCAGGGCTATGGCCTGCACCCGCCCACCGTCGAGCGAATCGCGCAGGAGGTCAAATCGGTCCACGACATGGGCGTGGAAATCTGCATGGTGATCGGCGGCGGCAATATCTTTCGCGGCCTGCAAGGCAGCGCGCAGGGGATGGAGCGCACCACCGCCGATTACATGGGGATGCTGGCCACGGTGATGAACGCACTTGCGATGCAATCCGCGCTCGAGCGCACCGGCGCGTTCTGCCGCGTGATCTCGGCCATCCGCATGGACGAGGTGGCAGAGCCCTATATCCGCCGCCGCGCCGTGCGCCACCTGGAGAAAAAGCGCATCTGCATTTTCGCCGCCGGCACCGGCAATCCCTATTTCACCACCGACACGGCGGCCACGCTGCGCGCCAATGAAATGGCCTGCCAGGCGATCTTCAAGGGCACCAAGGTGGATGGTGTCTATGACAAGGACCCGGTGAAACACGCCGATGCCAAACGCTATGAGCGGGTGAGCTATGACGAGGTGCTGGCGCAGCATCTGGGCGTGATGGATGCCAGCGCGATTGCGCTGGCGCGCGACAACAACCTGCCGATCATCGTGTTTTCGCTCGACGAGCCGGGCGGCTTTCGCGGTATCGTCTCGGGCGAGGGCACCTATACAACCGTGCACGCCTGAGGTTAAACAGGGCCGAGGACGCGCGACAAAGACATGGGAACGACAATGGCCGACGACATAGAGATAGACCTAGACGACCTTGAGCGCCGGATGCAGGGCGCGATGGGTGCGCTCAAGACTGAATTCGCCTCGCTGCGCACGGGCCGCGCCTCGGCCTCGATGCTCGAGCCGGTGATGGTCGACGCTTACGGCCAGATGACGCCGATCAACCAGGTAGGCACCGTCAACGTGCCCGAGCCGCGCATGGTCACGATCAATGTCTGGGACAAGAGCCTTGTGAACAAGGTGGAAAAGGCGATCCGCGAAAGCGGTCTCGGGATCAACCCGCAGACCAATGGCCCGATCATCATGCTGCCCATCCCGGAATTGAACGAGGAACGGCGGCGCGAGCTGACCAAGGTCGCCTCGCATTATGCCGAGCACGCCCGCGTGGCGGTGCGCAACGTGCGCCGCGACGGTATGGACCAGATCAAGAAGGCCAAGGCCGACGGCATGTCCGAGGACGACCAGAAATTCTGGGAAACCGCGGTGCAGGAACTGACGGACAAGTTCGTCAAGCTGGTGGACGAGGCGCTTGAGCACAAGCAAGCCGAGATCATGCAGGTCTGATGAAACAGGAGGCGCGCATGGCCGGAACCGGTGCCCCCGAGGGCGGGCCGCGCCATGTGGCGATCATCATGGATGGCAATGGCCGCTGGGCGCAGAAACGCGGGCGGCCACGGCTCTTTGGGCATCACGCGGGCGCGCGCCGGGTGCGCGATATCGTGGCGTCCTGCCCCGATCTGGGGGTGAAATATCTGACGATTTTCGCCTTTTCCACCGAGAACTGGAAGCGCACCCAGACCGAGGTGGCCGGGCTGATGAGCCTGTTTCGCCGCTATATCATGAAAGAAATGCAGGAATTCGTGCGCGAGGATGTGCGCGTGCGCTTCATCGGGGATCGCTTTCGGCTGGAGCCGGGGCTGCGCAAGCTGATGGAAGAGACCGAGAAGATGACCGCCCATTGCGCGCGGCTCAACCTCACCATCGCGCTCAATTACGGCGGTCGCGATGAGGTGGCCCGCGCCATGCGCCTTTTGGCGCGCGATGTGGCCGCAGGGCGGCTTGATCCCGAAGCCGTGGACGAGCAGACCCTGCCGCGCTACCTCGACACGCGCGTGTTGCCCGATCCCGACCTGGTGATCCGCACCAGCGGCGAGGCGCGCATCTCGAATTTCCTGCTGTGGCAATCGGCCTATGCGGAATATGAATTCATTGATACGCTGTGGCCCGATTTTACCCCCGAGATATTCGCCCGGCTGCTGGCGCAATACGGCGCGCGCGATCGTCGCTTTGGCGCGGTGGGCGCATGAGCGCGGGGGCGCGCTGGTCCGATCTGGCCCCGCGCGCGGCCTCGGGCGTGGCGATGGCCGCCTTGGGCGCGGGCGCGATCTGGGCGGGGGGGCTTATATTTGCCGCGCTGGTCTGCGTGTTGGGCGGGCTTCTGACATGGGAGGCGGCGCGGCTTTTCGCCTCAACCGCGCCGGGGCGCGCCGGGATCACCGGTGCCGTGGCGCTGGCGCTGGCGCTGGTGCTGCCGGGGATTTTCGTGCTGCCGCTGCTGGCGGCGGCGGTGCTGGTCGCCGCCGAGACGCTGCCGCGCGCGCGTGCGCCCTTTGCCGCGCTGGCGCTCTGGGCGCTCATCGGGGCCTGGGTGATCGGGGTTTTGCGCGCCGATGCGGGGCTTTTGTGGGTGCTGTGGCTGGTGCTGGTGGTGATCGTGTCGGATGTATCGGGCTATTTCGCGGGCAAGGCGCTGGGCGGCCCGAAATTCTGGCCGCGCATCAGCCCGAAGAAAACATGGTCGGGCACGGCGGCGGGCTGGATCGGCGCTGGCATTGTCGGCGCGCTGTTCGCAGGGCCGACCGGGGCAGGGGCGGTGCTTGTGCCGCTGTCGGTGCTGGTGGGGTTTGCCGGGCAGATGGGCGATATCGCCGAAAGCGCGGTCAAGCGGATGCAGGGCGTCAAGGACAGCTCCAACCTCATCCCCGGTCATGGCGGCGTGTTCGACCGGTTCGACGCGATGCTGGGCGCGGCGCTGGCGGTGGGCTTTTTGCGCGCGCTCGGGCTGGTCTGAGCGATGCGGCGGGTGAGCATCCTCGGGGCGACCGGCTCTGTCGGGCAAAGCACCATCGACCTCATTGCCCGCGCGCCCGAGTGCTATGACGTGGTGGCGCTGACCGGCGGGCAGAACATTGCCCGGCTGGCGGCGGATGCGCGCGCGCTCGGGGCAGAGATCGCCGTAACCGCCGACGAGGCGCTGTTGCCCGAGTTGCGCGCGGCGCTCGACGGATCGGGGGTCGAGGCGGCGGCGGGGCGTGCGGCGTTGATCGAGGCGGCGGCGCGGCCTGCCGATTGGGTGATGTCGGCCATTGTCGGCGCGGCGGGGCTGGCACCGGGGCTGGCGGCGCTGGAACAGGGCGCGACGCTGGCGCTGGCCAACAAGGAATCGCTGGTCACTGCCGGGCCGCTGGTGATGGCGGCGGCGCGCAGGTCCGGCGCGCGCATCCTGCCGGTGGATAGCGAGCATTCGGCGATTTTCCAGGCCCTCGTGGGCGAGGAAATAAGCGCCGTCACCCGCGTCATCATCACCGCCTCGGGCGGCGCGTTCCGCGACTGGCCGCTGGAGCGGCTGGCGCGGGCGACGGTGGCCGAGGCGTCATCTCATCCCAACTGGGACATGGGCCAGCGCATCACCATCGATTCGGCCTCGATGTTCAACAAGGCGCTGGAAATGATCGAGGCGCGCGAGTTCTTTGGCCTCACCCCCGCGCAGATCGAGGTGCTGATCCACCCGCAATCGCTGGTGCACGCGCTGGTGGGGTTCAACGATGGCGCGCTGATGGCCCATGTCGGCCCGCCCGACATGCGCCACGCCATCGGCTATGCGCTGCACTGGCCCGAGCGCCGCGCGCTGCCGGTGGCGGCGCTTGATCTTGGTGCCGTGGGCGTGCTCGAATTCCGCGCCCCCGACGAGGCGCGCAGCCCGGCGTTGCGGCTGGCGCGGGTGGTGATGGAAGAGGGCGGGCTGGCGGGCGCAATCTTCAACGCCGCCAAGGAGCGCGCGCTCGATCATTTCATCGTCGGTCGCATCGGGTTTCTGGACATGGCACCGCTGGTGGAGGCGGTGCTGGAGCGGATGCTGGCAGGGCCGGATGCGGCGCGCGGCGATCTGACCCTTGATCGGGTGGCGCATATGGACCATCTGGCAAGGGAGTGCGCCGACGTGGTGGCGCGCGACATCAAACAACAGGGGTAAGGCGTGGATCTGGGTATGCTTCTGCCGCAATTCGGCAGTTTTTTCATGACGATACTGGCCTTCGTGGTGGCGCTTTCGGTGATCGTGGCGGTGCATGAATACGGCCATTATATCGTCGGACGCTGGTCTGGGATCAAGGCCGAGGTGTTTTCGCTGGGCTTTGGCCCGGTGCTGTTCTCGCGCCGGGACCGGCATGGCACGCGCTGGCAGGTGGCGGCGCTGCCCTTTGGCGGCTACGTCAAATTCCTGGGCGATTCGGATGCCGCGAGCGGCAAGGACGGCGCGGCGATGGCCGATCTGTCGCCCGAACGCCTGCGCCAGACCATGCACGGCGCGCCGCTTTGGGCGCGCACGGCGACGGTGGCGGCGGGGCCGGTGTTCAATTTCATCCTGTCGATCGCGATTTTTACCGCCGTGATGATGGCGGGCGGCAAGACCGCCGAGCCGCTGACCGTGGGCGCGCTCACGCCCTTGCCGGTGGAGGGGGTGGCGCTGCGCGAGGGTGACGAGATCCTTGCCATCGCGGGCATGGACCTGCCCGACCGCGAGGCAGACGAGGCTTATGACGATTTCCTCGACGCGCTGCCTGCCACGCCGCTGCTTGACTATACCGTGCGGCGCGAGGGCGCGCGCATGAGCGTGCCCGGCCCGCAACTCATGCCGCCGCTGGTGGGGGGGCTGTCGCCGCAATCGGCGGCGTTTGATGCGGGGCTTGAGGCGGGCGATGTGATTACCGCCGTGAATGACCGCCCCGTCGTGGCCTTTGCCCAACTCAAGGAGATTGTTGAGGGGTCGAACGGTGCGCCGCTGGCGCTCGATGTGTGGCGGCCGGGCGAGGGGGGCGGGCTTGCCCTCACGCTGGTGCCGCGCCGGGTGGACGAGCCGCAGCCCGAGGGCGGGTTTCGCACCGAATGGCGGATCGGCGTGGCGGGCGCGATGGCGTTCGAGCCCGCGACCGTGGCGCTTGGCCCCGTCGAGGCGCTTGGCCAGGCCACGGCGCAGACCTGGGCGATCGTCGAAAGCTCGATCTCGGGGCTCTATCACATGGTCACCGGCGCGATCAGCGCCTGCAACATGTCCGGCCCCATCGGCATCGCCGAAGTCTCGGGCGCGATGGCGAGCCAGGGCGCGCAGAGCTTCATCTGGTTCATCGCGGTGCTGTCGACGGCGGTGGGGTTGCTCAACCTCTTCCCGGTGCCGGTGCTCGATGGCGGGCATCTGGTGTTCTACGCCTATGAGGCCGTCGCAGGCCGCCCGCCGAGCGAGCGTGCGCTGCGGGTGATGATGAGCGTGGGGCTGACGCTGATCCTGTCGCTGATGCTGTTCGCGGTATTCAACGACCTGTTCTGCCCCTGAGCCGGGAGTGGGTAGCGGCGCGCGGGATTTGGGTATTTTCACCAAGAAGAAACGCGTGCGGGGGCTGTTGCGGGCCGCGCATTGGCGGTATCGTGGCGTCCAAAGACCGGAGACCGGCGGATGAGCAGTTTGGTTCGGACAGGGCTGGCGGTGCTGGTCGCGCTGGCCCTTGCAGGGGCGGCGCGGGCCGAGGGTGCGGGATTTTCCGCGCTGGCGCGGTTTGAGGCAGGGGCGAGCACGATCACCCGTGATGGGGCCGGGGTGGCGCTGCGGCTCGCGTTGTCGCAGGGGGTGCCGTGGCGGGTGTTCACGCTTGACGGGCCGCCGCGCCTGGTGCTCGATTTCCGCGAGGTGGTTTGGCGCGGCGCTGAAGCTGCCGGGATCGTCGCGACAGAGCGGGTGCGCGGCCTGCGCATGGGGCAGATCCGGCCCGGCTGGTCGCGGATGGTGGTGGATCTGGCCGGGCCATACCCGCTCGACGAGGCCGCGCTCACGGTCGATCCCGAGAGCGGTGCTGCGGTGCTGCGGGTGCGGCTGGGGCGCGGCGCACCCGAGCGCTTTGCTGCTGCGGCGGGTGTGCCCGATAGTCCCGGCTGGGATCCGGCCCCGGTGCCGCCTGCGGCCTCCACCGCGCCGCCCGAGGCCGACGGGGTGTTGCGGGTGATGATCGACCCCGGCCATGGCGGTATCGATCCCGGTGCCGAGGAGGAGGGGCTTGCCGAGAAGTCGCTGATGCTGGTGCTGGCGCGGGAATTGCGCGAGGCGCTGATGCGCGCGGGCGGCTTTCGGGTATGGCTCACGCGCGAGGGCGACGAGTTTGTGAGCCTCGAGCGCCGCGTGGCGCTGGCGCATGAGGTGGGGGCGGATGTGTTTGTGTCGCTTCATGCCGATGCGCTGTCGGATGCGCGGGCGCGCGGGGCGTCGGTCTATACCCTGTCGGGCACTGCCTCGGATGCCGCCAGCGCGGCGCTGGCCGAGCGCCATGACCGCGCAGACCTGCTGGCGGGGGTGGATCTGAGCGACAGCGATGACGTGGTGGCGGGCGTGCTGATGGATCTCGCGCGGCTCGAGACGCTGCCGCGCGCCGAGGCGCTGGCCGGCACGCTGCTTGAAAGTTTTACCGCGCGCGACATCCCGGTGCTGGGACGGCCCTTGCGCCATGCCGGGTTTTCCGTGCTCAAGGCCGCCGATATCCCCTCGGTGCTGGTCGAGACCGGGTTTCTCTCGGATGCGCGCGACCGGCGCAACCTGAGCGACCCGGACTGGCGCGCGGGGCTGGTGGCGGCGCTGCGCGCGGGGCTGGAGCAGTGGCACGCCTCTGATCGCGCGCGCGCGGGCCTGATGCGGCAATGAGGGCGCGCGCGAAAACCCGCCCCCGTGCCCCGGCTTTGGTTTTGACCGTGGCCCCGATCATCCCTATATCGGGCGCATCTCTTGAAGGGAGCGATCCGTGCTGCGTCCTGTTCTGAGCCTTCTGGGCACCGTGTTCAGCCTGATGACCCTCGTGGTCATGATCTGCGGGCTGTCCATCGGGGCGGTGCTGCATATCTATGGCAAGGATCTGCCAAGCCACGAGAGCCTGGCCAATTATACCCCCCCCACGATAAGCCGGATCTATTCCGCCGAGGGGCGCATTATCGACGAGTTCGCCCGCGAGCGCCGCCTGTTTACCCCCGCCGAGGATATTCCCGATCTGGTGAAACAGGCATTCATCAGCGCCGAGGACAAGAATTTCTATACCCATCATGGCTATGACGCGATGGGGATTGCCTCGGCGATCTATGACGCGGTGAAGTCGCGGGGCCGTAACGTGCGCGGGGCGTCCACGATCACGCAGCAGGTGATGAAGAATTTCCTGCTCTCGGGGGATCGGCGGATGGAGCGCAAGATCAAGGAGATCATCCTTGCCACCCGCATTGAGGAGACGCTGAGCAAGGAGGATATCCTCGAGCTTTACCTCAACGAGATTTTCCTTGGCCAGAACAGCTATGGCGTGACCGCCGCCGCGCAGACCTATTTCAACAAGTCGCTGCGCGATCTGGCCCCGCACGAGGCGGCGATGCTGGCCTCGATGCCCAAGGCCCCGAGCGATTACCACCCGGTGCGCGATACCGAACGGCTGCGCGCCCGGCGCGATTTCGTGCTGCGCGAGATGTGGGAGAATGGCTATCTCGACGAGGCGACCTATCGCGCCGAGCGCGAGATGCCGCTGCGTTCGGTCCAGAATGGCGATTTCGCGCCGTTTAGTGCCGAGTTGCCGCCGCGCGATTATTTCACCGATGAAATCCGGCGGCAGCTCAGCGGCGTGTTCGGCGAGAGCGAGTTCTTTGCCGGCGGTCTGGCCGTGCGCGCCACCATCGACCCGCAGATGCAAAAGGTGGCCGCGCGCGCGCTCCGCCGCCAGCTTGAGGCCTATGATCGCGGGCGGGGGCGCTGGCGCGGCACCGGGCTGGTGCTGCCCGACGAGGCGCTGGGGACCGAGGCCGCGTGGCAGGCGGCGCTGGCGGATCTGCGGGTGCCGCGCGATATCGAGCTTGAGGGCAAATGGTATCCGGCGGTGGTGCTGGAGACCGGCGACCAGGCCATGCGCATCGGCATCGAGGGGGTCGCGGGCGTGCAGGAGGTGCCGCGCAGCGATATAGGCTGGCTGCCCGGCAACTTCCGCGAGACCTTTGAGCGCGGCGAGGTGGTGCATGTGCGCGCCGTCACCAAGGATGGCACTTTCGCCAACTGGAGCCTGCGGCAGGTGCCCGAGGTGCAGGGCGGGTTCATGGCGATGGATGTCAACACCGGCCGGGTGATCGCCATGCAGGGGGGATTTTCCTATCAGGATTCGGTGTTCAACCGCGCCACGCAGGCGATGCGCCAGCCGGGATCGAGCTTCAAGCCCTTCGTTTATGCCGCAGCGCTCGACAGCGGCTATTCGCCCGCCACGATCATCATCGACGCGCCCATCGAGATCGACACGCCACAGGGGCTTTGGCGGCCGCGCAATTCGTCCAACAAGTTCTACGGCCCGACGCCGCTGCGCACCGGGATCGAGCAGTCGCGCAACCTGATGACCATCCGACTTGCGCGCGAGGTGGGCATGGACATCATCGCAGGCTATGCCGAGCGGTTTGGCGTGTATGAGAACATGGGCACCTTCCTGGCCAATTCGCTGGGATCGGAGGAGACCACGCTTTACAACATGGTGGCCGCCTATGCGATGTTCGCCAATGGCGGCGAGCGGGTGCGCCCGAGCCTTGTTGACCGGGTGCAGGATCGTTATGGTCGCACGATCTATCGGCAGGATACGCGGACCTGCGTGGATTGCGACGAGGCAGACCTGCCCGAGGGGCGCGGCCCGCGTATCGTGTCGGATCGCGACCGGGTGATGAACGCGATCACCGCCTATCAGCTCACCTCGATGATGAAGGGGGTGGTGGATCGCGGCACGGCATCGGGGGTCATCAACCTGCCGGTGCCGGTGGCGGGCAAGACCGGCACCACCAATGATGCGCGCGACGTGTGGTTCATCGGCTTTACCAGCAATATCGCGGCGGGCTGCTATATCGGCCATGACCAGCCGCGCGGCCTTGGGCGCGGGGCCTATGGCGCGTCGATGTGCGGGCCGGTGTTCCAGGAATTCATGACGCAGGCGGTCGAGAAATTCGGCGGCGGCCCGTTCGAGGTGCCCCCCGGAGGGCAATTCATCAAGATCGACCGGTTCACCGGCGCGCGCCTTGGCGATGACGCGGAGGGCCCGCATGTGGTGGCCGAATATTTCCGCGAGGGCGAGGAGCCGGTCTTTGGCGTGAGCTTTGACGGCGGGTTCGCGATGGGCAACGATCTCGATTTCTACCAGCCCGGAGAGGGCGAGGCGGTTCAGGACGTGACCACCGCCACCGGCGAGACCAAGCAGGTGGGCGGCAAGGCCACATTCGGCGCGATGAGTTCGGGCGGGCTTTACTAACACCCCCCCCCCTCATGCGCATTCCCGCACCCTGCCTGCGAGCCGCAACGGGGGGCATGTCTGCCCCTCTGTGGAGCATCCCTTGAGGGGTGATCCCGCGGCGGTTGCGAGTTGCAAAGGCACGGCTGAAAACTCGAATTTCGCGCCTGCACCCGCTTGACGCGGGCGCGGGCGGCGCTTAGAAGCGCCACACGCCCGAGGGATCGGGTGGGCAGCGGGCGGTTGTAGCTCAGTTGGTTAGAGTGCCGGCCTGTCACGCCGGAGGTCGCGGGTTCGAGCCCCGTCAACCGCGCCACTGCTGTCCCGAACGATCCCGATGCGTGAGATGCGCGGTTGTAGCTCAGTTGGTTAGAGTACCGGCCTGTCACGCCGGGGGTCGCGGGTTCGAGTCCCGTCAACCGCGCCATTTTCCTCACAATTCAATTGGCACAACCGGTGACCGGTTGTTCAGACCACCAGCACCGGCACCTCCGACAGCCCCGTCACCTTGTGCGAGACGCTGCCCAGAAGATAGCCCTCCATCGAGCCCATGCCACGGCTGCCGATGACGATCAGGTCGTTGCCGTGATCCTTGGCGAACTGGACGATGGTGCGCGAGGTGGGGCCGGATTTGACAAAGGCGCGGACCTCCTTGAACCCCGCATCAATGGCGTGTTTCTTGGCGTAATCGGCCACCTCCTTTGCGTGGGCGGACATGATGTCGTCAAGGTTGCCGGGATCAGAGGGCCGCACCATCGACAGCGACGCCTCGAGCATCGAGTGGTGGCGATAGACCGTCAGGATGGTCAGCGCCGCCTCGGTGAGGCGGGACATTTCCATTGCCGTGTCGAGCGCCTTTTTGGCATTGGGCGAGCCGTCGAAGGGCACCAGGATCGATTTGAACATGGGCGGTCTCCTCAGGGTTACTTGGCAAAGGCCAGATCGCGCAGGAACAGGGCGATCTGCGGGAAGTAGATCAGCGCCACCGACACCGACAACAGGATCGCGATGAAGGGCGGCGTGCCGCGGATCACCTCCCAATAGGGCCGCTTGAAGACGGCGATGGCGGTGAAGATGTCACAGCCAAAGGGCGGCGTGGCCGAGCCGATGGCAACCTGAAGCGTGATGATCGTGCCGACAAGCACCGGGTCAAGCCCCACCGACTGAACCACCGGCGCGAAGATCGGCACCATGACAAGGATCACCACGATGGGATCGACGAACATACAGCCGATGAAGAAGGCCACCGAGATGACGAACAGCACGCCGATCTGTCCCATCTGGTCGATGCCGATGGAGCTGAGGATTTCCTGAGGGATCTGCGCAAACGAGATGACCCAGGAAAACGCAGCCCCCACGCCCACAAGGATGAACACCACCGCCGTAATCAGCCCGGTGGATTTCGCCGTATCATAGACGCCCGAGAGGTCGAGCGAGCGGAACACCAGCACTTCGAGGATGAGCGCGTAGAACACGCAGGCCGCCGCCGCCTCGGTCGGGCTGAAAATGCCGCCATAGATGCCGCCGATGATGATCGCCGGAAAGCCCAAGGGCCAAAGCGCCTGTTGCACGGCGCGGGCGCGGTCGGGCCAGCTTGTCTTGGGTTCGGTGGGCACGTTGTTGCGCACCGCGTAAATCCACGAATAGAACGAGAACAGCACGAGAATCAGCAGCCCCGGCCCGATGCCTGCGATGAACAGTTCAGCAATCGAGGTGTTGGAGACGACGCCATAGATGATCATCCCGATCGACGGCGGGATCAGAAAGGCGATGTCAGAGGAATTGACGATCAGCGCGAGGATGAAGCTGTCATTATAGCCCGCCTTCTGCATCCGGGGCCGCAGCGGCGAGCCGATGGCCACCACCGTGGCCTGGGTCGAGCCCGAGACCGCGCCGAACATCGTGCAGGCCGCCGCCGTCGAGACCGCGAGCCCGCCCTTGAGATGCCCGACAAAGGCCATCACGAGGTCGATGAGCCGCCCGGCCGATTGCCCGCGCGTCATGATATCGGCGGCAAAGATGAACATCGGCACCGCGATAAGCGAGGCAGGCCGGATGCCGGCCATGATCTGCTGGACCATCGTCTCCATCTGGCCGAGCCCGCCAAAGAGCGTGTAAAAGCCCACGAAGGCCCCCACGATCAGCGGAATCATCATCGGAAAGCCCAGAAGCAGCAGGACGATCATGATCGAGAAAATCGTGACAGCCATCGTTCACACCTCCTTCTCGGTGTCGTCGTAACCCTCGAGCACGGCGGTCGAGAGGTAGATATCGCGCGACAGGATATTCTTGATGGCCGTGAGCAGATATTGCAGCCCGGTCATGAAAAACCCCACGGGCACCCAGATCAGCGGCACCCAGACCGGGATTTGCAGCGACGGAAGGACGCGCCCGCGCCCCGCCTGCGTGACGATGTAGTTGAACGAGTAATAGCACAGCCCCAGCATGAACACCGCCGTCACCAGCGAGATGACGATCATCAGCCCCTTGCGCGCCTTGGGCGGCAGCGCGTCGTAAATCGCCGACATGCGGATATGGCGACCCTGCCGCGCGGCATAGCTGATGCCCGCGAAAGTGATCAGGATGATGAGGATGCGGTTGAGTTCCTCAGAAAAGAACAGGCTGTTCTGGAAGATGAAGCGCCCGATCACGTTGGCCACGGTATTGGTGGCCATCAGCAGCACGCCTGCGGCGAGCATGATCGATTCGAGGCGTGCGATGATATTGTCGATCGTGCCAAGAAACCCGGGAAGGGTAGAGGCATAGCTGTCTGCCGAAGGCTTGTCGCATCTCGGCTGGTCCGGCTGCGATGTGCCGGCCTTCTCGGGCGTGTCGTTCACGGCTGGCCCTCCCCGTGAAAATCATTTGTCGGTTGTGTGGCAGCGGGGGCGGCGCGATGGGCCGCCCCCGGATATTGTGCCGCTGTTATTCGGTCACGGCCTTGAGATCGGCCTTCAGTTGGTCAAGGATTTTCTTACCGCTGTCGCCGGTCATCTCGACGAACCGGGCTTCGACCTGTTCACCGGCTTTGATGAACGGCTGGCGCTGCTCTTCGCTCAGCACGTTGATCTCGATCTCGGGCTTGGCCTCCTTGATCTTGGCGATGCTCTCCTCGTGCAGGCCCTTCTGGTAGTCGATGATGTGGTTGAAGGCCACGTCGATGGCATCCTGCACGGCCTGTTGTTCGTCGCCCGACAGGCCGTCATAGAAATCCTGGTTGGCCATCACCGCCGTGGTGAAGTTGCTGTGGCCCATGCAGGTGATGACGTTGGAGACCTCATACATCTTGGCCGACCAGTTCCAGAACATCGGGTTTTCCTGCCCCTGGATGATGCCGGTCTGAAGCGCGCCGTAAACCTCGCCCCAGGGCAGCGGTGTGGGCGTCGCACCGAAGGCCTGATAGCTTTCGACCAGCAGCGGGTTGGTCATCACGCGCACCTTGACCTCGTTGAGGTCGGCAGGTTCGGTGACCGGTTTTTGCGTGGTCACGCAAACCTCGCCCTCGGGGAACATGGTCAGCAGTTCCAGCCCCTGCTCGGCATAAAGCTTGGGGAACATCTCGTTGACCGCCTTGGAGGTGCGGAAAAACTCGCCCAGCGCCTCGGTGTCCTGCGGCAGCAGATAGGGGACAAAGAAGACCTGCGCCTCGGGGATGAGCGAGCCGGTGAAGCCCGGCGACTGGTCCACGAATTGCAGGATGCCGGCCTGCGCCTGTTCCATCGTGTCGGCGGATTCGCCGAGCGTGCCATAGGGGAAGAGCTGCACCGTGTGATCGGTATTGGCCTCGACCTCCTCCTTGAACTTCTGCGCGAACACACCCTGCACATCGGTGAGCGCTTCCTCGAACGCGTAGCGCCACGTATCGGCGGCCGCGGCGGTGGCCCCGAGCGCCAGGATGCTGGTGGTCGCAAGCGCCGCGACTGCGCTTTTGGCGTAGGTGGTCATGATAGTCTCCCTTTAGCTAACTTATGCGTTCGAGAGTGTCGCGAATGACCCTTTGTGTCAAACTGGACTCGTAAGTCATTATATCTATTTGGATTATAGCGTTTTTTTGGGAAGTTAGGCGAGTCGTTTTTCGCCCACAAGCCTGCGCCCCTCCAGGAACCGGCACCGGGGGGGCATATTTCAGAGGGGTTCGGGCGAAGAAAATCAGCCCGCCGGGGGGAGTGCGCGCGCGCCTACCAGCCGATGAAATCGGTGAACTCTTCCAGCGCTATTTCCCACCGGTCCATGAGGCGCTTGAAGGTTGGGGCGGGCATCGCGTCCACGCCTGCCACGAAATGCATCACGACCGGGTCGTCGTCGCTGTCGAGATAGGCCCGCCCCATCAGCTTGGTGCTGTTCCAGCTATTGAGCGACCCCAGCGTGATCGTGTCATCCACGGCAAAGCTGGCGGTGAACGACATATCCTTGCAATCACGATTGTTTTCGCACCCGTAAAAGAAGATCGCGAAGCGTGCGCCGGAGGCGTGGCTGATGATCATAGGATCGCCCTGGCTGTCGGTGGATAATTCCGCGCGATAGCCGTTGTCTTGGAGGGCGTCGGCCACGCTTTGCGGATAGGCCGCCGAAACCGAGCGCGCCGAGACCGAGGTGGCGGCCAATATTGCCGCCGCAGCCAGAGCCGATATTCGTGTCGCGTTCATTTGAAATTCCTTTCGATGGAGAGAGGGGAAGCGTCACCCGCTATGGCTGAGCGCATCCAGCACGCGCGCCCAGCTTCGGATGCCCTTGTGAAAGCTCTGGACGTTGTATTTCTCATTGGGGGAATGGATGGCGTCATCCTCCTGGGCAAAGCCGATCAGCATGGCGTCCAGCCCGAGGATCTGCTTGAAAAATCCCGCGATGGGGATCGAGCCGCCCATGCCGGTGAGCACCGCCTCGCGGTTCCATTCGTCGGAGAGCGCCTGACGCGCGGCCTCGAATTCGGGGCGGTCGGTGTTCATCACCGCCGCAGGCGAGCCGTCGAGATTCTGATCCCAGGTGATCTTGGCGTCGGGCGAGAGGCGATCCTCGACATGTTTGCGGATCCTGGCGCGCAACCTGTCGGGGTCCATGTCGCCGACAAGGCGGCAGGTGAGTTTGCAATGCGCCTCTGCCGGGATCACCGTCTTGGTGCCCGCGCCCTGGTAGCCGCCCCAGAGACCGTTGATTTCCAGCGTCGGGCGCGCCCATTGCTGCACGAGCGTGGAATAGCCCGCCTCGCCATGCGCGCGCGTCATGCCGACAGACGACAGGTATTCGTGCTCGTCGAAACCGCAATTTTCCCACTGGCGCAGCAGGTCGTCGGGCACTTCGTGCACGCCCTCGTAAAAGCCCTCTACCGCGACGCGGCCCGTCTCGTCGTGGAAGGACGCGATGAGGCGTGAAATCTCGCGCAGCGGGTTGAGCGCGGGGCCGCCGTAATGGCCGGAATGAAGGTCGATGCGGGGGCCTTGAATCGTGAATTCATCCTTGAGCATCCCGCGCAGTTGCGAGGCGATGGAGGGGATGCCGGGCGCGACCATCGAGGTATCGCAGATGAGCGCGAGATCGGCGGAAAGCTCGGCGGCATTGGCCTTCATGAAGGGAATGAGCGAGGGCGAGCCGGATTCTTCCTCGCCCTCGAAAAAGAAGGTGATCGCGCAGGGCAGATGCCCGTGCACCGCCTTCCACGCGCGGCACGCCTCGATGAAGGTCATGAGCTGGCCCTTGTCGTCCGAGGCCCCGCGCGCGCGGATCACTTTTCCGTGGGGTGTGTCCTGCACCTCGGGGGCGAATGGATCGGTATCCCACAGGTCCAGCGGATCGACCGGCTGCACATCGTAATGGCCGTAAAACAGCAGGTGCGGGCCATCACCCGCGACATGGCCCACCACCATCGGGCGGCCCGGCGTGGGGCGCTTCTCTGCCTTTACCCCAAGGCTTTGCAGGTCTGCCACCAGCCAATCGGCGGCGGCCTCGCAATCGGCGTTATGGGCCGGATCGGTCGAGATCGACGGGATGCGCAGCAGGCCATCGAGCCGGGCCAGGGCGGTGTCGAGCGTATCGTCGATATGGGCGAGGGTGGCGGTGAGGGTCATGGTGGGCCTTTCGGGATTTGCCAAGTTATGCCAGAGGGTATCAGGCGCGGCTGCGCTGTCCAGAGCTTGACCCATGTCAAGGAGAAGGGGGGCGGCGTTTTGTAGCCTGTTCCTGTGATCCGGGTGCGGTATACATCCGGGCGAAAACGGCTAGATTACGGGCAGGGTGCCGTGGCAGGTATCCGGCACCGAACGGGAAGGGAAGACGATGGATTACGCAGCCGGGCTGGATCGGGCACTTGAGCGTCTGCACGAGGAGGGGCGTTACCGCACCTTCATCGACATCGAGCGGCAGCAGGGGGCCTTTCCGCACGCCGTATGGCGCAGGCCCGACGGGGCCGAGCAGCCGATCACCGTCTGGTGTGGCAACGATTACCTCGGCATGGGGCAGCATCCCCAGGTGCTCGAAGCGATGCACGCGGCGATTGACGCCACCGGCGCGGGATCCGGCGGCACGCGCAACATTTCCGGCACCACCGTCTATCACAAACGGCTGGAGGCAGAGCTTGCCGATCTGCATGGGAAGGAGGCGGCGCTTCTCTTTACCTCGGCCTATATCGCCAATGATGCGACGCTCAGCACGCTGCCCAAGCTCTTTCCCGGCCTCATCATCTATTCCGACGCATTGAACCACGCGAGCATGATCGAGGGCGTGCGCCGCAATGGTGGGGCCAAGCGGATTTTCCGGCACAATGACGTGGACCACCTGCGCGCGTTGATGGCCGCCGATGACCCCGACGCGCCCAAGCTGATCGCGTTTGAGAGCGTCTATTCGATGGATGGCGATTTCGGCCCCATCGAGGCGATTTGCGATCTGGCCGATGAATTCGGCGCGCTGACCTATATCGACGAGGTGCACGCGGTGGGCATGTATGGCCCGCGCGGGGCCGGGATTTGCGAGCGCGACCGGCTGATGCATCGGCTGGATATCATCAACGGCACGCTGGCCAAGGCCTATGGCGTGATGGGCGGCTATATCGCGGCAAGCGCCAAGATGTGCGACGCGGTGCGCTCTTATGCGCCGGGTTTCATCTTTTCCACCTCGCTCGCGCCGGCGCTGGCGGCGGGGGCCACGGCCTCGGTCGCGTTCCTGAAGACCTCGGACGGGCAAAAGCTGCGCGAGCGGCATCAGACGCAGGCGAAAATCCTCAAGACCCGGCTCAAGGGCCTCGGCCTGCCGATCATCGACCATGGCAGCCATATCGTGCCGGTGATGGTGGGCGACCCGGTGCATACCAAGGCGCTGTCGGATATGCTGCTTGAGGGCTATGGCATCTATGTGCAGCCGATCAACTACCCGACCGTGCCGCGCGGCACCGAGCGGCTGCGCTTTACCCCCTCGCCGGTGCATGGGCCGAAAGAGATGGACGCGCTGATACGTGGCATGGATGCACTCTGGAGCCAATGTGCGCTGAATCGCGCCGAAAAGACCGGGTGATGCACGCGAACGTGCAATGCGCCTTGCCTTGTGTTAACGTGTTCTAAAGAACAGGATGGCAGCCGAATCGTAGACTTCGGCGCTTTGGCAGGGACTTGTGAGAGGCTCGTGGCGCATGATTGGTCGCCGTCGGACGGTTAAAGCGGCCTCGGACGAGGCGGATATACGCGGCTTTGACGCGTACGATCTGCGTCTGGGCGACCTGATGCGCGGAGAGCGCGCCACCCTTGGCAAATCGCTGCTGGATGTCGAGCGCGAGTTGCGTATTCGCGCCAATTACGTCGCCGCTATCGAGAACGCCGACCCGTCGGTTTTCGACACGCCCGGTTTCATCCCCGGCTACGTGCGGTCCTACGCGCGCTATCTCGGCATGGACCCCGACAAGGCCTTTGCCGTCTTTTGTGCGGAATCGGGGTTTTCCATCGCGCATGGCATGTCCGAGAAGGCATCGTCGCGCTATCGCCCCGAACGCCGGATCGAGCCGAAACCGGCGCGCAAGGGCGCGGCAGACGCGCTGGGCGGCGGCGGCATGGCCTTTGTTCCCGAGCGCGAAAGCGTGTTTTCGCGGATCGAGCCGGGGGCAGTGGGATCGGCACTGGTGCTTGTGGCGCTGATCGGGGCGATTGGGTATGGCGGCTGGAGCGTGCTTCGCCAAGTGCAGCAGGTGCAGCTTGCGCCGGTGGAAAACACGCCCATGGTGCTGGCCGATCTCGACCCGCTGGATCAGGCCGAGGCAGGGGGCGAAGACGGGACGCAGGCCGGGTTCAAGGCCCCGCGCGAGGATCGTCTCAGCAGGCTTTACCGGCCCAAGGCGCTTGACGTGCCGGTGATGGTGGCCCGCGATGCGCCGATCTCGATGCTGGATCCACGCGAGGTGGGCACGCTCAGCCCCTCCGCGCCAGTGGCCTCTGACCGTGACAGCGCCATCGCGCGCGCGGTGCTGGCCGCGCAGCAGGCCCCGACCGACACGCCGACGGTGCCGCAGGTCGTCGAAGGCGCGCCCGATGCTGTGCAGATCGTCGCCGTGCGCCCGGCATGGGTGCGGGTGCGCGCCGCCGATGGCAGCGTGATCTTCGAGGGGATCATGAACGCGGGCGATACCTATGATGTGCCCGCCACGGAAAACCCGCCAACGCTGCGCGTGGGCGAATCGGGCGCGGTGTATTTCGCGGTCAACGGCGCGCATTACGGGCCAGCAGGCCCAAGCGGCGCGGTGACGGCAAACCTCTCGCTCACCGCCGGGGTGCTCACCGAGCGCTATGCACAGGCCGACCCCGAGGCCGATGCCGACCTTGAGCGCGTGGTGGCCGAACTGACGCAGGATCGGCAATAGCCCCGGTTGCCGCGCGCCTCGCGGCGGGCTATTTCTGGGTGCAGGGATGATCCGAACCGAACGGGGCCACGCGATGTCGCATAATCCAATCCGCCCGTGGCGCAATATCGAGCGCCGCAAATCCCGTCAGATCATGGTGGGGCCGGTCCCGGTGGGGGGCGGCGCGCCGATCACGGTGCAGACCATGACCAACACGGCGACCACCGATGTGGCGGCCACCGTGGCACAGGTGCAGGCCGCCGCCGAGGCGGGGGCCGATATCGTGCGCGTCTCGGTGCCCGACGAGGCGTCTTCAAAGGCGCTGCGCGAGATCGTGCGCGAAAGCCCGGTGCCGATCGTGGCAGATATCCATTTTCACTACAAACGCGGGATCGAGGCGGCAGAGGCGGGTGCCGCCTGTCTGCGGATCAATCCCGGCAATATCGGCGATGCGCGGCGCGTGCGCGAGGTGATCGCGGCGGCGCGCGATCACGGCTGTTCGATGCGCATCGGGGTGAATGCGGGCAGCCTCGAGAAGCACTTGCTCGACAAATATGGCGAGCCGTGCCCCGAGGCGATGGTGGAATCCGGGCTCGATCATATCCGCATTCTTCAGGACAACGATTTTTTCGATTTCAAGATCAGCGTGAAGGCTTCGGACGTGTTCATGTCGGTGGCGGCCTATATGCAACTGGCCGAGGCGACCGACGCGCCGCTGCACCTTGGCATCACCGAGGCGGGTGGCCTCATGTCGGGCACGGTCAAGAGCGCGATCGGGCTGGGCAACCTCCTTTGGGCCGGGATCGGCGACACGATCCGGGTGAGCCTCTCGGCCGACCCGGTGGAAGAGGTGCGCGTTGGCTATGATATCCTCAAATCTCTGGGGCTGCGGCATCGCGGCGTGAATATCATCTCCTGCCCAAGCTGCGCGCGGCAGGGATTTGACGTGATCCGCACGGTGGAGGCGCTGGAGGATCGGCTGTCGCATATCAAGACGCCGATGAGCCTGTCGATCATCGGCTGCGTGGTCAACGGGCCGGGCGAGGCGCTGATGACCGATGTGGGATTTACCGGCGGCGGTGCCGGGCATGGCATGGTCTATCTCGCGGGCAAGGCCAGCCACAAGATGTCGAACGCGACGATGATCGATCATATCGTCGAGCAGGTCGAGGCCCGCGCCGCCGAGATCGAGGCCGAGAACGAGACTGGGGCCCCGCAGGCGGCGGAGTAGGGTAAGGCTTGTTTAGGCTCGACAGGGTATTATCCACCTCGTAAACATAGATATGGCGTGCGAGATGGATCATCCTCCTAGATATGCCGAGTTCTTCTGTGGCGGCGGAATGGTGCGCGCAGCACTTGACGCGGGTTGGCACTGCGCCCTCGCCAATGACATTGATGCGATGAAATGCCGTGTCTACCGCGATAACTGGTCCAGCACCGGGCTTGTCGAGGGGGATGTGGCGGCGCTCGACCCGGATGTGTTGAAACAGCCCATTGATCTTTATTGGGCGTCAAGCCCGTGTCAGGATTTCAGCCTTGCCGGCAAGGGCCTGGGTCTTGGCGGCACGCGCAGCGGTGTCTTTAACCCGTGGTTCGAGAAGGTGCGTGTCGCGGCGATGGCCGGGTTCGCACCACGACTGATTGCGTTTGAAAACGTCACGGGCCTGTTGTCGCGTCATGCAGGCAAAGACCTCGATCACATCCTGATGTCGTTCATATCGCTTGGCTACAAGGTCGGGGCACTCGAGATAGACGCCTGTCATTTCGTTCCGCAAAGCCGACCGCGCCTGTTCGTGATCGCGGTGCGTGGGGAACTGAACGTGGCTGATCTTTGTCAGCCACAAGCGGATGGCGTGTTTTGCTCGACACGCCTGCGCCGGTTTCACGACGGGTCCAGCCCGTTAATAAGAGAGAACTGGTTGTGGTTTCGCCTTCCGCCTCCTGCGTCGTCAGCGGAAAGGTTGTCGACCATTCTGGACGCTGATCCGGATACAGCGTGGTTGTCTGACGAGCAGATCGCGCGGTTGCTTTCGATGATGTCGGCCCCGAGCCTTGCGCGCATTGCTGCGGCGAAGGCGGAAGGCCAGACCGCCGTGGGAACGCTCTACAAAAGAGGGCGCCCCGATGATGCAGGCCGCGTGCGTCAACGGGCGGAGGTGCGATTTGACGGTGTCGCGGGATGTTTGCGAACACCGGCGGGAGGGTCATCCCGGCAAACGATCCTGATTGTTCGCGGCGACAAGATCGAAGCGCGCCTGTTGTCGCGACGCGAGGTTTCCCGCCTCATGGGGCTGCCTGCGTCTTATCGGATGCCTGAGCGTTACAACGATGCCTACCGGATTGCGGGTGATGGCGTGGTTGTTCCCATCGTGAAGCATCTCGACGAGCATCTCTTTCAACCGATTCTTCTCAAAATCGCAGCGGAAAGGGCGGTCGCGTGAGCGACGTTCAGTCTTTCCGGAGCGAATCGCTCAAGGCATTGACCGATGAAATCGGTGTCTACGCGCTTTGCGATCTGGATGGCGTTCCGATCTATGTCGGGCAATCCGTTGACGGAATCCGGACCCGTGTTCGCCGTCATCTGACCTCGGCAAGGTCGGATGTGATTGCCAATCGACAGGTCGATGTTTGGGAAATCGCTTATGTCTGGGCATGGCCCGTTCGGGATGTGACCGATATCATCCGATTGGAAGCCCATCTTTTCAACGAGTTCGACTCATGTGTCAGGCTGATGAACGGCAAGGCAATGGCGGTGCCGGAACACCGGGTTGATGTGCCGAAAAAGCAAATTGTGCAGGTCATTGAGGAGGGTGAGCGCATCAATCGCCAAGACCCCGCGTTGCGATTGCCGCGCCAGATCATGCAATACAATCTGCTGGTGGATTATATTCTGAACGTAAAGGACGCAGGACATCTCAAACGTTCTTTGGATGCTCATTTCGAACGGCTTGTGAGGTATCACCAAACCTTTCTGTAGCGGTCTGCGATACATCAAACCGCCAAACGCCCCCGCTCCTATGTCTTGGTGTCTGTCTCGTCAGCCCCAGCCTCGGGGCTGTCGGTTTCGGGATCATATCCGGCCTCGCCCTCGTCGAGCAGCGTCACATGGGTGGTGTCTGTCTCGGGATCGTAAGCGAGGCCGTAATTGCTGTGCCCGTCCTCGCGGGCGCGGTGCCATTCGTGCCATGCGGCATAGGCAAACACCGCCACGAAAGGCGTGAGCAGCAGCAGGGCGAGCGGGTGTGATGTCACCGGCTGCCCCTTTGCTTGAGAGGCCGCCCGCCGATCATGCGTTGGCTTCGCGGATCTTTTCGGCGGCGGCCTTGTCATAGCTCACGCCGTTCTGCTCGAAAAGCTGGTCAAGCTCGCCCGAAAGCGTCATCTCGGTGATGATGTCGCAGCCGCCCACGAATTCGCCCTTGACGTAGAGTTGCGGGATGGTGGGCCAATCGGAATAGTCCTTGATGCCCTGGCGGATGTCCTCGTCGGCGAGCACGTTCACATCGGCGAAATCGACGCCCATGAAATTGAGCACGCCGGCCACGCGGCTGGAAAAGCCGCATTGCGGCATGTCCTTGGTGCCCTTCATGAAGAGCACCACGGGGTTGGCGGTCACGGTCTCGGTGATGCGGGTCTTGGCGTCGGTCATTTGCTGCGGTCCTTCGGAATGAAGATTTTGGCGTAGGTTTGCGGATCGCGCGAGATGCGGTAGCTCATCGACTGCCCGCCGCTCACGCCGGAGGAATAGAAGGACGAGATCACGCTGTCGCCCTCTCCCGGCTCGGTGCCGCGCCCGGTGGTGCGGTCCTCGCGCAGCGATTGCGCGGCGCGCAGCCCGGCGAGCAGAAGCACAAGGCCCGACAGCGCCGCGATGATCGCCCCGCCCGACATCAGCCGGGGGCCTTGGTGGTCAGCGCGAGCGCGTGAATCGCCCCGTCCGGCCCGTCCATCCGGCCCTTGAGCGCGGCATAGACGGCGCGTTGCTGCTGAACGCGGTTCATGCCGCGAAAGCTTTCGTCGATGACCTCGGCTGCGAAATGCACGCCGTCATCGCCCTCGACGGTGATGCGCGCATTGGGCAGCGCCTCGCGGATGAGCGCCTCGAGATCGGAAGCGAGAAGGGCCATCGGCATATCTCCGGTTGTGTCATCTGGGGCAGATGTAAACCGCGTGGGTGGCGTTCGCAAGGGAGGCTCAGATTTCCTCGCCCTTCTTGAGCAATTCGTCGATGAGCGCGCGTTGCAGCGCGCCGCTATCGCCGCCGCCATATTGCATCGCGCCCGAGGAATAGAGCGTGCCAAAGCTTTGCGCGAGGTTGACCACCTGGCCGATCCCGGAGATGAGCTGATCCTTTTTCAGCGGCGAAAGCGGGTGGATATAGGCCGACCAGAGCACATCGCGGGCGATGGCGTAGCGGGCATCGAGGGCCGAATCGAAATTGGCCTGCATCATGCGGGTCAGTTGTTCGGGCGTGACATCGGCGCTGCGCGCGACCGGGGTCATGGCGCGCATCCGGTCGGCGGTCTTGTCGGTGACGATGAGAACCTGCACCTCGCCCACGGAAAGCTGCCAGACCGCGCCGTTGCCCTGCGCCTCGGGGTCGAGTGCGCGGATGATCGCGTCGAGCCGCTCGAGCGTCATATCCGGCTCGGGCGCGGTTTGCGGTATGGTCTCGCCTTCGGGCGCGGCCTCTTGGGCGAGGGCGGCGAGGGGCAGCAGCGCAAGTGCTGCGCAGAAGGGCAGGCAGAGGGGCAGGCGGGGCATGGCGTGTCTTTCCGTTCTGGGTGCCGTCAGCCTGCCACAGGGCAGCGCAGCGCGCCACGGCGCTCGCTGAAACGTGACCGCGCGTGCCCTTATCCCGCGCCCTTGAGGGCGGCGACGCCGGGCAGGTCCTTGCCCTCCATCCATTCGAGGAACGCGCCACCGGCGGTGGAGATATAGGTGAAATCCTGCGCCGCCCCGGCGCGGTTGAGCGCGGCCACGGTATCGCCGCCGCCCGCTACCGAGATGAGCCGCCCCGCGCGCGAGAGCCGCGCGGCGTGCTGTGCGGCGGCGTTGGTGGCGGCGTCAAAGGGCGCGATCTCGAACGCGCCGAGCGGCCCGTTCCAGATCAGCGTTTTCGCCTGATCGAGCACCTCGGTGATGCGCGCCACCGCCCTTGGCCCCGCGTCGAGGATCATCGCGTCGGGCGGGCAGGCATGGGCCCCCACCACCTCATGCGCCGCGCCTTCGGCAAACTCGCGCGCCACCACCACATCGGCGGGCAAAAGGATCGCGCAACCCGCGGCACCCGCCTTGAGCATGATCTCGCGCGCGGTGGCGGCCATCTCGTGCTCGCAAAGCGACCGGCCAACATCGAGCCCCATCGCGGCGAGAAACGTGTTGGCCATGCCGCCGCCGATCACCAGCGTATCCACCTTCTCCACAAGGTTGCCCAACAGGTCGAGCTTGGTCGACACCTTGGCCCCGCCCACCACCGCCACCACCGGGCGGGCGGGGGTGCCAAGCGCGGCCTCCAGCGCCTGTAATTCCGCCTGCATCAGGCGGCCTGCGCAGGCGGGCAGCAGATGCGCCAGCGCCGTGGTCGAGGCATGCGCGCGGTGCGCCGCCGAGAAGGCATCGTTGCAATAGACATCGCCAAGCGCCGCGAGGCGGGCGGCGAACTCGGGGTCGTTGGCCTCTTCGCCGGGGTGAAAGCGGATGTTTTCCAAGAGCAGAACATCGGCGGCGCGGGCCTCCTCGGTGAGGTTCTCGGCCCCCTCCAGCGTCTCGATCAGCCGCAGCTTGCGGCCCAGCGCCTTTTCCAGCGCGGGCACCGTCACGCGCAGCGACATGGACGGCACCACCTTGCCCTTGGGCCGGTCGAAATGCGCGAAGAGCATCGGCTTGCCGCCGCGCGCCAGAATGTCGTCGATGGTGGGCTTGATCCGCTCGATCCTTGTGGCATCGGTGACCGCGCCGTTCTCGACCGGCACGTTGATATCCACGCGCACCAGCACGCGCTTGCCCTTAAGGTCCATGTCGTCCAGCGTCTTCCAGCCCATCGCGGCGGCCTCCTCATGCAACTCCGTGCCTGTCATGGCGCGCAGTCCCCGCGCCGTCAACCGCCCACCCTTGGCAATCGCGCCGGTTCCCCCTAGACCTGTGGGAAACCGCAACCAGGAGCACCAAATGGCCGAGATCACCGACCCCGAGAACACCATCCTGATCGAATTGAAGGATGGCACTGTCACCATCGAGCTTATGCCCAAGATCGCGCCGGATCATTGCGCGCGGATGAAGGAGCTTGCCCGCGCCGGGGCCTATGACAACGTCGCCTTTCACCGGGTAATCGACGGCTTCATGGCACAGACCGGCGACGTGGAACACGCCAACATGGAAAAGGACTACAACCCCCGCCGCGCGGGCACCGGCGGCAGCGATCTGCCCGATCTCAAGGCCGAGTTCTCCAAGATCCCGCATGATCGCGGCACGCTCGGCGCGGCGCGCAGCCAGAACCCCAATTCCGCTAATTCGCAATTCTTCATTAATTTCGGCGACAACCATTTCCTCAACGGGCAATACACCGTCTATGGCCGCGTGATTGCGGGGATGGAGCATGTCGATGCCATCACCCGAGGCGAGCCGCCCGCGAATCCTGATCGCATGATCAGCGTCAAGGTGGCTGCCGATGCGTAAGCTGGCTCTTGCCGTCGGGCTGCTGGCCTGCGGCCCCGCCCTTGCCACAGGCCTCGAAATCGACGTGAAGGGCGTCGCCAACGGCACCATCACGGTTGACCTGTTCGAGGATGTCGCCCCCAATCATGTCGAACAGATCACCGCGCTTGCCGCCGAAGGGGCCTATGACGGGGTGGTGTTCCACCGCGTGATCGAGGGCTTCATGGCGCAGACCGGCGATGTCGAATTCGGGCGCTCGGGTGGCGATATGCGCCGCGCGGGCAGCGGTGGCAGCACCCGGCCCAACCTTAGGGCAGAATTTTCCGATGTGTCGTTCGAGCGCGGCGTGATCGGCATGGCCCGGAGTAATGACCCCGACAGCGCCAATTCGCAATTCTTCATCATGTTCGCCCCGGCCCCGCATCTCGACGGCAGCTATACCGCCGTGGGGCGCGTCACCGGCGGCATGGAGATCGTGGACAAGATCAAGCGCGGGCGCGGCCCCAATGGCGCGGTCGTGGGCACGCCTGACACGATGACCGCCGTGCGCGTCACCAAGTGACATGAGCGCCGCGCCCGAGATCATGCCGCGCCCGCTGGCCTGAGGGCCGTGGGCGCGGGAGGGCGCGGTGGTGCGACTTGGACGCGGGCGATGATCTGGCGGGCGAGTTGATGCGCGCGATGCGCCGGCCCCTGCGCGACCGGCTCTGCAATCGCGCGCTCTCAGAGGCCAAAAGGTGCTGACGCGCGCTCACATTCGCGTGGGATGGGCTGGCTCCGCGTCACCGCGGCAGGCATGATCGCGGCATTCTTTCCCGCGCGACGAGGTGCCGCACATGACCCGCTTCCTGAGCCTTCTGGCCGCTGTCCTGCTTCTGGCCGGGCTGGCCCATGCCAATCCGGCCGCGTGGCGGCACGAATGGCCCGACACGGATTTCACCAGGACCACCATCACCGACTGGTCCGAGATCATGTCGGGCGGCCCGCCCAAGGACGGCATCCCGGCGATCGACAATCCGCGCTTCCTGCGCGCCGGGGACAAGCGCGGCATCAACGGCAGCGAGCCGGTCATCACCGTCGAGATCGAGGGCGAGACCCCGCGCGCCTACCCGCTCCGCTATCTCATCTGGCATGAGATCGTGAATGACCGCGTGGGCGGTATCCCGCTGGCCGTCACCTATTGCCCGCTGTGCAATTCCGGCATCACCTTTGACCGGCGGGTGCAGGGCCGGGTGCTAAGCTTTGGCGTCTCGGGCAAGCTGCGCCATTCCGATATGGTGATGTATGACCGCCAGACCCAAAGCTGGTGGCAGCAGGCGGTGGGGCAGGGCATCGTCGGCGCGATGACCGGGGTGAAACTGCGGCAATTGCCAAGCTGGATGGAAAGCTGGGATCAGTTTCGCGCGCGCAACCCGCAGGGCCTGGTCATGGCAGAGCCGTCCTTTGATCGCGCCTACGGGCGCAATCCCTATGTCGGCTATGACACCAACGAGCGCCCGTTTCTCTATCGCGGCGAGAACCCGCCGCATGGCATATCGCCGGTGGCGCGCGTGGTGCGGGTGGGCAACCGGGCCTGGCCGCTTACGCGGATTAGGGCCGAGGGCGGCGTGAGCGAGGCGGGCCTGCGCATCTCGTGGGAGCGCGGGCAGGCCTCGGCGATGGATCACGGCACCATCTCACGCGGCCGCGACGTGGGCAGCGTGCGGGTGCGCGACGCGCAGGGGCGCGACGTGGCCCATGACGTGATGTTCGCCTTCGCCTTTCACGCATTCTGGCCCGAGGGCACCTGGATGCTGCGATAAAGCGTCTTAGCCGACCCTCGGTCACAGGTGATCGCGGGGCGGTTGGTCTTATGGAACGGCTTGGTGTTTGATGGAGGCGAGTAGGAGAATCGAACTCCTGTACACGGATTTGCAATCCGCTGCGTAACCACTCCGCCAACTCGCCTTTTCAAGTGCTTGGCCGTGTGTCGTGGTCGTCTGCCACACCGCCTGACGCAATTTCTATTTCCGTTCCGTTCTGTTCGCAAGGGCAGAATCCCGCATCTTCCCCGCAGCGGCGGGGCTTTCTCGGCTCAGCCCGCGCGGGCGGCCTCGATGAAGGCGCGGATGCGCGCGGCATCCTTCTGACCCGGCGCCGCCTCCACCCCCGAGGACACATCCACCTGCCGCGCGCCGGTGCGCGCCACCGCCTGCGCCACGTTCTCGGGCGTCAATCCGCCCGCCAACAGCCACGGCAAGGGCCAGTCGCGCCCCTCGATCAGCCGCCAGTCAAAGGCCAGCGCATTGCCGCCGGGGCGGGTGGCACCGGGCGGCGGCTTGGCGTCGATGAGCAGTTGATCGGCCACGCCAGCATAGGCGTCGATGGCCGCAAGATCCCCCGCACCTGCCACGCCGATGGCCTTCATCACCGGCAGGCCATATCGCGCCTTGACCTGCGCCACCCGTTCCGGGCTTTCGTCCCCGTGCAGTTGCAGCATGTCGAGCGGCACGGCGGCGCAGAGCGCATCGAGCGCCGCATCCTCAGCATCCACCGTCAGCGCCACCTTGGCCACGCCCGGCGGCACCTCGATGGCCAGCGCGCGCGCCGCCTTGATCCCGACATGGCGCGGCGATCTCTCGAAAAAGACGAATCCCACATAGGCAGCGCCCGCCGCCACGGCGGCGGCCACGTCGCGCGCCTCGGTGAGGCCGCAAATCTTTACGCGGATGTCGCGGGGCATGACCGCTCAGCTTGCCTCGTCGAGAAGCGCCAGCACCTCGTCGCTCTCGCGGGTGTCGCGCTTCTTGAGGCGCGCCACTTCGGCGCGCAGGCTGGCCAGCTCGCGCGCCTGGCGCGCGGCGGCGATGCGTTCGCCCGCCTCGCGAATCCACTCCCAGACAAAACCGACGACAAGACCGGCGAGAATCCCGCCGAAGATCACCACGAAGAGCGGAAGATCATAGGTCGGGTTGAGCGCGGCAAACCCTGCAAGCTCGTCAGGCAGCACCCGAAGCGTGACCGTGCCGCGATTGGCCAGCGCGATCAGCACCAGCGCGAGCGCGAAAATGGCGATGGAGACGTAGCGGATATATTTCATGACTTACTTGCCGTTCAGCCGGTCGCGCAAAAGCTTGCCGGTCTTGAAAAACGGGACGTGTTTTTCCTCGACCTCGACGCTTTCGCCGGTGCGCGGGTTGCGCCCGATACGCGCGTCGCGTTTTTTCACCGAGAACGCGCCGAAGCCGCGCAATTCCACCCGGTTGCCGCCGGCAAGCGCGTCGGTGATTTCGTTGAAGATCGTGTTCACGATCCGCTCCACATCGCGGTGAACAAGATGCGGATTGTCGTCGGCGATCTTCTGGATCAGTTCCGATCGGATCATCGGTATCCCCCCCCGAGGTTGAAGTTTGGCCCTCACCTTTGGACCGACTATAGACAGATTGCCGCGAAACCCAAACAGAAAGCCACCGCCAACCGGCGGATAAGGCTTAAAAATTCACGTCCCCAGTGCTTTGACCGCCGCTCGCGGGCGGCGCGCTGCGACTGTGGGCCGCCGGGGCGGCACCGGGGGCGGGCGTGATTCGGGGGGCAGGCGATGGACATTTGCCTGCCCGCCCCTCATGGTGCGCGCCTCAGCCGGGACAGGGGGCGGTGACGGGCATGACAGTCGAGATCGAGATCGGCACGGGCGACATCAAGGCCCCGCGGCAGGGTGGCATGGCGGCGCAGCCATGACGGCGCTGACGCTTGCGCGCGCCGATGATCTCGACCGGCTGTTGCCGATGGTGGCCGCGCGCCGCGCCGAGGCGGGGCAGGCGGCAGAGGCGGCAGCCATGCGCGCCGCGCTTGCCCCCCTGCTTGACGGCACGCCCCACGGCGCGGTCTATCTCATCGGCCCTCCGCGCGCGCCCATCGGCTATGTAGCGCTGTCCTTTGGCTGGTCGCTGGCGGCGGGCGGGCTGACCGGGCGCATCGAGGAAATGCATATCCGCCGCGCCGTGCGCGGTCGCGGCATCGGTGCCGAGGTGCTGGGCAGCCTGCCGCGCGCATTGGCGGGGGCGGGGCTCTGCGCGCTCGATATCGAGATCGGGCGCGACGATGCACGCGCCCGCTCGCTGCTTTCGCGCCAGCATTTTGCCGCTTGCGATGATCGGCTGACCTTGCGTCTCGCGCTGCGCCGGTAACGCCGTTCAGGGCTGGATCAGGCGCACCCCGTCCATCTGCGCGATCTCGGCCACATCCTCGTCATAGAGCGCGCTCAGCGTGGCGATCATGCCCGCGTCCCATTCCGGCACGTCCAACTCTTCCTCGATTGCCGCCTCGTCGGCGAACTTGTCGAGAAACGCCGCCACCACGCGGGCCTTCTGCGCCTCGGTCAGGCCGGGGCGGCCCTGCATATAGACGGTGAACCGCTGGTATCCCGCCGGTGTCATGATCTCGGACAACAGCGCGAATTCGCCCGCGAGCGGCACGCCGTCCTCGACCCCGGCCATCGCGCGCAGGATCTGCGACCAGATCAGCGGCGTATCCTCGTTGCACCACACCGTGACCGGGATATCGGGCAGGGCGGTGCGGATGCGCGCGATCATCTCGGACCAGCGCAGATGCACCGGATCGTCGCCGCGCAAGAGCTCCGTCACCGTGGAAAACGGCGTATCGGGCAAGAGCGCGGGCAACAGCGTCGCCGGGTTGCGCAGCCCGATGAAAAGCCCGATCCCGTCGGGCGCGAATATCTCGTCGAGACAGGCCAGCCGCGCCTCTGCCGCCGGGTAGAAGCGCGCGCCGCCGATGGACATCTTGGGCGTGCCGAAAAAGCCGTGATTGTCGAGCACCAGCCGCGCGGTGTCTTCCGGCGTGCCGGTGGCGGCCATTACCGTGTCGCGGGCGTTTTCGGGCAAGGCAGTCTTTTGCGCGGTACGCATCAGGTCGCGCAGGAGCCGCCGATAACTCTCGGGCTCTGGCACATGGGTGCCGCGCGGGGCCAGCGCCTCGGCATTGTCACGCAAACAGGCGATGAGCCTGTCCTCGTCGGTCATATGTGCGCCTGCATGGATAACGACCTGCATTCCTCGCCTCTGCCTCTCACGGGAGTTTGCGCCACTATAGGCGCTTTGCGGCGGAGGAAAACCGCAATCGTAACCCCCGCGCCGCTTGCCCGACCGCGCGATTGCGATTATGGAGCGTCGCAATGCCGCGTTAGCTCAGCTGGTAGAGCAGCGCTCTTGTAAAGCGAAGGTCGGGGGTTCGATTCCCTCACGCGGCACCACAATTATCCCTCTAATAAGCTGATATTAAACGGTTTTAATGCGGAGGATTGTGCCCACGTATCCACACCCGTATACACGCGGAGATGAGGATATGCGGAGCTTTTCAGTGAAACACGTCAAGATAGATGCGCGGAATGGGCATTACGTCTACCGCCGCCGGGTGCCGAAGGGTCTCAAGGGGCTGGTCATGAAAACTGAATTCATAAAGACAGTTGGGCACACAGAGGCGGAGGCGCTTGCCAACTATGGCAACTATCACCAGCGGGTTGAGCACATGATCGCGCTGGGGCGGGGCGGCGTCGCGGGCCTAAGCCCACGGGAAGAACAGGACCGGCTCAAGGCGCTGCTACTGGAATGGGATGCAGACCCCCACGGCCCCGGACGGGACGACAACGAGCGGACGTGGCGGGGAGAGGCAGCGGACAAGCTGGTGGCCCCATACCAAGACCCGCGCACAGGGGAATATGAGGGGGTGCCGGAGCGCGATGCCGCGATTGCGGGGGCGCTGACGGTGGGCGTGCCCAAAGAAGCCCCCCAGCCCACCATAACGGACGCCTTCCGGTTCTATCTCGAAGAGAAGGACCACCCCCAACCCGAGAAGCACAAGAAGCTGGTGCAGCGGCTTCGGAGGGCGGAGCGGAGGCTTATTGAGGCGGTGGGCGGCGATAAGCAGGTGGCGGAACTGACCCGACAGGACGCCCGCACATGGCGCGACAGGCGGCTTAAGACGGGGGTGGCGGTGACGACGGTGAAGCGCGAGAAAAACGACCTTAGTGCGGTGATCGGGCTGGCGCAGAAGGAACTGGACGCGGGCGGAGATAATCCGTTCCGGGAACTGGGGATGCCAAAGGTAACCAATAGCCGCCAAGCGGAGCGCGAGGCGTTGCCCCCCGAGGTAATCAGCGGGGTCTATGAGGCCCTCGACAAGAGCCACAGGGACCTTTTGCAAATCTGGACGCTACTGGACTTCACCGGGGCGAGGCCGTCCGAGATACGGCAACTCTTGGCGGGCGAGGTCGTCTTGGACCACGCACACCCCCACGCCATAATCCATGAGCGGGCGGATAGGTCACTGAAAACTTCATGGTCTACCCGCACTGTGCCGCTGGTGGGGGAGGCTCTTAAGGTGGTCCAAAGGCTGGTCAAGGGGGTGAACGACCCCAAGGCGCAGCTATTCCCGAGGTTCTATGGCGATGGCGGGATGGATGACCTATCGAAAGCCCTGAACCGCAGGGTCCGCAAGCTGACCAAGAACCCCAAGCACGTCACCTACAGCCTGCGTCACAACATGAAAGACAGGCTCAGGGCGGCGGAGATTTACCCCGATACCCAACAGGCCATTCAGGGGCACGCCTACGCGGGTGGAGAGGCGGCATACTACGGGGGGCCTGTATCGCTTCAACGCAAGCAAGAGGCGCTAGAGAAGGCCCTCAGGGGCTACAGAGGGACGGGGGGCGATGGGGAAGCTTAGCGACATTTTTGGGGCCGAACTTCTGAAACCCTACCCCGCTACAGACGTGGGCGCGGACTTCCCCCCATGCCCGTCCCGGTGCGGAGAGAGGCCACGGGGGGCAGAGCGGCCCAGCGCCTCGGGGTCTTTGCCTGTGGATGATGATGATGGTGGCCACCTTTGATCACGGCAGGGGGGGTGCTTTTGTTTTGTCCGTTAGGGTATAGCCCAAAGGACACTTGGAAAGTGACCGAAAGGGTGTCCGTAGGGGTTGACTTTAATCAACGGACATGCCCATCAGGGGACATAACCCAAACGGACACCCTGAGAGGCCACCATGACACAGACCATCTTCTACGCCCGCGTATCGACCGTTGACCAGCACCTTGACCACCAGATCACACAGGCGCGGGCGGCGGGCTTCACCGTTGACGAGGTGATCGCGGATCACGGGGTGTCAGGCGTGGCCGTCCCCCTTGCGGAGAGGCCAGAGGGGCGGCGGCTTTTCGACAAGCTGCGGCGCGGGGATACGCTCTTGGTGCGCTGGGTGGACCGGCTGGGGCGCAACTATCAGGACGTGACGGACACCATCCGCCATTTCATGCGGCAAGGGGTCGTGATCAAGACGGTGATCAACGGTCTTACCTTTGACGGGGCCACCAAAGACCCCATGCAGGAGGCCGTGAGGGACGCCCTGATAGCGTTCATGGCCGCGACCGCACAGGCGCAGGCAGAGGCCACCAAGGAGGCCCAGAAGGCGGGGATTGAAGCCGCCAAGGCCGATGGGCAACGCTATCGGGGCAAGAAGCCCACCTATGATCGCGAGGGCCTCGGGGTGGTGCAGGACATGCTCGCGGTGGGGGCAGGCACATCCGAGATCGCCAAGGCGGTGGGCGTGTCCCGGCAGACGGTCCTGCGGATCAAGGCCGATCCGGCATCAGCAGAGGCGGCACTGGCACGCTGGGGGATGTAAGAGGCCACCACGGGGGCTGTAGGGGGCCGCACAGGGCCGATAACGCCGTGGGCAGGGAGGGTAGCCCAGCGCAAGGTGGAAGCCTGCGGGCGTCTCTGTGGCCCTGTGTGCCTATATCTGTGTCGGACGATTGCCGGGGCGGGGAGGCCGGGGGATGGCCGGGGGCTGGGTTGCCCTATTGAAGGTAAGCCATACCGGCCCCCTCAAAAGCAACCTTGGAAGGACCCGACATGGAGACGCCCAGCGCAACACTTGACAGGCTCAGATTGGAAAAGGCGGCCAACCCTCAACCGCCCAACAGGACACCCGAACGCCTTCACCTGAGAGAAATCGCGATAGAACCGGCGGTCTTTCAAGTGAGGGCGGATGGGCTGGACATGGAGCGGGTCGCGGAGATCGCGGGGAACGTTTCGGCCCCATGCCTTGATGAGCCGATACACCTCTGGTGGAGCGGTAAGCGATGGATTGTGATAGACGGACACCACCGCCTAGCAGCCCACAAGCTGGCACAGGAGCGCGGCGGCGAAAGCCGCAAGGTGGCCGTGAAGGCGCACCCCGCAATGTCCCTTGAGGAGGCCATTGGCGCAGCATCCCTCATCAACGCCCGCGAGAAAGTCGCGATCACTCGTGAGGAGCGGGGGGAGGCGGCGTGGCGTTTGGTTTGTTGCGGCACCGGCTCGATCAAGGATCAAGCGGCATGGTCGGGCACCAGCAAAAGTCAAATCTCCATCATGCGGGGCGTATTTGAGCGCGAGCGAGCTAGGCGCATCCCTCAGGGGACCCTAATAGACCGGGGATGGGACTGGGCGCGGCGGCGTGACAGGGGTGAGGATCGCCGCGAGTTTCACCCCGATATGATCGAGACACAGGCGCGGGAATGGGCGACGAAACTTGGGAGAATGCTGGGCGGGCAGAGAATGGCGAAAAGCCCCGAGGCGTTGGCACGGGCGTTAGAAATCATTTCACCCGAACTGCCTTCCAACTTGATCCAAACGGAAGCCTTTTGGGCTGCCCTTGATGGAGCGGGTCGGGCACTCTTGTTGGAAGTCGATAGCGAAGACGCAGGGGGCCTTGAGGGGGACATTGATGTGGGTTTCTGAATGATGATGATGCTTCACTGACCTTGCCGGGAACCTGCCCAGCTACCCCCAAAGCTTTGGGCACCCAATTGGGGAGGCGGAAAGCCCCCTTGCTAGCCGGGAAGATGCCGTGTAAGTGATGGGAGGAAAAGGGTTTTCCCACTTGTGGGATGATCCCGAAGGCCCCCTTTCAGCGTGACCCGAAAGGAACGGCCCATGTATCGACTTTCTATCCAGTATTCCCCGCTGATCGCAGGTGAGCGCAAGCTGTCCCTGATCAAGATCGAAAGCGCCCATTACGAGGGGTGGGTGGCCCGCCTAGGGGCAACCCTTTGGATCGCAGAGCGGAGGCGCAAGCGGGCCTTGTGAGGTCCCGAGGGGGCGGTGTCGGCGATGCCGCCCCCAAGGCCAGCCCGCCACGGGGCGGCGAGAGGCTGTATCCACATTTCCCTACACAATCCGGCACGGGGCCTGTATTATGCCTTTGAAATCAAAGGGCAAGGATACGGGGACACCCCCTCACGCGGCACCAAAATCCTCACCGGGATTGACCGGGGAGCCGCAAGACGGTCCTACGGTTTTGTCACCCCGTCCTTCGTGATCGCCGGAAAACGGCTGTATTGGCTTACAGGTCGGCGTGGTATTCCTCGATCAGGTGGCGGACGACGGCGCGCAGCGCGGCTTCGTCATCCGCGCCCCCGGCGCGCGCGGTGTCGCACACGGCGCGCTGTCGCTCGGCGCTGGTGCCGGTCTCGACCATGTCGCGGATGCGGGCCACCTCTGGCAGGGATGAGAAGAATTCGGCATCCTCGGCCACCAGATCGACGATTTCCGCCGCCAGTTCCGCCATCGGCACGATCTCGCCGCGGCCAAGGTCAATCAGCCCCTCGGATGTGCCATAGCGCTGCGCGCGCCAGCGGTTCTCGCTGACGAGAAAGGCATCGTAGATGCGCCAGCGCTGGTTGCGAATGGCCAGCCGCCACAGCATCCGCGCCAGCGCCTGCGTCAGCGCCGCCAGCGTCAGCGCATCCTCGAGCCGGGGCTGCACGTCGCAGATGCGCGATTCCAGCGTGGGAAAGCGCGACGAGGGCCGCAAATCCCACCAGATCTTGCTGGCATCCTCGATCACGCCCATATCCACCAGCACCTGCACCGAGCGCTCGAAACTGCCGAAACTCTCCATCCGGGGTGGCAGGCCGGTGCGCGGCAGGTTGTCAAAGACGGTGAGCCGATAGCTCGCCAGCCCGGTATCGTGGCCCTGCCAGAACGGCGACGAGGCGCTGAGTGCCAGAAGATGCGGCAGGAAATAGCCAAGCTGGTTCATCAGGTCGATGCGCCGGTCGGGCGGCTCGATCCCGACATGGACATGCATCCCGCAGATCAGCATCCGCCGCACCACCCCGGCCAGATCGTGATCGAGCGCGTTGTAGCGCTCTTTGTCGGTATGGGTCTGGTTGCGCCAATCGGCGAACGGGTGGCACGAGGCGGCGATGGGGGCGAGGTTATGGGCGCGGGCGTGGCGCGCCACGGTGCTGCGCAGGCGCTTCAGGTCGTCGCGCGCCTCGGCAATGGTGTGGCAGACGCGGCTGCCGATCTCGATCTGGCAGTTGAGGAATTCCGGGCTGACCTGCCCTTGCAGATCCTGAGCACAGGCCTGCATCAGCGCCTCGGGTGCGGGGGCAAGCGCGAGGCTGTCGAGATCGACGAGAAGGTATTCCTCCTCGATGCCGATGGTGAACTCGGGGTGGGTGATCGCCATGCCGGGCCTCCGCTGTCACATCCCCCCAGCAAACACCGCGCAGGCCGCAGCGCCAAGCATAAATTCGGCGCTGCGTCTTCTTGGTGGAAATACTCCGGGGGGTTACGGGGGGCTGGCCCCCCGTTTCCCGGCCTCTGCGATCAGTCCATCGCCTTGAAGTTGAACTCGCCGCCTTCCTTGATCCCCGAGGGCCAGCGCGCCGTCACGGTCTTGGTGCGGGTGTAGAACTTGAACGCGTCCGGCCCGTGCTGGTTGAGATCGCCAAAGCCCGATTTCTTCCAGCCGCCGAAGGTGTGATAGGCGAGCGGCACCGGAATTGGCACGTTGATGCCGACCATGCCCACGTTGATGCGCGCGGCGAAATCGCGCGCGGCGTCACCGTCGCGGGTAAAGATCGCGGTGCCGTTGCCGTATTCGTGGTCCATCGCCAGTTTCACGGCCTCCTCGTAGCTGCCCGCGCGCACTGTGGACAGGACCGGCCCGAAAATCTCCTGCTTGTAGATGTCCATATCCGGCGTCACGCGGTCAAAGAGGTGCGCCCCGACGAAAAAGCCATCTTCGTAGCCCTGCAATTTGAAATCGCGCCCGTCGACGACCAGTTCGGCACCCTGCGCGATGCCGGATTCCACCAGGCCGAGGATGCGTTGCTTGGCCTCCGCCGTCACGACGGGGCCGTAATCCACGTCATTGCCAGCGGTGTAGGGGCCAACTTTCAGCTTCTCGATGCGCGGCACCAGCTTCTCGATCAGGCGGTCGGCGGTCTCATCGCCCACCGGCACGGCCACGGAAATCGCCATGCAGCGCTCGCCCGCCGCCCCGTAACCTGCACCGATCAGGGCATCGGCGGCCTGATCCATATCGGCATCGGGCATGACGATCATGTGGTTCTTCGCGCCGCCAAAGCATTGCACCCGCTTGCCGTTGGAACATCCGCGCCCGTAGATATATTCGGCAATGGGGGTGGAGCCGACAAAGCCGATCGACTGGATCACCTCATCATCGAGGATCGCATCCACCGCCACCTTGTCGCCGTTGACGACCTGAAGCACGCCCTTGGGCAGGCCCGCCTCTTCCATCAACTCGGCCAGCATCAGCGGCACCGAGGGGTCACGCTCGGACGGTTTCAGGATGAAGGCGTTGCCGCAGGCCAGCGCAGGCGCGAACATCCACATCGGGATCATCGCCGGGAAATTGAACGGCGTGATGCCCGCACAAACGCCAAGCGGCTGGCGCATGGAATAGATGTCGATACCGGGGCCCGCGCCATCGGTGAACTCGCCCTTGAGCAGTTGCGGCGCGCCGATGCAGTATTCGACCACCTCAAGCCCGCGCTGCACATCGCCCTTGGCGTCGGGGAAGGTCTTGCCATGCTCGCGCGAGAGCGCCTCGGCCAGCTTGTCCATGTCGCGGTTGAGCAGCCGCACATATTCCATCATTACGCGCGCGCGGCGCTGCGGGTTTATGGCGGCCCATGCGGGCTGTGCGGCCTGCGCTGCGGCCACGGCCTGCGCCATTTCCTCCGGGCTGGCCAGCGGGCAGCGCGCCTGCACCTCGCCGGTGGCGGGGTTGAACACGTCCGAGAAGCGCCCCGATGTGCCTTTGACATGGGTGCCGTTGATGTAATGGGTCAGCTCTTGCATAGTCATCTCCTCCTGAAAATGCGCGTTGTGCTGAGGGTAGTCTTGCAAAACTCATGAGAAAAGAGGCAAGATTCCAATATGGATTTGCATTAATGCAAAGGGGGCAAGGCAGATGATGCCGCATTGGGACGATTTGCGCATCTTTCTGGCGGTGGCGCGCGCCGAGAGCCTGTCGGGCGCAGGGCGCGCGCTGCGGATCGACCCGGCCACCGTGGGCCGCCGCGTGGCCCGGCTCGAAGAGACGCTGGGCGCGCCGCTTTTCGCCAAATCGCCCTTGGGCTATGCGCTGAGCGAGGCGGGCGCGCGGCTCATGCCCCACGCGATCCGCGCCGAACAGGCGATGGAGGCGGCAGCCGGGGACATGGCCGGGCAGGCGGGGGGCCTCTCGGGGCAGATCCGCGTCGGCGCGCCAGATGGCTGCGCCAATTTCGTGCTGCCGCAGGTCTGCGCGGGGATCGCCGCCGAAAACCCCGATCTCGATATCCAGATCGTCGCGCTACCGCGCGTCTTCAACCTGACCCGGCGCGAGGCGGATATGGTGATCGCGGTCAGCCCGCCCACGGCCGGGCGGCTTTCGGTGCAGAAGATCGCCGATTACCACCTGCATCTGGCGGCCTCGCGCGTCTATCTGCGCGCGCATCCGCCGATCGTGAAATTGGAAGACCTGCGCGACCACCGCATCGTCGGCTATATCCCCGACATGATCTTTGACCGCGAGTTGGATTACCTCAGCGAGGCGGGGATCGCGCGGGTGCATCTCGCGTCCAATTCGGTGTCGGTGCAGCTCAACCTCGTGGCGCGGGGGGCGGGCATCGGGGTGCTTCATGATTTCTCGCTGCCGTGGCTGCGGCGGGGGCAGCGGGTGCTGGCGGATCAGTTCTCGCTCACCCGCAGCTTCTATCTCGTGCGTCATGCCGATGACCGGCGGCTGGAGCGGCAGACGCGCTTCGCCGCAGCTCTGGTTGAGGGGCTGCGCGCCGAGGTGGCACGGCTTGAAGGCGCGACTTGACAGAAATTTTATTGTAGCTCACGCTGGCGTTACTGGAATTTAATTTCGGAGGGTCATCGAATGCTCGTTCAGCAGATTCTGAAATCGAAGGGCGATAGCGGCGTGATCACCGTCAAACCCGCAACGCGTGTGTCGGAGGTGGCCAGTATTCTCGCAGAGCGGCGGATCGGCGGCGTGGTTGTGTCCTCGGACGGCGAGCGGCCCGATGGCATCCTGTCGGAGCGCGATATCGTGCGGGCGCTGGCGGTGCGCGGCGCGGGCTGCCTGTCCGAGACGGTGAGCGAGATGATGACGCGCAACCCGGTTTGCTGCACGCGGCAGGACACATCTGACGCGGTGCTGACGCGCATGACCGATGGCCGGTTCCGCCATATGCCGGTGGTGGAGGAGGGCCGCCTTGTCGGCATCGTGACCATCGGCGACGTGGTCAAGGCGCGGCTGGAAGAGCTGTCGATGGAGAAAAGCGCGCTGGAAGGGATGATCATGGGCCACTGAGGGGCTTGCATCCGCGCGCGCAGTATTGTTGCGTGGCGCGGCATTGCAACAACGGAGTGGCCCGATGCGCATCGCCCTTTATCCCGGCACGTTCGACCCGATCACGCTGGGCCATATCGACATCATCCGCCGCGCCGCCGTGCTGGTCGATCGCCTCGTGATCGGCGTGGCGATTAACCGCGACAAGGGGCCGCTTTTCTCGCTGGAGGAGCGCGTGGCGATGATCGAGGCGGAATGCGTGGCGCTCACCGAGGAGACCGGCACCGAGATCGTCGCGCATCCGTTTGACAACCTGCTCATCCACTGCGCGCATGACGTGGGCGCGCAGCTCATCGTGCGCGGGCTGCGCGCGGTGGCGGATTTCGAATATGAATTCCAGATGGTCGGCATGAATCGCGCGCTCGACAACACGGTGGAGACGGTGTTCCTGATGGCCGATGCCGGCCACCAGGCGATCGCGTCGAAACTGGTCAAGGAAATCGCGCGGCTCGGCGGCGATGTGACGCGTTTCGTTACGCCCCCGGTGCGGGTGGCGCTGGCCGGGAAATTCGCCTGAAAGAGGGGGGGGCGGTTGATATGGGTCTGTGTTGCCGCCCTTCGCCCCAGGTGATGAGCCGCGCGGGGGTAGCAGGCGAACGTCCCCTCCACACCCAAACCCCGCCCCACCTCAGGCCAGCATCACCAGCGGGTTTTCGGGATTGCCGACGATCTGTTCCAGCAGCCCCGCGCCTATCGCCCCGACCACAGCGCCTCGTAGACCGCGCCGATGCCGTCTGCCTCGCGGGTGACGCTGTAGCGCTCTACCGCCACCGCGCGGGCCGCGCGCGCCATCGCGTCAAGACGCCCCGCATCATCCAGCAGCGCCGAGACCGCGCCCGCCGCCTCCCTGGTGACCACCCCGGCGCGCCCCCCGTTCGAGAACTCGGCATAATGCCCGGCATCGGTCGCCACGAAGGGCACGCCGCTCGCCATGCCTTCGAGCGGCACCATGCCATAGCCCTCGTAGCGCGGCAGTTGCACGATGAGGCTCAGCGCGGGCATCAGCGCGCAGAGCGCGTCCGCGCCGATCTCGCCCACGAATAGCAGCCGCTCCGACAGCCCCGCCGCCGCCACCTGCGCCTTGAGCCGGTCGAGAAACGCGCGGTCGGCGGGGCCTGCGCGCCCGATCAGCAGCGCGGTGGTGTCGGGGTGGCGCGGCAGCGCCGCGATCATCGCCGCCACGAAGCGGTCGGTGCCCTTTTCCGGGCGGATGCGCCCGATGGTGGCAATGCCCCGCGCGCCGGGATAGCCCGAGGCGCGCCACGCCGCCGCGCGGTCGGGGGCGGGGGCGAAGCGGTCGCAATCCACCCCGTGCGGCACCACCGCGCGGACATGCGGCACGTAACCCGCCGCCGCATCCGTGGTGGCGATCACCGCATCCATCCTTGATATGAGCCAGCGCGGCCAAGCCGAATGGCGGCGCTGCGCGGCGGAGGTAAAGACGATCCGCACCGGCAGCCGCAACACGTCGCGCGCCCAGAGCGCGGCGCGCATCTCGGGGTTGCGGCGCACATGCCAGATCACGAAGGGCCGCCCCGGCGCGGGCGCGCGCGATAGCTGCCGCGCTGCGGCACGGCTGACCGGTGCGGGGCAGCCGGGCAGGGCGACATCCGCAAGCGCCATGTCATAGCGCCCCGCCTGCACCCGCACCACGCCCGCCGCCGTGGCCGAGACACCGGTGAAGTTGCGGTTGAAATTGGTGACGATGAGCTCGGTCATGGGCGGCGGGATCTGGATATTTCTGGCAAGATGAAGCGGAAGGTCATCGCGCCAGCCCCAGCGCGGTGATGAGATCGTCCGTGAGCGCGGCCAGCGCGCCCGCATCCCCGGCGGCGAAGCCGCGCGCCGCCTCGCGCATCGCATCGCGCGTGCGCGCGTCTTGAAGAAGATGCGACAGCGCGGCGGCGAGGTCTGCGCCGTCCGCCACCTCGCGCCCCGCGCCGCAGGCATCGAGCGCCGGGTAGACCTCGGCGAAATTGGCGTAATGTGGCCCGTGAAGGATTGCCGCGCCGGCATGGGCGGGCTCGTAGGGTGTGTGGCCGCCCACCGGCGTGAACGAGCCGCAAATACAGGTGAGCGGGCAGAGCGCATACCAAAGCCCCATCTCGCCCAGCGTATCGGCGAGATAGACCTGCGTTTGGGCCGAGGGCTGCGCCCCGATGCTGCGCCGCGCGCCGTGGAGCCCCCGTGCCGCGATCAACCCCTCCAGCGCCGCGCCGCGTTCGGGGTGGCGCGGCGCGAGGATCAGCAGCGCCTCGGGCAGATGCGCCAGCAGGCGGCTATGGGCGTCGAGCATGATCTCGTCCTCGCCGGGATGGGTCGAGGCCGCGAGCCAGACCGGGCGCGCGCCGATCAGCCCCTCCAGCGCCGCGCGCGCGCCTTGGTCCACCGGCAGCGCGCCCGAGAGCGCCTTGAGATTCGGCCCCTGCCGGGCCAGATCAAGGCCAAGCGCGCGCAGATTGGCCTCGGTGCGCGCGTCCTGGCAATGGATCAGGCGGAAATGCCCCATCAGGTGCCGCGCGGTGCGGCCCGCGCGCGCCCAGCCCCGCGCCGAGCGGTCCGACAGCCGCGCATTCACCAGCGCCAGCGGCACACCCGCGCGCGCGGTTTGGCGCAGCATCTGCGGCCATAGCTCACTCTCGACGAAAATCCCCGCATCGGGCCGCCAATGCCGCAGGAACCGCCCCAGCGCGGGCCGCGTGTCGAGCGGGGCGAACTGGTGGCGGCAGCGCTTTGGCAGGCGGCGGGCAAGCATCGCCGCCGAGGTGGCGGTGCCGGAGGTGATGAGGAATTCGGTGTCGGGCTGGACCGTGCCCCAATGGGCGATGAGCGGCAGCACCGAGGCGGCTTCGCCCATGCTGGCCGCGTGAAACCAGATGAGCCGCCCCTCGGGCCGGGGCTGGGTGGCGTGGCCCAGCCGCTCGGGCCAGCGCGCGGGGTCGGTGCCCTGGGCCTCGAGCTTGCGCCGCATGCCGCGCCAGATCACCGGCCCCAGAAGATCGGCCGCAGCCCCATAGAGCCGCAGGGTCAGGGGCACGCCCGGCCCCGGCATCAGCCGCCGGTATGGCTCATGTGGCGTGACATGCGGCCCTCGACCGACTGGCGCGAATAGTCGAAATCATGGCCCTTGGGTTTCATCGCGATGGCCGCGCGGATGGCCTCTTGCAGCGGGGCATCGTCGCGGGGATGGTTGCGCAGCGGCGCGCGCAGGTCGGCCATGTCCTCCTGTCCGAGGCACATATACAGCTCGCCGGTGCAGGTGAGCCGCACGCGGTTGCAGCTTTCGCAGAAATTATGCGTGAGCGGCGTGATGAAGCCCACCTTCTGCCCGGTCTCTTCCAGCCGCACATAGCGCGCCGGGCCGCCCGAGCGCTCTGCGAGGTCGGTGAGCGTGTAGGCCTCGGCCAGCCGCGCGCGCAGATCGCTCAGCTTCCAGTATTGATCGAGCCGGTCCTCGTTGCCGATATCGCCCATCGGCATGACCTCAATGAAGGTCAGGTCCATGTCGCGGCTCTTGCACCACTCCACCAGCGTGAACAATTCATCCTCGTTGAAGCCCTTGAGCGCCACGGTGTTGATCTTGACGCGAAGCCCTGCCGCCTGCGCGGCGTCGATGCCTTTGAGCACCTGCCGCAGGCGGCCCCAGCGGGTGATTTCGGCGAATTTCGCCTCGTCAAGCGTGTCGAGCGAGATATTCACCCGCCGCACGCCAGCGGCGTATAGATCACCGGCAAAACGCTCAAGTTGGCTGCCATTGGTGGTGAGCGTCAATTCCTTGAGCGTGCCCGCCTCGAGATGCCGGGTCATGGCGTTGAAAAACGTCATGATCCCCTTGCGCACCAGCGGCTCGCCGCCGGTGATGCGCAGCTTTTCCACCCCCAGCCGGATGAAGGTCGAGCACATGCGGTCAAGCTCTTCCAGCGTCAGAAGCTCTTTTTTCGGCAGGAAGGTCATGTTCTCCGACATGCAATAGACGCAGCGAAAATCGCAGCGATCGGTGACGGAGACGCGCAGGTAAGAGATGGCGCGCTGGAACGGGTCTATGAGGGGTGCATCTTGCATGGCAGGAAACTAGGCCCGCGCGTGGCGCGGGGCAAGGGGCATGTTGCGCGTTGCAGCGCGGCGCGGGCTTGGATAGGCTCCGGCGCATGGTCGGGGTGATACGCGTTCTGGGACTGTCTTTGATGCTGGCGGGCTGTGCGCCGGTGGGGCTGCGCGATGCGCCCGCGCCCGAGGCTGTGCCCGAGACAGGGGCCGCGGCGAAGCCCGAAGCCCGCACCCCCGTATCAAGGCGCGGCCTGCCCGGCACCACCATCGCGTCGCTTGGCGATGTGGCGCGACCGGGGCTGTGGCTGCGCACGCCGCTGGTCTCTGCGCCGATGCGGGGCAGGGTGCGCGACCCGCAGACGGGGCGCGCGGTGGTGCTCGATCTCCTCCCGCTCGACGCCGCGCCGGGGGCCGGCAGCCGGATGTCGCTCGGCGCTTACCAAAAGCTGAACCTGCCGCTCACCGCGCTGCCGCAATTGCAGGTATCGGCGGCGCAGTGATCGCCCTCATTCCACCGTCACCGATTTGGCGAGGTTGCGCGGCTGGTCCACATCGGTGCCCTTGGCGATCGCCGTGTGATAGGCGATGAGCTGCGCGGGCAGGGCGTAGAGGATTGGTGCCATCACCGGATCGACGGCAGGTAGCGTAACCGATTGAAACGTGCCCTCGCCCGCCGCCGCCACCCCTTCGGCATCCGAGATCAGCACGATCTGCCCGCCGCGCGCCATCACCTCCTGCATGTTTGACACGGTCTTCTCGAAAAGCGCATCGCAAGGGGCCATGACGATCACTGGCATGGTCTCGTCGATCAGCGCGATGGGGCCGTGCTTCAACTCGCCCGACGCATAGGCTTCGGCATGTATATAGCTGATTTCCTTGAGTTTCAGCGCGCCCTCCAGCGCGAGGGGATACATCAGCCCCCGCCCGAGGAAAAGCGCGCTCTGCGCGCTGGCCAGATCGCGCGCCACCTCGCGGATACCTGCGTCGATCTCCATCGCGGTGTTGAGCGTGGCGGGCAGGCCGCGCAGGGCCGACAGGAGATCGGCCAGCCGCTCGGCCCCCATTTCGCCCCGCGCCCGCGCCGCCTTGAGCGCCAGCAGCAAAAGCACCGTCAACTGGCAGGTGAAGGCCTTGGTCGAGGCCACGCCGATTTCCGCCCCGGCAAGGATCGGCAGGGCAAGATCGCTTTCGCGCGCGATGGAACTGGTCTCGACATTGACAACCGCGAGGATGCTGTCGCCCCGCGCGCGGCAATAGCGCAGCGCGGCGAGCGTGTCGGCAGTCTCGCCCGACTGGCTGACGAAAATTGCCAGCGTGCCGGGGGCAACCGGCGGCTCACGATAGCGGAATTCCGAGGCGATATCGACCTCGACGGGGATTCGCGCCAGGTGCTCGAACCAGTATTTCGCCGTCAGGCAGGCGTAATAGGCGGTGCCACAGGCGACCAGCACGATGCGCTCCACGCCTGTGAAATCCGGTGCGCCCTCTGGCAGGACGATCTCGTTGCCGTCATCGCTGAGGTAATGACGAAGCGCATTGCCGATCACCATGGGCTGTTCGGCGATTTCCTTGGCCATGAAATGGCGGTGCCCGCCCTTGTCCACCCGCGCGCTGTCGATGGCGATCTGCGTGACGGTTCGATTGGCGATCCGCCCCTCGGCATCGGTGATCGTGGCACCGGCGCGTGTCACCACGGCGATATCGCCCTCGTCCAGATAGGTGATCCGGTCGGTCATCGGTGCGAGCGCGATAGCGTCGGAGCCCACGAACATCTCGCCCGCGCCATGACCGATGGCCAGCGGGCTGCCCGCGCGCGCGGCGATCATCAGATCGCCCTCGCCATCGAACAGAAAGAGCAGCGCATAGGCCCCCCGCAGCCGCGCTATGGTGGCGCGGGCGGCGGCCTCTGGCCCCATCCCCTGCGCCATGTGGTGTTGGGTCAGCAGCGCCACGGTCTCGGTATCGGTGTCGGTCTCGTGGCCGATCCCGGCCTCGGCCAGTTCCGTGCGCAATTCGCGGAAATTCTCGATGATGCCGTTATGCACCACGGCGACCGGCCCGGCCTTGTGGGGGTGCGCGTTGGCCTCTGTCGGCGCGCCGTGGGTGGCCCAGCGGGTGTGGCCGATCCCCGCCTTGCCCGCGAGCGGGTGATGCACCAGCAGGTCCGAGAGGTTGAACAGCTTGCCCACGGCGCGGCGGCGATCAAGCCGACCGTCGTTGACAGTGGCAATGCCCGCGCTGTCATAACCGCGATATTCCAGCCGCTTGAGCGCCTCGACGAGCACCGGCGCGGCCTCGTGATCTCCCAGAACGCCAACGATTCCGCACATGGTTACTCTCCCTTGATCTTTTGCGCCTTGAGCGCGCGCAGCCGCTCGAAAAACCGCGTGGCAAAGCCGGGCTTGTTGTCCTGCCGCGCGCGTCCCACGGCCAGCGCGCCCGCCTCGACATCGCGGGTGATGACCGAACCCGAGGCGGTCATCGCCCCGTCGCCCACGGTGACAGGCGCGACAAGCATCGTGTCAGAGCCGATGAACACGCCCTTGCCGATGGTGGTGCGGTGCTTCATCACGCCGTCATAATTGCACGTCACCGTGCCCGCGCCGATATTGCTGCCCTCGCCGATCTCGGCATCGCCGATATAGCTCAAGTGGTTGACCTTGGCGCCCTCGGCAATGAGCGCATTCTTGACCTCGACGAAATTGCCGATGCGCACATCCTCGGACAGTTCCGTGCCGGGGCGCAGGCGGGCATAAGGCCCCACCACCGCCCCGCGCGAGACATGGCAGCCCTCAAGATGCGAGAAGCTGCGGATCTGCGCGCCGCTTTCCACCGTCACGCCGGGGCCGAACACCACGAAAGGCTCGATCACCGTGTCGCGCCCCACCACCGTGTCGCGGGCGAAATGCACCGTCTCGGGGGCGGGCAGGGTCACGCCCGTCTCCAGCGCCTCGGCGCGCGCGCGCGCCTGAAAGGCGGCCTCTGCCCCGGCCAATTCGGCGCGGGAATTGACCCCCAGCGTCTCGGCCTCGTCGCAGGTGACGGCGGTGGCGGTGAGGCCCCGCGCGCGCGCCAGCGCCACGATATCGGTGAGGTAATATTCGCCCGCCGCATTGTCATTACCGACCGCGCCGACCAGATCGAAGAGGAGCGGCGCAGGGGCCATCACCACGCCGCTGTTGCACAGCCGGATCGCGCGCTCGGCCTCGCTCGCGTCCTTGAACTCGACGATCCGCTCCAGCGCCGCGCCGGCCATCACCAGCCGCCCGTAGCGGCCCGGATCGGCGGCGTTGAATCCCAAGACGACAATATCATGATGCGTCCGCGCCGCCGCCATGCGCTCCAGAGTCTCGGGCCGGATGAAGGGCGTATCGCCATAAAGCACCACCGCATCGCCGGTGAAGCCCTCCAGCGCGGGCGCGGCCTGCGCCACGGCATGGGCGGTGCCCAACTGCTCGGTCTGGAGCACCACCTGCGCGTCGGGCTCATAGGCCAGCGCCGCCTTGCGCACCGCCTCGGCCCCGTGGCCTGCCACCACCACCACCCGTTCGGGATCAAGCGCGGCCCCGGCGGCGATGGCGTGGATCAGCATCGCCTCGCCCGCGACAGGGTGCAGCACCTTGGGAAGCTCCGAGTTCATCCGCGTTCCCTTGCCGGCGGCAAGCACGATGAGGGCAATGGACATGGGGAAAACTCTTCAAATGGATAAAATCAACGTTGTTCTATCGGTTTTGCACTTATACGCAAGGGGCGCACTGGGAAATCCTTGTGACCATATCATGACAGGGCTAAGCGGTCGTTGGCCGATAACAGGAGGGCAGCCGATGCGCACCGTGGTCTTCGATCTCGACGGCACGCTGGCCGATACCAGCGGCGACCTGATTGCCGCCGCCAATGCCTGTTTTCGCGGCATGGGGGCGGGTGATCTGCTATGCCCCGTGGCCGATACCGGCGTCGCGCTGCGCGGCGGGCGGGCGATGCTGCGGCTGGGGCTGGACCGGCTTGGGCGCGGGGAGGACGAGGCCGAGATCGACCGACAATACCCGGTGCTTCTGGCCGCTTATGAGGGCGCGATCGACACCCATACCCGGCTCTATCCCGGCGCGATGGCGGCGGTCGAGGGGTTGCGTGGCGCGGGCTACCGTGTGGCCATCTGCACCAACAAGCCCGAGGCGCTGGCGCGGCTCTTGTTGAGCCGTCTTGGCGTGCTTGGGTCGTTCGATGCGCTGACCGGGGCCGATACCCTGCCGGTGCGCAAACCCCATCCCGAGCACCTGCGCGAGACCGTGCGCCGCGCGGGCGGCGATCCGGGCCGCGCGCTTCTGGTGGGCGATTCGGACACCGACCGCGACACCGCGCGCGCGGCGGGCGTGCCCTCGGTTCTGGTGGGCTTCAGCCCCTCGGGCGCGGATATGGCCGCGCTGGAGCCAGAGGCGATCATCGCCCATTACGACGAGTTGGCCGACGTGGTGACGCGGCTGATCGGGTAGAGCATGTTGCCCAAAATCGGGAACCGATTTCAAGCAACATGCGAAATCAATAGGTTAGCGCAGGGCGCGTGAATGCGACCGAACGCGACATGGTCTAGCGCGCCTCAGGCCAGCATGACCAGCGGGTTTTCGAGGTTGCCCACGATCTGTTCCAGCAATTGCGCACCAAGCGCCCCGTCGATCACCCGGTGATCGACCGATAGCGTGACCGACATGACCGTGGCCACGGCGAGTTCGCCATCCTTGCCCACCACCGGCTTTTTCAGCCCTGCGCCGACGGCGAGGATCGCGCCATGGGGCGGGTTGATGACGGCGTCGAAATTCTCGATCCCGAACATGCCGAGGTTGGAGATGGCAAAGGTGCCGCCCTGGTATTCCTGCGGTGCAAGCTTGCGGTCGCGGGCGCGTTTGGCGAGGTCTTTCATCTCCGCGGACAGCGCCGAGAGCGATTTCATCTCGGCATCCTTGAGGACCGGCGTGAACAGCCCGCCCTCGATGGCGACGGCCACGGCCACGTCCGAGGGCTTCAGTTTCAACACCTTGTCGCCCGCCCAGACCGCGTTGGCATCGGGCACCGCCTGAAGCGCGAGCGCGCAGGCCTTGATGATGAAATCGTTGACCGAGAGCTTGACGCCGCGCGGCTCGAGTTGCGCGTTCAGCTCGGCGCGGAATTTCATCAGCGCATCTAGGCGGATTTCGCGGCGCAGGTAGAAATGCGGCACGGTCTGCTTGGCCTCGGTCAGGCGCGCGGCGATGGTCTTGCGCATCCCGTCAAGCTTGACCTCATCATACTCGCGGCCCTCATACATGGCGGCGACGGCATCCGAGGACGGCCCGGACGGGGCCGCCGGGGCAGGGGCCTTGTCGGCGGGTTTGGCGGCCTCTTTCGCAGCGGCGGCGGGCTTGGCCCCTTCCACATCCGCCTTGACGATGCGGCCATGCGGGCCGGTGCCGGTGACCTGTGTGAGGTCCAGCCCCTTATCGGCGGCGATTCGGCGGGCGAGGGGAGAGGCGAATACGCGGTCGCCATCGGAGGCTTTCGGCGCGGCGGGGGCGGCTTTGGCGGCGCTTTCGGCTTGCGGTGCGGCCTCGGCGGGTTTGGCGGCAGGGGTTTCGGTCTTGGTCTCGTCCTTGGCCGGGGCGCTGCCGATATCGTCGGCGCTTTCGCCCTCCTCCAGCAAAACCGCAATCGGCGTGTTGACCTTTACCCCCTCGCTGCCCTCGGCGACAAGGATCTTGCCGATCACGCCCTCGTCCACCGCCTCGAATTCCATCGTGGCCTTGTCGGTTTCGATCTCGGCCAGCAAATCGCCCGCGTTGACCGTATCGCCCTCCTTAACCAGCCATTTGGCGAGCGTGCCCTCTTCCATCGTGGGTGAGAGGGCGGGCATGAGAATCTCGGTTGGCATCGCGTCTCTCCTTACCGGTAGGTCACTTGGCGCACGGCGTCGATCACCTCGTCGGTCGAGGTCAGCGCCAGCTTTTCGAGATTGGCGGCATAGGGCATGGGCACGTCCTTGCCGGTGCAGTTGATCACCGGCGCATCGAGATAATCGAACGCCTTTTGCATCAGCACCGCCGAGATATGGTTGCCGATGGAGGCCACAGGCCAGCCCTCTTCGACCGTCACGCAGCGGTTGGTTTTCATCACCGATTTGATCACCGTGTCGGTATCCATCGGGCGCAGCGTGCGCAGGTCGATGACCTCGGCGCTGATCCCGTCCTCGGCGAGTTTCTCGGCGGCTTCGAGCGCATAGGTCATGCCGATGCCGAAGCTGACGATGGTGACATCGCTGCCCTCGCGCCAGATCTTGGCCTTGCCGAAGGGGATGGTGAAATCGTCCAGCTTGGGCACCTCGAAGGAGCGACCATAGAGGATTTCATTTTCCAGGAACACCACCGGGTTGGGGTCGCGGATGGCACTTTTCAACAGGCCCTTGGCGCAGGCGGCGGAATAGGGCTGCACCACGCGAAGCCCCGGCACCTGCGCATACCAGGCGGCGTAATCCTGGCTGTGCTGCGCGCCCACGCGCGCGGCGGCGCCGTTAGTGCCGCGGAACACGATGGGGCTGCCCATCTGGCCGCCCGACATATAGAGCGTCTTGGCGGCAGAGTTGATGATCTGGTCGATCGCCTGCATGGCGAAATTCCAGGTCATGAATTCGACAATGGGGCGCAAGCCGCCCCAGGACGCGCCCACGCCGATGCCGGCAAAGCCGTGCTCGGTAATCGGCGTGTCGATCACGCGCTTGGGGCCGAATTCGTCCAGTAGGTTCTGGGTGATCTTGTAGGCGCCCTGGTATTCCGCCACCTCTTCGCCCATGACGAACACCGTGTCGTCGCGGCGCATTTCCTCGGCCATGGCGGAATTGAGCGCCTCGCGCACGGTCATCTTTTGCATGTCCGTGCCGTCGGGCCAGTCGGGGCTGGTGTCGGATTGCGGCGCGGCGGGGGCCTTGGCCTCGGCGGGCGCGGATTTTGCCGCCGTCTCGGCACGGTCCTCGCTGGCCTGCGGGGCAGGGGCGGGCGCTTCGCTGGCAATATCGTCGGCGCTCTCGCCCTCTTCCAGCAGCACGGCGATGGCGGTGTTGACCTTTACCCCTTCGGTGCCTTCCTCGACGAGGATTTTGCCGATGGTGCCCTCATCGACGGCCTCGAATTCCATCGTCGCCTTGTCGGTCTCGATCTCGGCGAGGATATCGCCCGATTTGACGCTATCGCCTTCCTTCACCAGCCATTTGGCCAGCGTGCCCTCCTCCATCGTCGGCGAGAGGGCGGGCATGAGAATTTCGGTTGTCATGGTCGTCTCTCCTGCTCAGGCGTTCTGCGGGGCCACGTCGGCGATGATGTCGGTCCACAGCTCTTCAAGCGCGGGTTCCGGGCTTTCCTTGGCGAAATCGGCGGATTTATTGACGGTATCCTTGATGTCCTTGTCGATGGCCTTGAGGTCGTCCTCCGACGCATGGCCGCCCGACAGGAGCAACTCGCGAACATGCTCGATGGCATCCTTCTCGTCGCGCATTTTCTGCACCTCTTCGCGGGTGCGGTATTTGGCGGGGTCCGACATCGAATGGCCGCGATAGCGGTAGGTCTTGATCTCGAGGATATACGGGCCCTTGCCCGCGCGGCAATGCGCCACCGCCTTGTCGCCCGCCGCCTTGACGGCGAGCACATCCATGCCATCGACCGCCTCGCCGGGGATGCCGAAGGCCGCGCCGCGGGTGTAGATATCGGGGCTGGAGGTGGAGCGTTTCTGCGAGGTGCCCATCGCATACTGGTTGTTCTCGATGACGAAGATCACCGGCAGTTCCCAGAGCGCGGCCATGTTGAAGGTCTCGTAGACCTGCCCCTGATTGGCCGCGCCATCGCCGAAATAGGTGAAGGTCACGCGGTCATTGCCAAAGTATTTGTCGGCGAAGGCCAGCCCCGCACCAAGCGGCACATTCGCGCCGACGATGCCGTGGCCACCATAGAACCGCTTCTCGGTCGAGAACATGTGCATCGAGCCGCCCTTGCCCCCGCTATAGCCGTCCTCGCGCCCGGTGAGTTCGGCCATCACGCCCTTTGGGTCCATCCCGCAGGCGAGCATATGGCCGTGATCGCGGTAGGTGGTGATGCGGCGGTCGCCCTCCTCGGCTGCGGCCTCAAGGCCCACCACGACGGCCTCCTGCCCGATGTAGAGATGGCAGAACCCGCCGATCAGCCCCATGCCGTAAAGCTGGCCGGCCTTTTCCTCGAATCGCCGGATCAGCAGCATGTCGCGGTAATATTGTTTCAGGGCGTCGGCGGAAACATTTGGTTTCGCGGTGCTTTTCCGGGGGGGCATGCGGCGCTCCTCGTTGGTGGCGGAAATGGTTTAGCGTTAAACCATTGATTACACCAATCGCGCTTTTGTGGCGAGGCCGAATTTGCCGGGGGGGCCTCAGCGGATCACGATCTCGTCGCCGCGCAAGAGGCCCAACACGTCGCGGGCCTGCTCGTCGAGAAGATCGAGGTCGAGATAGTCATCCGACAGCCGCCGGGTGAGGTTTTCCATCCGCGCGACCTCGCTTTCCAGCGTGGCAAGCTGGCGCGCAAGCTCGGCATTCTGCGCCTCGATCTCGGCGCGGCGAAACAGGCCGTAATCGCCCTGCACCGCCGCATAAGCGAAATATACCGCCATAAAAAACGCGACGGTCAGCCCGGCAAGGGCGCTCCAAGGACGGCTTTTTGAACTCATGCTCGGCTCCTCAAACGCGGTCTTGTCGCCGCGCTGCAGGTGTAACCATGCCACAGGCGGCGCGGCTTGTGAATCCCCTTTCCTCGCGCGGCGGCGGGGCGTAGCCTTGGCCCCGCGAAGGAGAATGCCGATGCCAGACAGCCCCGCAAGCCCCGCCCGCGCGAACCTGCCCACCCACGAGGTCACCAACCAGCCCGCGCCGCGCGGCGACGTCGATCTGTGGGGCGGCGATCCGGGCTTGCGCGATCACGCGGGGGCGGCGGGAGCGGATGCCGCGCGGCTGGGGGATTTCGGCGCGATGATCGGCACGGGCGAGATGCGCGCCCTGGGCCGCGAGGCCAACCGCCAGCCGCCGGAATTGGCCTTGTTCGATGCGGGCGGGCGCAGGCTGGACGAGGTGCGCTTTCACCCCGTCTATCACCGGCTGATGCAGGCAGGGATCGGCGCGGGCTATGCCGCGATTCCGTGGGAGGGGGCGAAGGGCGGCCACGCCACCCATGCCGCGATGGTCTATCTCATGTCACAGGTCGAGCCGGGCGTGTGCTGCCCGATGACTATGACCTATGCCGCGATCCCAGCGCTCAAGGCCGATGAGGCGCTGTTCCAGACATGGGTGCCCAAGCTCACCTCGCGGCTCTATGATCCAGCGGCAAGGCCGCTGGCGCGCAAGGGCGGGGCCACGATGGGCATGGCGATGACCGAGAAGCAGGGCGGCTCGGATATCCGCGCTAACGCCACCACCGCCGTGCCAGAGGGCGATCATTACTGCCTGACGGGGCATAAATGGTTCTGCTCTGCGCCGATGTCGGACGGGTTCCTGACGCTGGCGCAAACCGGTGAGGGTCTGACGTGCTTTCTGGTGCCGCGCTGGCTGGAAGGGGGGCGCAACGCCATCCATATCCAGCGGCTGAAGGACAAGCTGGGCAATCGCGCGAATGCCTCGGCGGAGATCGAGTATCACGGCGCGCTGGCCTACCGGCTGGGCGAGGAGGGGGCAGGCGTGCGCACCATCATCGAGATGGTGCATCACACGCGGCTCGATACCGCCATCGCGCCTGCCGGGCTGATGCGCGCGGCGCTGGCAGAGGCGCATCACTGGGCACACCACCGCTCGGCGTTTCAGAAGCGGCTCATCGACCAGCCGCTGATGCGCGCCGTTCTGGCCGATCTGGCGCTTGACTGGGAGGGCACGCTGGCGCTGGGTCTGCATGTGGCGCGTGCCTTCGACGGGCGCGGGGCCGAGGCGCGGGCGTTTGCGCGGCTTGGCGTGGCGCTGGCCAAGTTCCTCGGCAACAAGCTCTGCCCCGGCGTGGTCTACGAGGCGATGGAGGCGCTGGGCGGCATGGGCTATGTCGAGGATACGCCCCTGCCGATGCTCTATCGCGAGGCGCCGCTCAACTCGATCTGGGAGGGATCGGGCAACGTGATCTGCCTCGATATCCTGCGCACGCTGCAGCGCGAGCCTGCGGCGGGGGCGGCGCTCAGCGCCGAGCTTGGCGCGGTGGCCGCGCAGGACCGGCGCTTTGACGCGGCGATGCAGGCGCATATGCAGCGCTTTCCCCGGCTGCCCGAGGAGGCGCAGGCGCGCTGGTATGCCGAGAGCCTTGCCACGCTGCTCACCGCCTCGGTGCTGATGCGCCACGCGCCGGGCGCTGTGGCCGAGGCCTATATCGCCACGCGGCTGGACACGTCGCGCGGGCGGGTGGCAGGGGCCATTGCCGGGATCGACACGGGCGCGGTGCTGGCGCGGCTTGGCGGGGATGCGTGAGCGGGCGGGGTGATTGGGGTGCCCCTGTCAGGCCGCCGCGTGCTCTCGCAGCACCGCGAGCGGCACGATATCGAGCGCGCGGGAATGGGTCGCGGAGAGGCGCACCTGCGGCGCGCAGCCCTCGTCATGAGCTTGCAGGAAGCGCGCGGCGCACAGGCACCATTGATCCCCCGGCCTCAACCCGGCAAAGCCGAATTCGGGGCGCGGGGTGCTCAGGTCGTTGCCGACATATTTCGAGAAGGCGAGAAACTCGGCGGTCATCACCGCGCAGACGGTGTGGCTGCCGCGATCCTCGGCGCAGGTGTTGCAATGGCCATCGCGAAAGAAGCCCGTGACAGGCTCCATCGAGCAAGGCGCAAGCGCCCCGCCAAGCACGTTTTCGGGATCGTCCTTTTGCATCGCGCTGTCCTCCCTTGTGGGTGTTGGAGTCCTCTACCACCGTCGCGATCTGCATTCCAGTGCACGCCACCTGGCGCAAGCTGCCCGGTGGCGTGCGGGGGAGTGCTCAGGGTTGGTTCAGGCGTTCGATACCGGGTGCTCTTGCGCGGCTCGGTCGAACGTCTCCTCCACGCCGATTATCCCGAGCGCCCGCCCCCCCCGCGCCAAGCCGTGCTCAGAGCGCGGCGGCAAGCGCGCGCAGCGCGGCGATATTGTCCTCGGCGGTGCCCGCCTCGCGAAACCTGCGATCGGCGGAGGTGACCACGATCACCGCATCGCGCGCGCGGTCGATATAGAGATATTGCCCGTAAATGCCGCGGGCAAAGAATTCGCCCTCGCGCGCATCGGCGGGCATCCACCAATGCAGCCCGTATTGTGTCGCCCCCTTGGGCGTGGGCGCGCTTGGGCGGGTCGAGGCGGCGATCCAGTCCTCGGGCACGATCTGTTGGCCCTGATAGCGGCCCATCTGCGCCACCATCAGCGCAAAGCGCGCGTAATCGCGCGTGGTCACGTTGAGCCCGCCAAGCGCAAAGGCCACCCCCTCGCCATCGGTCAGATAATAGGGCGCGGCCTCCATCCCCAGCGGCGCGATGATCCACTCCGACATCAGATCGGGCAGCGCCCGCCCGGTGGCCCCGCGCAGCGCCATTGCCAGCGCATGGGTGTCGATCGAGACATATTTCCAGCGCGCACCGGGGGCTGCGTCGCGGGCGCTCAGACCGGCGGCAAACCCGTCCATCGTGCCGCCCAGCGCCAGCACCCGGCCCATGCGGTTGATGTCGGACCCGTAGGCGAGGTAATCCTCGTCGAATGCCACGCCGCTGGTCATCTGCAAGAGCTGGCGCAGGGTCACGCCGTCATAGGCGCTGCCGTCGAGACCGGGCGCGTAGCGCGTAACCGGGTCATCAAGCGAGGCGATCTCGCCGCGCTCCAGCGAAATCCCGATGAGCGCCGACAGAAAGCTCTTGGCCACCGACCAGCTTATCCGGCGATCCTGCGCGGTGGTGCCGAGGTGATAGCTTTCATGCGCGATGCGCCCCTCGTGCAGCACCAAAAGCGACGTGACGCGGCGCGCCTTGATCCAGTCGGTGACCGGCGCGGGCAGGGTCATGCGCCCCCCCTCGGGCAGGGGCGAGACCGGCCCCGCGCCGCGCGGCACCGGCGTGGTGAGAAAGGCGCGCTCCATGTTCGAGAAATTCGCGACGATGGTTTCTTGGGAAAAGAGCGAATTGACAGCCAGAAGCCGCGCGATCTCTTCTCGCTTCCAGACGCCCGCAATAACCGCCGCCAGCACAAACGCCAGTGCAATGCGCCCGACCCATTTCACTATCCTGCGCATATCCCCCCCCCGTTTGATCCGAGCAAAGCCCGCAAGAGGCGGAAAATCAAGCGTGACGCAGCGGCGCGCACGAACAGGGCGCAAGCCTGTGCTTGACTTCTGCGCGCGCGCCCACCATATGGCACTCAACCGATATTTCCTGCCGCGTGAGCAGCACGGCCCCGGTGGGGCGTTCAATATGAAATATCGCGTATACGTTCCCAAAATCACGCGTGGGGCCAACGACCTGTCCGGGGACAGGGGGCATTCGGTCCCGTGTTCGCCGTGCCGGTGCAACCACGACGACCGGGCTGCCGCGTTGAGCTATGCGCGCGCGGGCCCCGAAAGGACACGACTTTGAACCTCTTCGACGAGATGGGCCTGCCCCAGTCGCTGACCCGCAAACTGGCGGATCAGGGCATCACCGAGCCGACCCCCATCCAGACCCACGCCATCCCCCATGCGCTTGACGGCCATGACGTGATGGGGCTGGCGCAGACCGGCACCGGCAAGACCATGGCCTTTGGGCTGCCGCTGGTGACGCGGCTGATGGAGGCCCCGGCGCGCCCCGCGCCCAAGGCCGTGCGCAGCCTGATCCTCGCCCCCACCCGCGAGCTTGCGGGGCAGATCCGCGACGCGCTCATGACGCTGGTGAAGGACAGCCCGATCAAGATCGGCCTCGTGGTCGGCGGCGCGGGCATCGGCGCGCAGATCAAGCGGCTGGAGCGCGGCACCGATATCCTCGTGGCGACACCGGGGCGGCTTCTCGATCTCATCGACCGCCGCGCGCTGCGGCTTGATGCGGCGGAGTTCCTGGTGCTGGACGAGGCCGACCAGATGCTCGACCTGGGCTTTATCCACGCGTTGCGGCGCATCGCCGGGCTTCTGCCCGCCGAGCGCCAGACCATGCTGTTTTCGGCCACCATGCCGAAACAGATGGAGGAAATCGCCGCCAGCTATCTCAAGAACCCGCGCCGCGTGCAGGTCAGCCCGCCGGGCAAACCCGCCGACAAGGTCACGCAAGAGGTGCATTTCGTCGCCAAGGCCGCCAAGCCCGAGATGCTGATCGAACTGCTCGACAAGCACCGCGACGAGCTGGCGCTGGTCTTTGGCCGCACCAAGCACGGCTCCGATAAACTCGCCCGCAGGCTGGAACAGGCCGGCTTCGCGGTCGAGACGATCCACGGCAACAAGAGCCAGGGCCAGCGCGAGCGCGCGCTTGCCGCGTTCCGCGACGGGCGGGTCAAGGTGCTGGTGGCCACCGATGTGGCAGCGCGCGGCCTTGATATCCCGGCGGTGATGCATGTCTATAACTACGAGTTGCCGAACGTGGCGGAAAACTATGTCCACCGCATCGGGCGCACCGCGCGCGCCGGGCGCGAGGGCGCGGCCATCGCCTTTTGCGCCCCCGACGAGATGGGCGAGCTGAAGGATATCCAGAAGGTTCTGGGCATGTCCATCCCCGTGGCCTCGGGCCGCGCATGGGAGGTTCTGCCCGACCCCAAGGCCAAGCAGCCCTCGGGCCGCGGCGGTCCGCGCCGGGGTGGCGGCTTCAAGCCCGGCGGCGCGCCGGGGGGCGATGCCAAGCCGGGCGGCCAGCGCCGCAGGCGGCCCCGCCGCGCGGCCTGATCCAAGCCCCCCGCGCTACTTGATAAGGCCGATCACCTCGCGAAACGCGGGGTGATCGGCCCCGCCCAGCCATTCGAAGAGCACCATTTCGGTGGTGACGATCTCGGCCCCGGCGCGGCCCATGCGCGCCAGCGCCGCCGCGCGATTGTCGGGCGCGCGCGATCCGGTGGCGTCCTCGACCACCACCACCTCGCGCCCCGCATCCAGCAGCCCCAGCACGGTTTGCAGCACGCAGACATGCGCCTCGCAGCCCGCCACAACGATCCTGTGCCCCGGCGCGATCCGCGTCGCAAGCCCGGTCTCGGGGCAGGCATCAAAGCGCGATTTCGCCAGCACCTCCTCGCCCTTTTGCGCGGCGAGATCGGCGATGGTGTGGCCAAGCTTGGCCGGGATCTGCTCGGTGAAACTGCGCGCCACGCCCATGATCCGCGCCCCCGCCAGCAGCTTGCCCGCCTGCGCGACAACGCCCGCGCCCCCCGCGATCGCGGGCATCAGGCGGGCCTGAAAGTCGATGAGCAACAGATGGGATGAAGTGACGGAGAGCAGGGGCATGACTTTGATGATAGGGCATGATCCCCGCCGTTTACAAGATCGACAGGGGCGCTTGCGGTTGCAATGACCCTAAATGCCGTCCCGTGCACCCCCGGACATCCCCGCAGCCAAACGAAAAGAGCCGCTTGCGCGACCCTGTTTCAAACCCTGATGTGCTTGGGATTTTTGGCGGAGCGAGGGCGACGTCTTGCATTTTTCTCAATGGTGCACACTAAGTTTTGTGCGGGCCTAGGGCGTTTTCTAAAACCAAAGACCTTTTTGTTATTCCGGGAGTCCTGCCGGTTTGGACTCTTGGTATTCTGTGGCAGACGTTTTTGGGGTGGTTTTCATGGGCCTTTTTTTCGTGAGGCGGCGGATCGGATTGTGGATGTGCTGTCTAAGATCGACGCGCTCGTGGATTAGCGGGCGTTTTCGCCGCTCCTGACGCGCGGTCTGGGCGGTCCGGTGCCTGCTGATTGCACAATGGCATGGGCTGTCTGATCCGAGGCTGGAGCGTGTGCTCAAGGTTTGGCTGGATTTCATGGTGTTCTGCGGGTTTGATCTGCGCGCACCGGTGCCGGATGAGACCGCCCATTGCCGGTTCCGCAATGCGCTGGTCAAAGGGGGTGTCTACGATGATCGGCTGGTCGAGGTCTGCCGTCAGATCGAGGATCACGGGCTAAAGTTTAAAGAGGCCGCGGCGGCGATCATTGATGCGACGCTGATCGAGGCTGCAGCCCGGCCGCGCCGCCATATCGAACCCCCCGCAGGACCGCGCCGAGGGGGACGCGCCCGACCATCCCGAGATGCATTTCAGCGCCGATCCGGACGCGCGTTGGGTGACGAAGGGCAGCAAATCCACGCTGGGCTACAAGGGATTTGCTCGCATCGACGAGGAAGGGTTTGTGGACAAGGTCCACACCACGCCCGCCAACCGCGCCGAAAGTCCGGAATTTGCCACCATGATTGACGGCGCATCCGCGCCCGATACTTCGGACGGGCCAAAACCCATGCCCAAATGGCGATGGCGGCCATCGGACAAAACCTCATCAAGGCCGCGAACAAGATCACACTCAACCCGCAAGACAGGGCTTCGCCCGTCCAGGGCTGAATTCATCCACCGGATCAATTCCGTGACGCCCTTCACCCCCGGCAATCGCATAAACCAAGCCAACACCCTTATCGCTCCGCTGAAAAGACAGCAGGGCGAAAGCGGTCGGCAAATCCGCGCTGAAGCAGAAAACCAGCTCGTCACGCAGAGGTCTTTTATATATAAAAAACAATCTTTTGAGACAGTATTTGCAAGTTCGAATCAGTTTGGTGCGCGCTCTTATGAGTGGTGTACTTATGGTAGTGGCCGCAGGGTCGGCCCGGCCCGATGCGGGCCTTGACAGCGCTGCGCGGCTGGCGCATACGGGTGCGACCGGCGGGAGGACTCGCCGGTTTTGCATTTGAATGATCCCCCAAGGGGACGCTGTCCGAGGTGGGCCACCGGCCCGCAACACCCCGCCAGAGGGGGGCCACAGGACGCGGAAGGAAAAGGAAAGAGCCATGTTCGCGGTCCTCAAGACCGGCGGCAAGCAATACAAGGTGCAGTCGGGCGACCTTCTGCGCGTTGAAAAGCTTGCAGCCGATGCTGGTGAGACAGTGCAGTTCAACGAGGTCCTGATGCTGGGCGGCGATGCCCCCGTCATCGGCGCGCCGCTGGTCGCGGGTGCCGCCGTGCAGGCCGAGGTGATCGACCAGGTCAAGGGTGACAAGGTCATCCACTTCGTCAAGCGCCGCCGCAAGCACGGCTCGCAGCGCACCAAGGGCCACCGCCAGAAGCTGACGCTGCTGCGCGTGACCGAGATTCTCGCCCAGGGTGGCGATGCGACCGGCGTCAAGGCCGCGATCGGGTCGGGTTCCGTGGCTGCCGTGGCCGTGGCCGCCGCCGAGGCGCAGGCCCCGGCGAAAAAAGCCGCGCCCAAGGCCAAGCCCGCCGCCAAGGCAGACGCCCCCGCAGGTGCGGATGATCTCAAGGTGTTGTCGGGCGTCGGCCCCGCGCTGGAGAAAAAGCTGCACGCCGCAGGCGTCACCAGATTCGCGCAGATCGCCGCCTGGACCGAGGCGGATGTCGTGGAGATGGACGAGAAACTGTCGTTCAAGGGCCGGATCGAGCGTGAAGGCTGGATCGAGCAGGCCAAAGAGCTGACCAAGGGCTAAGGAGAGACGAGATGGCACATAAGAAGGCAGGCGGGTCATCCCGCAACGGGCGCGATTCGGCGGGCCGTCGTCTCGGCGTCAAGAAATATGGCGGCGAGGCCGTGATCCCCGGCAACATCATCGTGCGCCAGCGCGGCAACAAGTTCTGGCCGGGCGATGGCGTGGGCCAAGGCAAGGATCACACGCTGTTCGCCGTGACCACGGGGGCCGTGACCTTTCACAAGGGGCTCAAGGGCCGCACGTTCATTTCCGTGCTGCCAATGGCGGAGGCCGCTGAATAAGCCGAACCCGGCACATGACAACGACCATGAGGGGGGATCGGCACGCGCCGGTCCCCCTTGCCGTGTCAGGCAGGTGCCGTGTCAGGCAGGGGATTGGTGGAATTTCGGTAAAATTCGCGTCACGTTCCGGTGCGGAGGGCATCGGCAAGGCTTGTGACAACGGCGCGCCCCCCCATCTGAACGGGGCACGCATCATGCGAAAGGAGGAGCGCATGGCTTACGAGACGGTGATCGACCAGCCGATGATCGCAACCGAGCGGTTCGACCTGCGCCCGCTGCGCGGCTCGGATGCCGGGCTCATTGCGATGAACGCGGGCGATATCCGGGTGGCGCGGGCCACCCCCACAATTCCCCATCCCTATCCGCCCGGTGCCGCCGAGGCGCTGATCGCGCGCGCCCATGCCGAGAACCGGATCGAGGATATCTGGGCCATCGACGGCACCCGCACGGGCGGGGCCACGGGCGGGTCCGAGGTGATGGGGCTTGTCGGCCTCAGCCGCGTCGATACCGGCCAGTCCGAGATCGCCTATTGGGTCGCGCCCGCCTGGTGGAACACCGGTATCGCCTCGGCGGCGGTCGAGGCGCTTTTGTCCGCCAACCCCCACGCCGCGCGCACCGTGTTTGCCAGCGTGTTCCAGGACAACACCGCCTCGGCGCGGGTCTTGACGAATTGCGGGTTTCAGTATCTTGGGGATGCCGAAACCTACTGCGTCGCGCGCGGGGCCTGTGTGCCCACATGGACCTATAGCCGCAAGATGGGCTGAGGGCCGCGCGCGGGCGACGCGGCGAAAGGACAGACGATGAAATTCCTCGACCTCGCGAAAGTATATATCCGCTCTGGCAGCGGCGGCGCGGGCTGTATCAGCTTTCGGCGCGAGAAATATATCGAGTTCGGCGGCCCCGATGGCGGCGATGGCGGCAATGGCGGCTCGGTCCGTGTCGAGGCGGTGGACGGGCTCAACACGCTCATCGACTTTCGCTATCAACAGCATTTCTTTGCCGTGGATGGCCGCCCCGGCATGGGGCGTCAGCGCACCGGGGCGAGCGGCGATGACATCGTGCTGCGCGTGCCCGTGGGCACCGAGATCCTCGAAGAGGACGAGGAGACGGTGATCGCCGACATGACCGAGGTGGGGCAGGTGATCGAACTCGCGCATGGCGGCAATGGCGGCTGGGGCAACCTGCGGTTCAAGACCTCCACCAACCAGGCCCCGCGCCGCGCCAATCCCGGCCAGCCCGGTGTCGAGCGCACGATCTGGCTGCGGCTGAAGCTCATCGCCGATGTCGGGCTTCTGGGCCTGCCCAATGCGGGCAAATCCACCTTTCTCGCCGCCACCTCGAATGCCCGGCCCAAGGTGGCCGATTACCCGTTCACCACGCTGCACCCCAATCTTGGCGTGGTGGGCATCGACGGGGCCGAATTCGTGGTGGCCGACATTCCCGGCCTGATCGAGGGCGCATCCGAAGGGCGTGGCCTTGGCGATCTGTTTCTCGGCCATGTCGAGCGCTGCGCGGCGCTTCTGCACCTGGTGGATGGCTCCTCGGGCGATCCGGTGGCCGATTACCGGACGATTATCGACGAGATCGAGGCCTATGGCGCGGGGCTGGCCGACAAGACGCGGGTGACGGTGCTGAGCAAGATCGACACGCTCGACCCCGAGGAACGCGCCTTTTTGCGCGATGAGTTGCAAGAGGCCAGCGGCGGGCCGGTGATGCTGATGTCGGCGGTGTCGGGCGAGGGGGTTGCGGAGGTGCTGCGCGCCCTGCGCGCCGAGATCGGCGAGAGCCGCACCCGCCGCCGCCGCGACAGCGATGACGAGATCGCCGCAGCCCAGGCAGACGAGGGCACCCCGTGGCAGCCTTAGGCGACGCGCGCCGCGTCGTCGTCAAGATCGGCTCGGCGCTTCTGGTGGATCGCGACAGCGGGGCCTTGCGCGAAGGCTGGCTTGCCTCGCTCGCCGCAGATGTGGCGGGCTTGCGCGGGCAGGGGGCGGATGTGGTGCTGGTCTCCTCGGGCTCGATTGCCCTGGGGCGCGCGCTGCTCGGCCTGCCTGCACGCGCGCTTTCGCTGGAGCAGAGCCAGGCGGCGGCGGCGGTCGGGCAGATCCGCCTTGCCGGGGCTTATGAGGCGGCGCTGGCGCGGCACGATATCCGCGCGGCGCAGGTGCTGGTGACGCTCGAGGATAGCGAGAACCGCCGCCGCTATCTCAATTCGCGCGCCACGCTCGATCAGCTCTTGCGCCTTGGCGTGGTACCCGTCGTCAACGAGAACGACACCGTGGCCACCGACGAGATTCGCTATGGCGACAATGACCGGCTGGCGGCGCAGGTGGCGGTGACGGCGGGGGCGGATGTTCTGGTGCTGTTGTCGGATGTCGACGGGCTTTATACCGCCAACCCGCAGACAGACCCATCGGCGCGCCATATCCCGCAGGTCGCGGGTATCACCGCCGAGATCATGGCGATGGCGGGCGATGCCGGCTCGGGCCTGTCCAAGGGCGGCATGAAAACCAAGGTGATGGCCGCGCGCACCGCCACCGCCGGGGGCTGCGCGATGGCGATCACGCGCGGCGACCTGGATCACCCGCTCGCGGCGCTGGCGCAGGGCGCGCGCGCCACCTGGTTTGCCGCGCAGGGCGACCCGCAGCAAAAGCGCAAGGCCTGGATCGCCGCGATGAAGCCGCGCGGGCGGATCACCGTCGATGCAGGCGCGGCGCAGGCGCTCGGGCGCGGCAGCAGCCTGCTGCCCGCCGGGGTGAGCGCCGTTGACGGCGCGTTCGGGCGCGGCGACCCGGTGGAGCTGGCCGATGAGGCGGGCCGCGTGCTGGGGCAGGGCCTGACCCGCTATGATGCCGCCGATGCCACGCGGATTGCCGGGCTGCGCTCGGACCAGATCGAGGATGCCCTCGGCCACGCCCCGCGCGGGCCGCTCATCCACCGCGACGACATGGCGATCTGAGGGAGAGGGTCAATGGCTTGGAGGGGACACTGGCTTATTGTCCCCCGCGCGGAATCAAGCCCAAAGGGCGCCGCGCGATCGTCATGCCAAAGGCATGCCTGCGGCATGACGCCGTCCCGCGGCCTAGCGATTTGGAGAAGGCGCGCATTCTATCGGTGTCACACGGATTTGGCTGGCATAAAGTGGCATTTACCACTGTTGCATCGCTGGTCCCCGGCCCAGCGACCGCGCGGCTTGTCTCGTGGGGCCAATCTCCCCATCACGCCTCACCGGCTCCATGCGCGGCTTTCCGCGAGTGGTCCCCGCTGCGCGACCGGTCCCGCCTTGCAGGCGGGCCGGTCCATGCCATAAACCGGTCTCATGTTCCACCGCGCCCTTGCCACCGCCGCCGCCCTCGTGATCGCCGCCCCCCTGGACGCGCATCCGCATGTCTTTGTCGATGTGGCGCTCAGGTTCGAGGATGACGGCGCGGGTAATTTGACCGGCGTCGAGGTGACCTGGCGCTATGATGATTTCTTCTCGCTGCTGATCTTTGCCGATATGGGGCTTGATCCCGATGGCGACGGCGCGCTGACCAGCGCGGAACTGGCCCGCCTCAAGGGGTTTGACCTCGTGGAATGGCCCGACGGGTTCGAGGGCGATCTCTACCTGACCGCGGGCGGCGACAAGATCGCGCTCGACCATCCCGTGCCCACCGATATCCGTATCGAGGCAGGCCGGATCGTGGCCAGCCATCGCCGCAGTTTCGGGCCAGTGCCCGCCGACGGGCTGCGGGTAGAGCCCTATGATCCCACCTATTTCGTTGAATATACCCTCGCCGGGCCGGTGGTGCTGCCCGAGGGCTGCGCCTATGCGATCACCGAGCCCGATCTTGACGAGAGCCAGCGCGCGTTTCGCGACATGGTGGCCAAGCTTTCCGCCGAGGAGCAATATTCCGGCGTCGAGGTTGGCAATATTTTCTCCGACATCATGGCGATCTCGTGCCGCGCGCCGTCCTGAGCGGGGCTGCGCTTGCGGTGCTGGCGGCGGCGGTGTGGCTTTGGGGCATGGGCGGCGCGGCAGAGCTTGGGGCATGGGCGCGCGCCGGTCAGGCCGAGACGCAACAGGCGATGGCGCGGCTGTTGCGGGCCTTGCGCGCGGGCGAGCCGGGGGCGATGGCGGGGCTGATGGGGCTGTGTTTCGCCTACGGCTTCTTTCACGCGGCGGGGCCGGGGCATGGCAAGCTTCTGGTGGGCGGCTATGGCATGGCGGCGCGGGTGGGCGCGTGGCGGCTCTCGGCACTGGCTCTGGCGTCGAGCCTTGCGCAGGCGGCAAGCGCGGTGGTGATGGTCTATGCCGGGGTGCTCGTCTTTGACGTGACGCGCCAGCAGATGACCGGGGTCGCCGAGCGGCTGATGGCCCCGGCAAGCTATGCCGCGATTGCGGCGGTGGGGGCGTGGCTTTGCTTGCGCGGGCTGCGGCGCTGGTGGCGTGCGGGGCGGCATGACGACAACCATGGCCACGGCCACGCCTGCGCCACCTGCGGCCATCGCCACGGCCCCACGCCCGACGAGGCCGCGCGCGTGGCCTCCTGGCGCGATGCGGCGGCGCTCATCGCCGCGGTGGCGATCCGGCCCTGCACCGGCGCGCTGTTCCTTCTCATTCTCACCTGGCGGCTGGGGATCGAGGCGGCGGGTATCCTCGGGGCCTTTGTCATGGGGATCGGCACGGCGAGCGTGACGGTGGCGGTGGCGCTAGCCTCGGTCACGCTGCGCGAGGGCGTGCTGGCGCGGCTGGCCACTTCCGAGGGTCAGGGCCTTGCCCGCGCGCTCACGCTGCTGGAGATCGCGGCAGGGCTAGTGATCGCCGCGCTGGCGCTCGGCATGATGCGTGCGGTGCTCTGATCGCGGGGAACGCGTATGGCCTGTTGCCGCCATTCGCAGAAGCCGCGCATCGACGGGCCGCGGTGCGGCGATCCAACGTCGGTTTGGGTGCGCTTTATCGTGCCAAATCCGAAAAACCTCAGAGAATGAGGCAGGTTGCAGCCAAATCGCCGTGCCGGGGGGGCGGCCCGGCGATGCGCGGCGGCGCGCAAGCGCGCCTTGTTCCACGCAAGGGGGCTTTGCCTTGAGCGTCCCCAACAGGCCCTTCACGACGCCTGCCGCCCCGCATTGCGGAGCATGACAGGCCGGATCATCCTTGGGCCACCATCTGTCCGGTGCCGCCCCCTAGATATCCCCGCCCGCACCCTGCTGCCATGGTTTCACCAGATTGCCGAAGCGGGTGAACTGTTCCTCAAAGCTCAGCTCGACCGTGCCGATGGGGCCGTGGCGCTGCTTGCCGATGATGACCTCGGCCTTGCCGTGCAGCCGCGCCATGGCCTCCTGCCACTCGGCCATCTTGTCCATCTCGTGATCACCCGGTTTCTCGCGTTCCTTGTAATAGACCTCGCGGAACACGAACATCACCACGTCGGCATCCTGCTCGATCGAGCCCGATTCGCGCAGGTCCGACAGTTGCGGGCGCTTGTCCTCGCGGCTCTCGACCTGCCGCGAGAGCTGCGACAGCGCCAGAACCGGAATGTCGAGCTCCTTGGCGATGGCCTTGAGACCCATCGAGATTTCGCCGATCTCCTGCACGCGATTCTGGGCGGTGCCGCGCACCAGTTGCAGGTAATCCACGATCAACAGGTCAAGCCCGTGGGTGCGCTTGAGCCGCCGCGCGCGCGCCGCAAGCTGGCTGATCGGGATGGCGGCGGTGTCGTCGATGAAGAGCGGGCAGGATTCGAGCGATTTCGCCGCCTCGACGAAGCGGCGGAACTCGTCCTCGTCCATGTCGCCGCGGCGGATCTTGTGCGAGGGGATTTCCGACGCCTCGGCGAGGATGCGGCTGGCAAGCTGTTCGGCCGACATCTCGAGCGAGAAAAACCCCACCACGCCGCCATCGACGGTGCCGGTGGTGCCATCGGGCAGGGTGCCCTTGCGATAGGCCTTGGCGATGTTGAAGGCGATGTTGGTCGCGAGTGAGGTCTTGCCCATCGAGGGCCGCCCGGCGAGGATCAGGAGGTCGGAGCGGTGCAGCCCGCCGAGCTTCTGATCCATGTCGTCGAGCGCGGTGGCCAGCCCCGCCAGCCCGCCCTCGCGCTGATAGGCGGCATTGGCAACATCGACGGCATCCTTGACCGCTTTGAGGAAGCTTTGAAAGCCGGTATCGGACTTGCCCTGTTCGGCAAGCTGGTAGAGCTTCTGCTCGGCCTCCACGATCTGGTCGGCGGGCTCGCTGCTGATTTCGACGCGGGCGGCGCGGGCGGCGATATCGTGGCCGAGCGCGATCAGCTCGCGCCGGATCGCCAGATCATAGATCATCCGCGCGTAATCGCGCGCGGCATAGGTCGAGATCGCGGCCCCGGCGAGCTTCACGAGATAGGCCGGGCCGCCGAGTTCCTTCAGCCCCTCATCCTCTTCGAGAAAGGCGCGCAGCGTCACCGGCGAGGCCAGCGCGTTGCGGTTGATGCGCGCCGCTGCCGTCTCGAAGATACGGGCATGGACGGGATCGTAAAAATGCTGCGGCCCGATGATCGCGGCCACGCGGTCGAAAATGTCGTTATTGGTCAGGATGGCGCCAAGAAGCTGCTGTTCGGCCTCAATCGAATGCGGCACGCTCTCGGCGGCCTCGATCTCGGCCCCGGTCGGATTGAAGATGCTGATCTCGTTCATGGATGCTGCTCTGTCCTGATCTTTGGCCAAACGGCATAACGCCGGGCGCGGGCGGGGGGCAAAATGTATATCTCTGTGGATAAGCACGCCCCGGTGACGATCACCATATAATGCCACAAACCGGCTGAATGACGCAACATATGGGTGGTGTCACCCCGCGCCGTGGCAACCATGCCGCAGCCAAGGATTTTTGCGCGTGGCCCCGCCCGCGCCCGCGCCGCTCAGCCGCGATGCGCCGCCTGCCAGCCGCGCGGATCGTCGAGAAACGATTCGACCTCCCTTAACGTGGCGGCGTCAAAGCTCGCTTGTGCGCGCGCCTCGGCCAGCACGTCGCGCCATGTGCAGAGATGATGCAGCGCCACACCGTGATCGCCCAGCGTCTTTTCGGTCTCGGGGAAAATGCCGTAATAGAAGATGACGGCGGTGTGCGCGCATGTCGCCCCGGTCTCGCGGATGGCATCGACGAAGCTCAGCTTTGATCCGCCATCGGTGGTGAGATCCTCGACCAAAAGCACGCGCTGCCCCTCCGTCATCGCGCCCTCGATGCGGGCATTGCGCCCGTAGCCCTTGGGTTTTTTCCGCACATAGGTCATCGGCAGCGCCATGCGCTCGGCCACCAGCGCGGCAAAGGGAATGCCCGCCGTCTCGCCGCCTGCGATATTGTCGAACGCCTCGAATCCCGCCTCGCGCATCACGGTGATGGTGAGGAAATCCATCAGCGTGGAACGGATGCGCGGATAGCTGATGAGCTTGCGGCAGTCGATATAGGTGGGCGAGGGCAGGCCGGAGGCGAGCGTGAAGGGGGTGGCCGCGTTGAAATGCACCGCGCCGATTTCAAGCAGCATCCGGGCGGTGAGGCGGGCGATCTCGTCCTTCGGGGGGTAGGTGGCGGGGATCATCGGGCGGTCCTTGTTGCGTAGGGCGAAGAGGTTTGATGCCTCCGGCGGGGATATTTGGGGCAAGATGACGCTTAGCTTACGCGCCAATGCAGCGCGAAGCCGGGATCGAAAACGGTCACGGGGCCGTCGCCGGTCTCGATCTTTGACGGGTAGGTGACACGGTCGCCCTTGGTCAGCGTGATCCGCGCCTCGTTGGCGGGCAGGCGGTAGAAGGCGGGGCCGTTCAGCGAAGTGAAGCCCTCGAGCCGGTCGAGCGCGCCCTCCTGCTCGAACACATGGGCGAGGATCGAGAGGGTGTTGGGCGCGGTGAAGCAGCCCGCGCAGCCGCAGGCGCTTTCCTTCAACGGATCGGTATGGGGTGCGCTGTCGGTGCCGAGGAAAAACATCGCATCGCCCGAGGTTGCCGCCGCGCGCAGGGCGAGGCGGTGTTCCTCGCGCTTGGCCACGGGCAGGCAGTAGTAATGCGGCTTGATCCCGCCCACGAGGATATGGTTGCGGTTGATAACGAGGTGGTGGGTGGTGATGGTGGCGGCGAGGTCGCGGGGCTCCGAGGTGACATAGGCCACTGCGTCCTTTGTCGTGACATGCTCCATCACCACGCGCAGCCCCGGCACGGCGCGGCGGAGGGGATCGAGCACACGGTCGATGAACACCGCCTCGCGGTCGAAAATGTCGATCTCCGGGTCGGTCACCTCGCCATGCACGCAGAGCGGCAGGCCGATCTCGGCCATCGTCTCCAGCACCGGGCGCGCCGCGTTGAAATCGCGCACGCCGCTTGCGGAATTGGTGGTGGCACCTGCCGGGTAGAGCTTGACGGCGGTAATGAGGCCCGACGCATGGGCGGCGGCCACTTCGCGCGCGTCGGTCTCCTCCGTCAGGTAGAGCGTCATCAGCGGGGTGAAGTCTGCGCCCTCGGGCAGGGCGGCCATGATGCGCGCGCGGTAGGCGGCGGCATCCTGTCCCGTGACCACCGGCGGCACGAGGTTGGGCATGATGATGGCGCGGGCGAAGTGGCGCGCGCTCTCGGGCAGGACGGCGGCCAGCATCGCGCCATCGCGCAGGTGCAGGTGCCAGTCATCGGGGCGGCGGATCGTGAGGCTCTGGGTCATGGGCCGAGCGCTTACACAATCGCGCGCGCCTGCGCCAGTGCTAGCCGCGCTGTTCCGCCAGCCGCGCCTCGGCGGCGTTGAGCGCGTTGCGGTAGCGCGGCCCGCCGCGTCGCCGCCCCAGCACGTTGGTGCAGAACGGCACGATGAGCCCGTCGCGCTGCTCGGTGACGAGACGGCGCAGCAGCGGGAAGAGATATCCCTGGTCGTTGCGCCGCGCGCGCCAGAGCTGTGCGAGGCTGTGGCAGCTGAGCTTGTCCGCGCTCAACTGTGCGAGGATACGCGGCAGCACGCCGAGGCGGGCGAGGGTCTCTTCGATGGAATAGCCGAGATGGCGGGTGCGAAAGCGCAGCACATTGGCGCGGTTGAAGAGCGCCGAATGCATGGCATCAAGCTCGATTTCGGGATCATAAAGCAGCACCGCGTTTGCCGCCGCGTCGAGCATGTCGGGGGCATAGCCGTAGCGGTCGGTGAACGAGGTGCGGCGCATCGCGAGGTAACGATCATCCCATTCCGCCACCCGCGGATCGAGCGTCGCCTGCGGGCGTAGCATCAGCACCTTGGCACCGGGTGCGGCGACCGAGAAGGCGGCGGCGGCATAGCCGCAGGCCCCGGCCCCGTAAAAGATCACCTGCTCGAACTCGTCAAAGAACCCGTCATCGACCAGCCGGTCGAAATAGCCATAGACAAGCGCGTCGCGAAACCAGGTATCGCGCCGGCTCAGCAGGCACAGATGCGACCAGCCCAGCGCCTGCATCATGGTCCAGCCAAAGAGCTGGCCCTTGTCGGAGAGAGTATCAAGCCGGTCGAACGTCTCGAAACTGACCAGCAGCACCGGCTTGCGCTCGCAAAAGAGCGCGGCATGGTCAGAGCCGAGCGGCTGCGTGTAGCCCGCATCGCCCACCGCCTCCTCGGCCTGACCGAGCCACTCCTGCCAGTCTAGCCCCGAAAGATCGGTTCTGGTGATGTCGCTGATGTCCTGCATTCGATCTGACCTTGTCTGTAACCCACTGCCCCGGCGCGGGTCTTGGGCCCGCTTGCATCTGCCAACCTGCCGCCCGATTGGGGCGAAACTTTGGAAAATCCGGGGGCATTCTGCGGGCGCATCCGCGCGCGGGGCAGGGCGCGCCCCTTGACCGCACCGGGCAGGCGATGCACGTCTATGCCAAGGCAGGGTGAGCGGAGGGCAGGCAGGTGAACATTCCCCAATCCATCGACGGCGTGCAGGAGATGCTGGGCGCGCAGGGCTATGTCTGTGGGCGCGCGCTGGGCACGGTGGCCTATCTGGCGCTGAAACTGGGCAGGCCCTTGTTTCTGGAGGGCGAGGCCGGCACCGGCAAGACCGAGATCGCCAAGACGCTCAGCGCCGCGCTGGGCCGCCGCCTGATCCGGCTGCAATGCTATGAGGGGCTTGATGCCGCGACCGCCGTCTACGAGTGGAACTTCGCCCATCAGATGATCGCCATCCGCACCGCCGAGGCGGCAGGCGGGGTGGACCGGGGCGAACTCGGAGACGCGCTTTTCACCGAGGAATTCCTGATCGAGCGCCCGCTCTTGCAGGCCATGCGCCCGCAACCCGGCGGCGCGCCGGTGCTGCTCATCGACGAGATCGACCGCACCGACGAGCCGTTCGAGGCGTTCCTGCTGGAGGCGCTCAGCGACTATCAGGTGACGATCCCCGAGCTGGGCACGATCCACGCGCCCGAGCCGCCCATCGTGATCCTGACCTCCAACCGCACCCGCGAGGTGCATGACGCCTTGAAACGCCGCTGCCTCTATCACTGGGTCGATTACCCCGATTTCACCCGCGAGATCGAGATCCTGCGCGCCCGCGCGCCGGAGGCATCCGAGACGCTCAGCCGCGAGGTGGTGGCCTTCGTGCAAGCCTTGCGCACCGAGGATCTGTTCAAGAAACCGGGCGTGGCGGAGACCATCGACTGGGCCAAGTGCCTGCTCGCGCTCGACGTGGTCAGTCTTAGCCCCGAGGTGATCGCCGATACGCTGGGCGCGGTGCTGAAATACCAGGACGACATCGCGCGGATGCAGGGCTCCGAGGCCAAGCGGATACTGGACGAGGCGCGCGCCACGCTCGATCCCGCCTGATGTTTCTTCTTGGCCGAAATACTCCTTGGGTGTGGGGGCAGCGCCCCCACCGCGCGCTATGACAGAATACGCCCCGCTCGATCTGCCGGACGACCCCAAGCTCGTCCACAACATCACCCATTTCGCGCGGGCCTTGCGCGCCGCAGGCCTGCCCGTTGGCCCCGGTCGGGTGATCGAGGCGGTGCGCGCGGTGGCCGCCGTGGGCTTTACCTCGCGGCTGGATTTCTACTACACGCTGCGCGCCTGTCTTGTGACGCGGCCAGAGCATCTGCTTGTTTTCGCGCAAATTTTCCGGCTCTACTGGCGCGATCCGCGCTATATGGAGCATATGATGGCGATGATGCTGCCCGCCATTCGCGGCGTGCAGGAGGATCGCGCCGCCGCCCCCGCCGAGAAACGCGCCGCCGAGGCGTTGCTTGACGGGGTGGACCGCGCCCCGCCCGAGACGGGCGAGGAAGCGGGCGAGGAGACGGTGATCGAGATCGACGCGACGGCCACCATGTCGCGCGAGGAGCGGCTTCGGCGGCTCGATTTCGAGCAGATGTCCACCGCCGAGATGGCAGAGGCCAAGCGGATGCTGGCGCGCCTCACCCTGCCGGTGCGCCCGTTGCCGTCGCGGCGCGGGATTGCCGATCCGCATGGGAGCAGGTTGGACGCGCGCGCGACCCTGCGCGCGGCGCTGCGGCGGGGGGGCGAGCTGCGCCGCCTGCACCGCAAGGCCCCGCGCGAGCGTTGGCCTAATCTTGTGGTGCTTTGCGATATTTCCGGCTCGATGAGCCAATATAGCCGGATGGTTTTGCACTTTCTCCACGCTGTCGCCAATCACAAGGGGGCGGGCTGGGCGCGGGTCCATGCCTTTACCTTTGGCACGCGGCTCACGAATATCACCCGGCATCTGGCCACGCGCGATGTGGATGCCGCCCTTGCCGCCGCCGGGCGCGAGGCGCAGGATTGGGAGGGCGGCACGCGGATCGGCGCGGCGCTGCACGACTTCAACCGCGACTGGTCACGCCGGGTGATGGGCGCGGGCGCGGTGGTTCTGCTGATCACCGACGGACTCGACCGCGAGGAGGCGGGGCAACTCAGCCGCGAGATGGAGCGGCTGCACCTCTCGGCGCGCCGCCTGATCTGGCTCAACCCGCTCTTGCGGTGGGAGGGGTTCGCGCCGCGCGCGGCGGGCATCCGCGCGATGCTGCCGCATGTCGATGCCTTCCGCGCCGGGCATTCGGTGGCCACGCTGGAAGAGCTTGCCGAGGCGCTGTCGCGCGGCGAGGATGGCGGCGAGAAGGCGCGGCTGATGGCCGCGATGGGGGGGTGATGGACCGCTTTGACGACATACCCGAGACGGCGCTTGCCTGGCACCGGGCGGGCAAAGGGGCGGCGCTGGCCACGGTGGTCGAGACCTGGGGCAGCGCGCCGCGCCGGGTGGGGAGCCAATTGGCGATTTCCGGCGCGGGCGAGATCGCCGGGTCGGTCTCGGGCGGTTGTGTCGAGGGCGCGGTGGTGGTCGAGGCGCTGGATGCGATCGAGGCGGGCAAGGCGGTGATGCTGGAATACGGGGTCTCGGATGGCGATGCCTTTGCCGTGGGGCTGGCCTGTGGCGGCACGATAAGGGTGCTGGTGGAGCCGGTGGGTGCCGTGATCCCCGAGGCGCTTCTGGCCCAACTGGTCGCGGCGCGGGCCGCCCGCGAGCCGGTGGCCTATGTGACCGGGCCGGGGGGGCGGCGGCTGGAGCGTGAGGGGTATGCCGAGCGGTTTCGCATGGACCGTTCGGGGATGGAGGCGGATGGCGAGACGTTTGTGGCCATTCACAACCCGCCGCTGCGCCTGATCGTCGTGGGCGCGGTGCATATTGCCCAAGCCCTCGTGCCGATGGCGCGCATCGCGGGGTTTGACCCGGTGGTGATCGACCCGCGCGAGAGCTTTGCCACGCCTGCGCGGTTCCCCGGCACGCGGCTGATGCATGACTGGCCCGACGAAGTGCTGCGCGCGGTTGGGTGCGATGCGCGCACGGCGCTGGTGCTGCTGACCCATGATCCGAAGCTGGATGATCCGGCGATTTCCGAGGGCCTGCGCGCGGGGGTGTTCTATATCGGCGCGCTGGGATCGACGCGGACCCATGCCAAGCGGGTGGCGCGGCTGGAGGCGGCGGGAGTCACCGCAGCCGAGATCGCGCGCATTCATGGCCCCATCGGCCTCGATATCGGGGCGGCGGGACCGGCCGAGATCGCGGTGAGCATATTGGCCGAGATGATCGGCGTGCTGAGGCGCGGGGAATGAGGTTCGGCCCGGTGCCGGTGGCCGAGGCCCAAGGCGCGATCCTTGCCCATTCCGAGCATGTGGCCTCGGGGCGGTTGCGCAAGGGCGCGGTGCTGGGCGCGGCGGAGGTCGCGGCGCTGCGGGCGGCGGGCTACGCCGAAGTCACTGTGGCGCGGCTCGATCCGGGGGACATGCACGAGGACGCCGCCGCCGAACGGCTCGCGCGCGCGCTGGCCGAAGGGGCGGAGGGGCTGACCCTCTCGGCCCCGTTCACGGGGCGGGTGAACCTCATGGCCGCGCGGGCGGGTGTGGTCACGCTCGATGCGGGGAGGGTCAACGCCGCGAACGCGGTCGATCCGATGATCACGGTGGCGACGGTGCCGCCCGCCCACCAAATCCGCGCGGGCGGCATGGTCGCCACGGTCAAGATCATCGCCTATGGCGTGCCCGAGGCCAGCGTGGCGCAGGCGGCGGATGTGGCGGGCGGCGCGGTGCGGCTGGCCGTGGCGCGCTATCGCACGGCGAGCCTCATTGTGACCGACACCCCCGGCGGGCCGGGCACCAAGGGGGTGGAGGCGATCGAGGCGCGAGTCACCAATCTTGGCATGGAGATGGCGGGCACGGTGGTCTGCGCCCATGACGTGGCCCCGCTGGCGCGCGAGATCGCGGCGGCGGCGGGCGAGATCGTGCTGATTCTCACCGCTTCGGCCACGTCCGACCCCCATGATACCGCCCCGCAGGCGCTGCGTGCGGCGGGGGGCGTTGTGGAGCGGTTCGGCATGCCGGTCGATCCCGGCAACCTGCTGTTTCTGGGCCGGATCGGCAACAAGCCGGTGATCGGCCTGCCGGGGAGCGCGCGCTCGCCCGTCCTGCATGGCGCGGATTGGGTGCTGGCGCGAGTGGCCTGCGGGCTGCCTTGCGGCGCAGAGGAAATCGAAGCGATGGGGGTGGGGGGGCTTCTCAAGGAAATCCCCACGCGCCCGCAGCCCCGGCGCGCCCCGCGCGGCTGAGGCGGCACTTAGGCCGAACTATCAATTGAGTTTTGCGAAATCGGCGCTAGGCTCTGCGGCAGGGAGCCACGTAACAAAGCAACCGGGAGGAACCGATGCCAGAGGTCACAATGACCGTGAACGGCAAGCAAGCGAAGGGCCAGATCGAAGGCCGCACGCTGCTTGTGGATTTCATCAGAGAGAACCTGGGCCTGACGGGCACGCATGTCGGCTGTGACACCAGCCAGTGCGGGGCCTGCGTGGTGCATGTGGATGGCAAGGCGGTGAAGGCCTGCACCATGTTCGCCGCCGAGGCCGAGGGCGCGGAAGTGCGCACCATCGAGAGCATGGCCGAGCCCGATGGCACGCTGCACCCGATCCAGGCCGCGTTCCGCGAGCATCACGGGCTGCAATGCGGCTTTTGCACGCCGGGGATGGTGATGTCGGCGGCAGCACTTCTGGCCGAGAACCCGACGCCCACGGAGGCCGAGGTGCGGGACTATCTGGAAGGCAATATCTGCCGCTGCACGGGCTATCATAATATCGTCAAGGCGATCATGGCGGCGTCCGGACAGGATGTGAGCCGGATCGCCGCGGAATAAGCGAAGACATGGGGGCGCTGCCCCCGCGCCTGCGGCGCTCCCCCGGAGTATTTCGGGCAAGATGAAGCGCAACGGGTTTTGACGGGGGAAGCCCCGGAGCATTCAGGGAGGATGAGACATGCCGAAAGACGGAGGCATTGGCGCCAGCACCAAGCGGCGCGAGGACGTGCGGTTTCTGACCGGCACAGGCAATTACACCGATGATATCAACCTGCGCGGGCAGGCCTATGTGCATTTCCTGCGCTCGGACGTGGCGCATGGGCGGCTGACATCGGTCGATACCAGTGCCGCCGAGGCGATGCCGGGTGTGATCCGCATCTTTACCGGCAAGGATTTCGAGGGCGTCGGCGGGCTGCCCTGTGGCTGGCAGGTGACCGACCGCTTTGGCGAGGTGATGCAGGAGCCGGGGCACCCGGTGCTGGCACAGGGCAAGGTGCGCCATGTCGGCGACCCCATCGCCGCCGTGGTGGCCGAGACCCGCGAGCAGGCGCGCGATGCTGCCGAGGCGATTGAATTGGACATCGAGGAATTGCCGGCGGTCGTCGATATGAAGGCGGCGCTCAAGGAGGGCGCGCCCAAGGTGCATGACGAATTGACCAGCAATCTTTGCTACGATTGGGGCTTTGTCGAGGAGAACAAGGCGGCGGTGGACGAGGCCTTTGAGAAGGCCGCGCATGTCACCACGCTGGAACTGGTCAACAACCGCCTCATTGCCAACCCGATGGAGCCGCGCGTGGCGGTGGGCGATTTCAACCGCTCGACGGGCGATTCGACACTCTACACCACCAGCCAGAACCCGCATGTGATCCGGCTGCTGATGGGGGCCTTTGTTCTGGGCATCCCCGAGCACAAGCTGCGCGTGGTGGCCCCCGATGTGGGCGGCGGGTTCGGATCGAAGATTTTCCACTATGCCGAGGAGGCGTTCTGCACCTTTGCCGCCAAGGCGCTCAACCGTCCGGTGAAATGGACCTGCTCGCGCTCCGAGGCGTTCATGACCGACGCGCATGGCCGCGACCATGTGACCAGGATCGAACTCGCGCTTGATGCCGAGAACAACTTTACCGCTATCCGCACCGATACCCATGCGAATATGGGGGCTTACCTCAGCACTTTCGCGCCCTCGGTGCCGACATGGCTGCATGGCACGCTGATGGCTGGAAATTACCGCACGCCGCTCATCTACGTGAACGTCAAGGCGGTGTTCACCAATACCGTGCCGGTCGATGCCTATCGCGGCGCGGGGCGGCCCGAGGCGACCTATCAGCTTGAGCGCGTGATCGACAAGGCGGCGCGCGAATTGGGCGTCGATCCCATCGCGCTCAGGCGGCAGAACTTCATCACCGAGTTTCCCTATGCCACGCCCGTGGCGGTGGAATATGACACCGGCGATTACAACGCCACGATGGACAAGCTCGAAGAGATCGCCGATCTCAAGGGCTTTGCCGCACGGCGCAAGGAGAGCGAGGCCAAGGGCCGCCTGCGTGGACTTGGCGTCAATTGCTATATCGAGGCCTGCGGCATCGCGCCGTCGAACCTTGTCGGGCAGTTGGGCGCGCGCGCAGGCCTATACGAGAGCGCCACGGTGCGGGTGAATGCCACCGGGGGCCTCACGGTCATGACCGGCAGCCACAGCCACGGGCAGGGGCACGAGACCTCCTTTGCGCAGGTCATCTCGGAGATGATCGGCATCGACGCCGACATGGTCGAGATCGTGCATGGCGATACCGCCAATTCGCCGATGGGCATGGGTACCTATGGCTCTCGCAGCCTGGCGGTGGGCGGCAGCGCGATGGTGCGCGCCACCGAGAAGATCATCAACAAGGCGCGCAAGATAGCGGCCCACCTGATGGAGGCCGCCGAGGGCGATATCGAGTTGAAGGATGGCAAATTCAGCGTCGCGGGCACGGATAAATCCGTGGCCTGGGGCGATGTCACGCTGGCGGCTTACGTGCCGCACAACTATCCGCTGGGCGATCTGGAGCCGGGGCTGGAGGAGACGGCGTTTTATGATCCGGCGAACTTTACCTATCCCGCCGGGGCCTATGCCTGCGAGGTGGAGGTCGATCCCGATACCGGCCGCGTGACCATCGAGCGCTTTGCCGCCGCCGACGATTTCGGCAACGTGGTCAACCCGATGATCGTCTCGGGGCAGGTGCATGGCGGGATCGGGCAGGGGATCGGGCAGGCGCTGCTGGAGGCCTGCGCCTATGACGAGAATGGCCAGCTTCTGACCGGCAGCTACATGGATTACGCCATGCCACGCGCCGACGATGTGCCGTTCTACCAGGTGGATCATTCCTGCCAGACGCCCTGCACCCACAACCCGCTGGGGGTAAAAGGCTGCGGCGAGGCGGGGGCCATCGGCAGCCCGCCCGCGGTGGTCAACGCGGTTATCGACGCGCTGCAATCGGGTGGCAAGGATATCACCCATATCGACATGCCGCTGTCGCCGTCGCGCGTCTGGCAAGCGATGCAAGGGTAAGGAGAGCGATCATGTATGCATTCGAAATAGACCGCCCCACGACACTGGCCGATGCGATCAAGGCGCTGGGCGCGGAGGACGCGCAGGCGCTGGGCGGCGGGCAGACGCTCATTCCGTCGCTGAAACAGCGGCTGGCCTCGCCTGCGCGGCTGGTGGCGCTGTCGGGCGTGGCCGAGATCAATGGGATCTGCACCGCCGACGATGGCGCGCTCTGCATCGGTGGCGGCACCACCCACGCGGATGTGGCCGCCGGGGCCGGGGCCTATCCGGCGCTGGCCGCGCTGGCCGCGCATATCGGCGATCCGGCGGTGCGCAATCGCGGCACCATGGGCGGCAGCCTTGCCAATAACGATCCGTCCGCCTGCTATCCGGCGGCGGTGCTGGCATCGGGGGCCACGGTGGTGACATCGAGCCGGCAGATCGCGGCGGATGACTTCTTTGACGGCATGTTCGCCACCGTGCTGGACGAGGGCGAGATCATCACCGAGGTGCGCTTTCCGGTGCCCGAGGCGGCGAGCTATCAGAAGTTCGAGCAACCCGCCTCACGGTTTGCGCTCGTGGGCGTATTCGTGGCCAAATATGCGGGCGGCGTGCGCGTCGCCGTCACCGGCGCGTCGGAGGGCGGCGTGTTCCGCTGGGCCGAGGCCGAGGCGGCGCTATCGGGCAATTTCGCGCCCGAGGCGCTGGATGGGCTGACGCTCTCGGGCGACGGCATGATCGCCGACCTGCACGGCTCGGGCGCCTATCGCGCGCATCTGGTGGGCGTGATGACGCGGCGCGCGGTGGTGGCGGCGCACTGAGCCAAACAGCTTGTAAACAGGAGGCCGCGCTTTCGTATGAAGGCGCGGCTATTCCTTTGTGACAGCCATTATACGCGCTTCTTTTGCTGAGTTTCACCGCTCACAGAATCGTGAGTTGTGATGTCCGCACTGGCGCATAAGTCGGGCGCACGGACAGAAATTTCGCAAATCAGGAGATGATGATGAACACTCTCGGCAAGATGCTGACCGGCATCGCCATGGCAATGACCCTCGCCGCGACAGCGGCGCAGGCAGAGTGGGTGGACTATTCCGGCGACGCCTTTCAGCAGGCCCAGGCGGAGGGCCGGGTGCAACTGGTCGATGTGACCGCGACATGGTGTCCGGTCTGCCGGGTGCAAAAGCCCATCCTGGATGAATTGGAGAGCGAGGCCGCGCTTGACGAGGTGATCTTTGTCAGCCTCGATTACGACACGCACAAGGACTTCCTGCGCAGCCATAACGTGCCGCGCCAATCGACCATCCTGATTTTCGACGGAGCGGCAGAAGTGGACCGCTCGATCGCCGAAACCGACCGCACGCGGCTGCGGGACTTCGTGATGGGCACGGTAGATAGGATCATCGGCGGGGAGAAGTCGGATGGGTAGTGCTGCGCTCGCCTATATTGCGGGGCTGGTCACGATCCTCAATCCCTGCGTCTTGCCGATCCTGCCGATCCTGATCGGCTCGGCGGTCAGTCAGAGCAGATACGGGCCGGCAGCACTTGCTGCAGGGCTGGTATTTTCCTTTTCGACCTTCGGCCTCCTGATCCTCGCCTTCGGGTTCTCCATCGGTCTGGATCAACAGGTGCTGCGCACCGGTGCGGGGATGCTGCTGGTGGCGGCGGGACTGCTGTTTATTGTGCCGCAAGCGCAGATGGCCTTTGCCACTGCCGCCGGGCCGCTGGTGAGCGGGGGCAACCGGATGCTCGACCGGGTGTCGGGCGACGGCGTCGGCGGGCAGTTTGCCATCGGCACGCTTCTGGGGCTGGTCTGGGCACCCTGCGTGGGGCCAACGCTCGGCGTGGCCATCGCGGCTGCGAGCCGGGGCGAGAATCTTGCCGGGGCTTTTGGCATCTTTCTGGTGTTCGGCCTGGGGGTTGCCACCTCCATCCTTGCCTTTGCCTATGGATCGCGCAAGGCGCTGGCCGGACGCAAGGCGCGGCTTCAGGCGGTCGCGCGCTACGCCAAGCCGATTTTCGGCATCACCCTCCTTCTGGTCGGCGTGATGATCCTGAGCGGGGCCGACAAGGTGATCGAAACCGCCATGCTCGATCTCATGCCGCAATGGCTGATCGCGTTCACCACGCGGTTCTGAGCACGGCAGGGCGCATCACCGGGTGGCGGGCATCAGCACCGTCACCCCCACCGCCGCCGCGCGGGCAAGGCCCTCGTCAAGCGACATCGGGATATATTCGCCGCGCCGCCAGAGCTGGGCCATGTCGTCGTAATGGCGGCTCAGGAAATGGCCCGATTGCCCGGTCGAGGTGATGAACACGCTGCTGTCGGGATCGGCAAAATCATAGACCCCGCGATAGCCCGCGCCGTGCACATTGGCAAACGGGTCCGCCCCCGCACCGCCCCGCGTGCGCCCGCGCATCAGCGTGTTGTCGCCCCCCGAGGTGGATTGTCGGATATTGACGAAATAGCGCAGGAGCGGCACCTTGCCCAGGGTCTGGTGGTCATGGGTGGCCTGGTGTGCGTCGCCCCAGCGCAGGCTTTCGAGCGAACGGCCATAGCGCTCCGTTATCCAGATCAGCGCATCGTCGAGCGCCATGCGCGCGATGTCGGTGCAGGTCTCGCGCGCGGTGGATTGCCTGACATCGCACCACGCGGAGGCCCCGTCCACATCGCGGAACACCCGCTCGATAAAGACCGGCTTGGGATGCGTGAACTCGCGCGCCAGTGGCCCGAGATCGTCCTCGATGAGCCGGTCCATCAGCGCCCGCATCCACGCGGCGTAGATCAGCGGCTCGGGCAGGTGCTCGTTCATCTCGCCGTTCCAGTTGGCCAGCAGGTCGAGCGCGCGCTGGCGCAGGCGCTCGGGCGTGCCCTCGGGGGCGGCCTCGCCGGTGAACCACAGATCGGCCCCGATCAGCGGCAGGATCGAGCGCGCGGTAAAGCTCACCGTGTCAAGCTGCGCCTCGATGAAGCTGTCGCGCGTATGCACCGCGCGCCGCTGCATCAATTCGCGCCAGCGATGGATGCGCTGGGTGTCGCCCCAATGGTGGCTGACATGCATCGGGAAGGGGCGATCGACGATCTTGTTGTTGGTATTGCCCAATATGCCGCCCGAGGGGTCGATGAATTCTGGATTGGCGGTCACGGGCAGCATCCCCTGCCAGCGGTTCTCGGCGATCCAGCCACGGCTCGGCATCCGGCCCTCGGTCTCATGGCGGGCATGGCGGCGGGGCATCGCCCCGATGAGGCGCAGCGCGATCCCGCTTTCGTCGGCAAGCGTGAGGTTCTGCGAGGGCGCGACGAACAGCCCGATGATATCGAGCGCGCCTGCCACCGATTGCGCGCGCATCAGCCGCATGGCGGCGGTCATCGTGGTGTCCTCGTCCGAGAGCGCGGTCCAGCCGACGGCGGCGACATGCCCCTGCGGCGTGATCTCGCCGAGGTCATAATGGCTGCCGGGCAGAACCGGGCCGTTCCCGGTCCAGCGCAGGGTGAGGGTGACGGGGTCTTCGCCCTTGACCTCGATGATGGTGCGCGCTGTGCGGAACGGGGCCCAGCCCTCGGGCGTGAGATACTGGCCCGGATCGTCGGGGTTGAGCCGTTCGATGAACACGTCCTGATCGTCGAGATAGGACGAGGTCAGACCCCAGCCAAGCCGCGCGCTGCGCCCCGTGAGCACGGCGGGGATGCCGGGGATGGTGCCGCCGATCACGCCGCCGGTCTCCAGTTCCAGCCGCGCCAGATACCAGATCGCGGGGGCGGAAAACCCCAGGTGAGGATCATTGGCCAGAAGCGTGCCGCCCGAGGCCGAGCGTGCGGGCGCCGCCGCCCAGCCATTCGAGGCCCCGGCAAAGGCGCGCGCGGGAAAGGGCGAGAGCGGATCGGCGGCGGCTTGCCCCCGCGCCGGGGCAAGGCCAGCAAAGCGCGCAGCGGGAAAGAGGCTGGCATAATCGGGAAGTGCGGCGATACCGCTGCCGGGATCGTCGGGCAGGATATCGCCAAGCCGCGCCGAATCATCGAGCGCCAGCGAGGTGCGCGCGCGCAGCACCTCCTCGCTCAGGTGGCCCGAAAGCTGCACCGCCATCAGCTTGATGAGCGCGATGGAATCGGCGGGCTGCCACGGGGCCACGGGGGCGTTGAACAGGAACTGCTCGGGCGCGCCGCGCCCCAAAGCCTCGCGGTTGATCTCGGTGATCCGCGCGTTGACCCCGTCGGAATAGGCCTTGAGCGCGGCGAGCGTCGTGGCGTCCTGCGCCGCCACCGAGGCGCGCGCGAGGTTGTAGAGATCGAACCGCCGCAGCGTGCTGTCGATCTTGACGGTGCGCGCCCCGAACACCTCCGACAGGCGCCCCTGCACGGTGCGGCGCATCATGGTCATCTGCCAAAGCCGGTCCTGTGCATGGGCATAGCCGAGGCCAAAGAACGTGTCGGTATCGCTTGCCCCGAAGATATGCGGCACATTGGCATTGTCGCGCACGATCTCGACCGGTGCGGTGATTCCATCCACGGCAAGCCGCTTGTCATAGTCTGGCAGCGAGCGTGCGAGCAGCATGTAGACGATCGCCACAGCCACCAGCGCCAGCGCCACCAGCCCCCCCGCGACACGCAACAGCCATTTCAGGATCACCGGCATCACTGCCCTTTCCGAGTTTGTGCTTGCATCGCCCTCGGGGATAGTCAGAAATCCGGGGCGAAACAATGGGCACGCAAGAGGAGGAACGCGATATGGCAAAACTGGCATTTCTGGGGCTGGGAGTGATGGGCTATCCGATGGCCGGGCACCTGTCGGCGGCGGGACATGATGTCTGCGTCTACAACCGGACGACGGCCAAGGCGGAAGCCTGGGGCGCCGAGCATGGCGGGCGGCACGCAGCAACGCCGCGCGAGGCCGCGGAGGGGGCCGACTTCGTGATGGCCTGCGTCGGCAATGATGACGATCTGCGCAGCGTCTGCCTCGGCACCGACGGGGCCTTTGCCGGCATGGGCGAGGGCACGGTCTTTGTCGATCACACCACGGTCTCGGCCAAGGTCACGCGCGAGATGTACGACGCCGCCAAGGTGGGGGGGTTCGGCTTTGTCGATGCGCCCGTGTCGGGCGGGCAGGCGGGGGCCGAGAACGGCCAGCTCTCGATCATGTGCGGCGGCGATGCCGCGCATTACGCCGCCGCCGAGCCGGTGATCACCACTTATGCCAAGCTCTGCCGCCGCTTGGGCGAGAGCGGCGCGGGCCAGATGACCAAGATGGCCAACCAGATCGCCATTGCGGGCCTTGTGCAGGGCCTCAGCGAGGCGCTGCATTTCGCCGAGAAGGCCGGGCTTGACGGGCACGCGGTGGTCGAGGTGATCAGCCAGGGTGCCGCCGGGTCGTGGCAGATGTCGAATCGCTACAAGACCATGCTCGACGACCACTGGACCCACGGATTCGCGGTGGACTGGATGCGCAAGGATCTGGGCATCTGCCTCGATACCGCCGACGAGGTGGGGGCGAGCCTGCCGGTCACGGCGCTGGTGGATCAATTCTACAAGGACGTGCAGAAGATGGGCGGCGGGCGCTGGGATACCTCCAGCCTTTTGGCGCGGTTGCGCAAGATGGGCTAACCTTCAGGCGACCGCGCGTTCGCCCCTCAACCACCGCCAGCCGTCGATATAATCAAGCACCAGCGAGACCGTATCGACCGCCAGCAGGATCAGAAGATAGCGCCGGAACCCCGGCGCTGTCTCTTGCCCCAGAAGCCAGATCACAAGGCCCAGCATCGGCGTCCAGATCACTACGTGCGGCAGCGCCATCGCCTTGGAAAACCCGCGCTCGATCAGCATCAGCGCGGCGTTGCACAGCATCGCCCCCACCGCCATCACCGCCAGCCACGCGCCGCCCGGCTGCACCACGAAGGCCAGCGACGCGGCATTGACCGGCACGAGAATCACCGCCACCCAAAGCTGCACCCAAACGGGCAGCCGCCGGTAACTCTGCCATATCTGCAAGATCATGAGGCCCCCCGGTTTCTTCTTGGCAAAAATACCCAAACCCCCGGTGGCGGCCAGTGCTCAGGCCGTGCGGGGCCGCAGCGCCAGCCATATGAGCGCAGCCCCCGCCAGCGTGAGAAACGGGATCATCGCGAGGTTGACGGCGGTCCAGCCCGCCTCTGCCGTGCCGCCCGAGCAATTCATCAGCCCGCCCGAGGCGAGCGAGGCAAAGGTCACGCCGCCGAACACGATGAGATCGTTCATGCCCTGCACGCGGCCCCGCTCATGCGCGCCGTGCTCGCCCGCGAGCATGGCCGTCGCGCCGATGAAGCCAAAGTTCCATCCCAGCCCGAGAAGGGCCAGCGCGACAAAGAAATTCTCCAGCCCCACCCCCGACAGCGCCACCGCGCCCGCGCCTGCAAGGATGACAAGGCCGGTGGCGACGATACGTTCGACCCCGAAGCGCGCGATCAGGTGGCCGGTGAAGAACGACGGGATATACATCGCCAGAACATGCGCCGAGACGATATCGGCGGCATGGCTTGGCGTGAAGCCGCAGCCCACCACGGCGAGCGGCGTCGAGGTCATCACCAGGTTCATCAGCGCATAGGCCACCGTCGCGCAGATCACTGCCACGGCGATGCGGGGGGTCCTCAGCAATTCCATCCGCGAGCGCCCGCGCGGCGCGTCATGGGCGGGCACCGGCGGCTTGGGGATGTCGAGCATCAGGAACAGGAACGCGCCCACGAGGTTCACGCCGATCACCGCAAGATAGGTGCCAAGGAACGGGATAACCATGCTCATCGAGGTGAGCTTGACCAGTTGCGGGCCGACAATGGCGCTCAGCAAGCCCCCCGCCATCACGTAGGAAATCGCCTTGGGGCGAAACGCGTCGCTGGCCGTGTCGGCGGCGGCAAAGCGGTAAAAGCCTTGGGCAGACATGTAAGTGCCGGTGAGCAGACTGCCCAGCAGAAAGATCGGAAAGGAGGCCTCATAAAGCCCCCAGGCCCCGACCGCCCCGCCCATGGCCCCGAAGAGCGCGCCGATGAAAAACCCCACGCGTCGCCCGAACCGCTGCATGATATGTGCCATCGGCGTGGCCGAGAGCATCGAGCCCAGCACGATGAGCGAGATGGGCAGCGTCGCGAAACAGATATTGGTCGCGAGCGACTGCCCCGCCAGCCCGCCCACGACGAAGATCATCGGCAGTTGCGCGCCAAGAATGGCCTGCGCGCCCACCAGAACGGCGACGTTGCGGCGGGCGCGGGCATCGGTGTGGGGCAGGGCGGTCTCGGTCATGGCATCAGTGCTAGACCGGGCCTTGGACGGGCGCAAGTGGCCACGCGCTCAATCGTGATGCGGGCGCACCCGGTGATAATCGCCGCTGAGATAGGTGAGCGGCCTTTCCCCGGCGATCGAGATCGCGCGCACCGCGCCGATGCAGATGGCATGGGTGCCGTGCAGCACATGCTCGCTCAGCGCGCAGGAAAACGCCGTCGCGCGCGGCAGAAGGGGGCCATGCGCGCCCTCGATGATGTCGAGACCGTGAAACCGCGCGGCGGGGTCTTCGGGCGACGGCCCGGCAAAGGCGCGCGCCACGTCGGCGGCATCCTCGGGCAGCACGTTGACGCAGAAGGCGCGGTTGTCCAGCACCGTGCGCGCGATGCGGCTGTCGGCGCGCAGGCACACCAGCACCGAGGGCGGGTCTGCCGAAAGCGAGGTAAAGGCGCTGACGGTGGCCCCCGCGCGCCCCGCCGGCCCCTCGGTCGTGACAACGGTCACGGTCGCCGCGACCTGTCGCATGGCGGCAAGAAAGGCGTCGCGGTCCACAGTGGCGCTTGTAACAGTCACGCGGCTCTCCCTGTCGCTTGCCGGGCATGGGTAGCGGTGAAACGTGATCTGGTAAAGACCGCTGGCCGCCTCGCGGCGCAACTAGCGCGGGCTAGGGCCGGGTCCAGCCCTCTCTCCAGGGATCAGCGCGGATCGCCCTCGGGCGGCCTGATGCGCTGCACCAGAACGCTGCCGGTCTCGACGATGCCTTCCATCCGCTCTTCGAGGCGGATCATTTCCGCCATGGCGCGGGTGAGTTTTTCGCTCTCGTCGCCCAACTCGCCCAGATCGGCAAAGACCCGTTCACTGGTGGCAATCTGCGCCTCGGCATTGGTGACGACGGCGCGCAGGTCCTCGACCAGATCGCCCGCGCCGGTGCCATCGGTCGTGGCCATGCTGCGCGCCTCGAGATCGGCCACCGCGCGGCGCGCGGCGTCGAACCAGGCCTGCGACAGGCGCGGCTCTGCCTTGGCGCTAAGCATGGCGGACCGCTCCAGGTGGCGGATGCGGCGGGTCAGGCAATCGATTCGGTCGCGCAACTCGCCCTGGATGCTGACGATATCGGCATTGACCGCGACCACGCGTTGCAGCACGGCGTCAAGCTCTTCCATCAGGCGGCAGACGCGATCGAGAAACAGGTTGAGATCGCGCGCCAGCACGCCGAATTCATCCGCCGTGCGAATCTCGGCCCGGTGGGTCAGTCCGCCATAAGCGCGCGCCAGCCTGCTGACCACCGAGCGCAGGCCCAAAAGCGGCTCCAGCCGCGCGCGCAGGATGAGAAACAACAACACCGAATGCAGCACGATCTTGCCCAGCGACAGCAGCCCCGAAAGGCGCATATCGGCCACCCATTCCGAGAAATCCGTGGCGAGATCCCGGCGCACGGTGACCTCGCCCAGCACATCGCCCACCTGCGCCTCGGAATGGCACGCAAGGCAGAATGGCTCGGCGGTGACGGGCAGGGTGGCGGTGTTGTTCACGGCCTCGGGCCACTGCCCGCGCGGGATGCCCTCGGCGGTGATGCCGAACCCGGCCTCGATCGAGCGGGTGGTGACCGGCGAGGGGGTGATGGCGATCAGATAGCCGAGATCGTTCCAGTTGCTCTCAAGGATCGGGTAGATGGTGCGCGCAGCGACCGGCCCGCCCTCGTTACGCATGATCGAGCGCACGTTGTCGGCGATGGTCTCGGCGGCGCTCGCCACCTCGTCCGGCCCGTCGGTGCGAAACGCGTAATAGACCATCCCGGCCTTGAGCGCGAATTCCAGCACCGTGACCAGCACCAGAAGCACAAAGAAATCGCGGATCATGTGGATCAGGAAGGATTGATCGAACCGCCCGATCAGGGGGCTGCTCTCGTCGAGGCTCTCGCGCGCCATGTCACTCTCCCGGTGTCATGGACAAGGGGTTAGGCGAAACCGCGTTGATAATAAAGCCACGCATGGCTCACACGGTGACGCGTTCGCGCGAGCGCGCTGTCACATTTCAGGTGCAGGGGCTGCGCGCGGCGATCTCGTCCATCGCCTCGCAGGCCGCCTCGAGCGTGAGCAGGATCGAGGCGTGGCGGTTCTTGTAATCGCGCGCAGGCCGCAGCACCTCCAGCCCGTCAAAGGGCGCGGGCGGGGTAGGCCCCCCCTCCTTGAGCATGGCGCGAAGCGCATCGCGCGCGGCGGTGATCTCGGCGCGGGTGCAGCCGATGATATTGGCCCCCACCACGCTTGCCGCCGCCTGACCGAGGGCGCAGGCCTTGACCTCAGCGGCGTAGTCGCTCACCCGGTCGCCGTCGCAGCACAGATCGACCGTCACCGTCGAGCCGCAGAGCGGCGCGCGGCGGCGCACGCTGGCCTGCGGGTTCGCGAGCCGCCCGTGGCGCGGAATATCCGCCGCAAGCGCCAGGATACGCCCGGAATAAAGCTTGATAAGGTCGGTCTCGCCGCTCATGGCTTTCCCTTTGTGCCGCTGCCCCATAAATAGGCGGCTGAGCTACAGATGCAAAAGGATTTTGCCATGCCGTTCGATCCCGCGACGCTCAGCTATGATGCCAATGGCCTGATCCCCGCGATCGCGCAGGACCACGAAACCGGCGAGGTCTTGATGCTGGCATGGATGAATGCCGAGGCCGTGGCGCGCACGCTTCAAACGGGGCGTGTGACCTATTGGAGCCGGTCGCGGCAAGCCTTCTGGATCAAGGGCGAGACCTCGGGCCATGTGCAGGAGATGGTCGAGATGCGGCTGGATTGCGACCGCGATTGCCTGCTGGTGCAGGTGCGCCAGACCGGGCCCGCCTGTCACACCAACCGGCGGTCGTGTTTCTATACCGCGCTGCGCGGTGGCGAGGAGACCGAGATCATGGGGCCGATGGAAGGCTGAGTATTTATGGAAAGATGAAGCCGCTATAGTCCGACCATGGCGCGGACATCGCGTGGGCTGGCACCCTCGGCGCGGTAGGTCGCGATGGCGCGGGCGTCGTCGCGCTTGGCAAGGCGGCGGCCGCCCTCGTCGCGGATCAGCCGGTGGTGGTGATAGGCGGGCGTGGGTAGGCCAAGCAGGCGTTGTAGCAGAACGTGGATCTGCGTGGCGTCGGCGAGATCCTCGCCGCGGATGACATGGGTGACGCGCTGATCGGCATCGTCGAGCACCACCGCGAGATGATAGGCCGCGCCCATGTCGCGGCGGGCAAGCACCACGTCGCCGACGGTTTGGGGCAGGTTTCGCGGCATTATCGTTTCGGATTTCTCTTTGTATATCAGAGGTGTCGAGAGCGTTTCGCAGGCGCGTGACATGTCGAGGCGCAGCACCGCCTCCTCGGGCATCGCGCCGGTTGGCGGCGTGGCAGGGCGGCAGGTGCCGGGATAGATCACCCCGTCGGGGCCGTGCAGAGGCGCGCCCTCTTGCGGTGCGGAGGCGGCGGCGCGGATATCGGCGCGGCTACATGAGCATTGATATAGAAGACCCTGATTCCAAAACATTTTGAGCGCGTCGCGATAGCGCAGCAGGCGCGTCGATTGGCGCATCACCGGGCGGGGCCAGTCGAGGCCGAGCCAGCCCAGATCGTCGAAAATCTGCGCCTCCCAGTGAGGGCGGCAGCGGCTCTGATCGAGATCGTCGATGCGCAGAAGGAACGTGCCCCCTTCGCGGCACGCCCTGTCATGGGCCGACATCGCCGAGAAGGCATGGCCCAGGTGCAGCGGCCCGGTGGGTGACGGCGCGAAACGGGTTATGAACATCTTGTCAATGGGTTACGAGGCAAGGCTCATGTCCTGCGCCGCGAGCCACGAGGCCCACGCGGCCTTGGCGCGGTCGGTATAGGCCTTGTAGCGATGCACGCGCCCGCGCCGCCCGCCCTTGAGCCCGTCAACGGGACGGAAGAGGCCGAAATTCACGTTCATCGGCTGAAAGCTCCTGGCCTCGGCACCGCCGGTGATGTGGTGCACGAGCGCGCCCATCGCGCTGTCTTGGGGGACCGGAGGCAGGTTCTGCCCGAGGATCTCGGCGGCGGCGAGGCGGCCCGCGACAAGCCCCATTGCGGCGGATTCGACATAGCCCTCGACCCCGGTGATCTGCCCGGCAAAGCGGATATGGGGCCGCGCGTGCAGGCGCAGGCGGTCGTCGAGCAGCGTGGGCGAATTCAGAAACGTGTTGCGGTGGATGCCGCCAAGCCGCGCGAAGCGGGCATTTTCCAATCCCGGAATCATCTTGAAAACAGAGGTTTGCGCGCCATACTTCATCTTGGTCTGAAAGCCGACGATATTGAAGAGCGTGCCGAGCGCGTTGTCGCGGCGCAACTGCACGACGGCGTGGGGCTTGATCTCGGGCTGATGCGGATTGGTCAGGCCCACCGGCTTCATCGGGCCGTGGCGGAGCGTCTCGCGGCCGCGTTCGGCCATCACCTCGATGGGCAGGCAGCCGTCGAAATAGCTGGCCGTTTCCCCCTCGTGAAACTCGGTCTTTTCCGCCGCCAGCAGCGCGTCGATGAAGGCCTCGTATTGGGCGCGGTCCATGGGGCAGTTGATATAGGCGGTGCGTTCCTCCTCGGTTTCGCCCTTGTCATAGCGCGACTGCATCCATGCGCGGGACATGTCGATACTGTCGTAATGCACGATGGGGGCGATGGCGTCGAAAAACGCCAGCGCATCGCGCCCGGTCTCGCGGGCGATGGCCGCGCCGAGGCCCTGCGACGTCAGCGGGCCGGTGGCGATGATCCAGCAACCATCCTTTGGAAGTTCTTTTATTTCAGCGTGTTGCACGGTGATCTTCGGGTGTTGCATGAGGTATGCCGTCACCGACCGGGCAAAGGCCTCGCGGTCCACCGCGAGCGCGCCGCCCGCAGGCAGGCGGTGGCGGTCGGCCATCTCCATGATGAGGCCCCCGGCGGCGCGCATTTCCCAGTGCAAGAGGCCAACGGCGTTCTGCTCGTCATCATCCGAGCGGAAGGAATTGGAGCAGACCATTTCCGCCAGATCTCCGGTGCGATGCGCAAAGGTCTTGATATTGGGGCGCATTTCGTGGATCACCACATCCACGCCCATGCGCGCGGCCTGCCATGCGGCCTCTGCCCCGGCCATGCCGCCGCCGACGATATGAAGCGGGCCGCTCATTGCTGCCAATCCGGTTCGCGCTTTTGCAAGAAGGCGTTGATCCCCTCGTCGGTGTCAGGCTCGAGCATGTTCTCGACCATCACGGCACCGGTATGGGCATAGGCCGCGTCAAGCCCCAGCTCCAACTGCTCATAGAAGGCCCGCTTGCCGATGCGCACGGCGCTGCCCAATTTGGCGGCCACGGTTTCGGCGAGGTGCATGGTCTCATCCGCGAGGCTCTCGGGCGCAACCGCACGGTTGATGAGACCAAGCGCCTGCGCGCGCTCCGGGTCGATGAACGCGCCGGTGGTCAGCATCTCGAAGGCCTGCTTTCGGGTCACGTTGCGCGAGAGCGCCACCATGGGCGTGGAGCAAAAGAGCCCGATATTGACGCCGTTGACGCCGAACCGCGTGCCATGCGCCGCCACCGCCATGTCGCAGCTTGCGACAAGCTGACAGCCCGCGGCGGTGGCGATGCCGTGGGGGGCGGCGATGACCGGCTGCGGCAGGTTGCGGATCGCTGTCATCACGGCGGTGCAGCGGGCGAAAAGATCGGCGAAATAGGCGCGGCCATTGTCCGGCGACTGGCGGGCGGCCTGCATTTCCTTGAGGTCGTGGCCCGCGCAGAAGGCCTTGCCCGCGCCCGCGAGTGTCACCACGCGAATGCTGCGATCCTGCTCCAGCCGTGCGAACTCTGCCGAGAGCGCGGCAAGCATCGCATCCGACAGCGCGTTGAGGTTGCCGGGTGAATTGAGGGTGAGCCGCGCGATTGCGCCGCTGTCGTCACGCTCGAGAATTGCCATCTTGTCTCCCTTTCGATCTTGGGGGCATTCTCGCACGAAACGGGGCAGGGAGGAAAGCATGACCGTTATCATGGGCGCGCAGGAGTTGAGCGAATTTCTGGGCCGGGAATTCCCGCAGGTGGCCGGGGATTTCGCCATCGAGGAGGTGGGCGACCGGCGCATCCGGGTGCGGCTCGTGGTGGGCGAGCGGCATTTGCGGCCCGGCGGCACGGTGTCGGGGCCGTCGATCTTTGCGCTGGCGGATGTGGCGATCTATCTTGCGCTGCTGGCGATGATCGGGCCGGAGGCGCTGGCGGTGACGACGAATTGCGCCATCGACTTCATGCGCAAGCCCGCCGCCAATACCGACCTGATCGCCGAGTGCCGCTTGCTCAAGCTGGGCCGGGTGCTGGCGATTGGCGATGTGCTGATCTATTCCGACGGCGCGCCGGAGCCGGTGGCGCGCGCCAGCCTGACCTATTCGATCCCGCCGAAATGAGCCTGATAAGCTGAGTCTGCGTTAAATATTTGCGCGCGCTGCGGGCGTGGCTAAGCTGCGTGGAAAACGGGAGGGAAAAAATGACGCAGACGCGGCCCGAGGGCGTGCCGGAACTGGGCGAGGTGCGCATGGCCATGCTGGGCGAGGCGCTGCGGCGGGGCTGGGCCGATATGGCCCGCGCGCCGGGCTATGCGGTGCTCTTTGCCGGGGTCTATGTGGCGATCGGGCTGGCGATGGCGGGGATTACATGGGCCACCGGCAAGAGCTATTGGCTGGTTTTCGCCGCCGTCGGCTTTCCGCTGGTGGGGCCGTTCGCGGCGGTGGGGTTTTACGAGGTGAGCCACCGGCTGAGCGAGGGGCGCGCGCTGGTGGCGGGCGAGATCATGGGCGTGATCGCGCATCAGCGGCGGCGGCAACTGCCCTCGATCTGCGCCATCATCATCATGGTGTTCCTGTTCTGGTTTTTTCTCGCGCATATGATTTTCGCGCTGTTTCTTGGCCTTTCGACGATGACGAATGTATCGTCGTCCTTCGATATCTACTTCACCTCGCAGGGCGTGAGCATGTTGGCGGTGGGCAGCGGCGTGGGGGCCTGTTTCGCGCTGCTGATCTATGCGATCACGGTGATCGCGCTGCCGCTGCTCCTGGATCGCGAGGTGGATTTCGTGACCGCCATGCTCACAAGCTTCACCGTGGTGACGGAAAACCCGGTGCCGATGCTGGCCTGGGCGGCGTTGATCGCCGTTCTGACATTTCTCGCGCTACTGCCGGCGTTCCTGGGGCTGTTCGTCGTGCTGCCGCTTCTGGGGCACGCGACATGGCACCTTTACCGGCTGTTATGCGAGGCGGGGGCGGCGAGCCCCGAGAGGTAGGTATCGAGCGCGCGCGCGAGCAGGGCGCGGGCCTCGGGCGGGTGGTTCAGCCCGGCGGAGTTGCGCAGATATAGCTCGACCACGCCGTGGCTGAGCGACCAGATATGCGCGGCGATCTCGCCCGTGTCGGGCCCGAGACCGGCGCAGCCCGCGTGCAGCAGGTCGCGCGCCTCGCCCGCCGCGCGCGCCAGCGCCGGGCGGCGGGCGATGTCGATGCCGCTCTCGAACATGGCGATGTAATGGCCGGGATGGTCCTCGGCAAAGGCGAGATAGGCGCGCGCCATGGCCCGAACGCGCAGGCCGGGGGCGGTCTCGTCCAGATCGGCCAGCATTGCGGCAAAGAGGCCATAGCCCTGCCGCGCCACCTCGGCGATAAGGTCGTCACGGCCTGCGAAATGGCGATAGATGGCGGCGGGGGTCACGCCCGCCTGTCGGGCGGCCTCCGAGAGGGTAAAACCCTGCGGCCCTTTCTGCACGATGAGCGCGAGCGCCGCCCCGGTCAGGGCCTCGCGCAGGTTTCCGTGGTGGTATCCGCGCTTGGCCATGGCCGGTCTCAGGTTCTAAGATCGGTCGTCTCGACGCCGATTTTCGTGCTGTCATAGGGGGTTGTCTGGTAAATCTCGGACAGCCAGTTGCCGTAGAGCAGATGCGCATGGCTGCGCCAGCGGTTTTGCGGGGCGCGCGCCGGATCGTCGCCGGGATAGTAGTTGCAGGGCACGTTTATGGGCGTGCCGGCGTCGATGTCACGGTCGTATTCCTGTTTGAGCGTGTCGCTGTCATATTCGAAATGGTTGAAGATATAGAGCGCGCGATGCGCGGTATCCTCGACCAGGCAGGGGCCGACCTCGTCGCTGTCCAGAAGGATGCGCAGCCCCGGAACGGCCTCGATCTCGGCGCGCTTCATCTCGGTCCAGCGGCTGACGGGGATCACGCATTCATCGGAAAACCCGCGCAGATAGGGCGAAGCGGGGGCCATGTTACGGTGGCGGAAACAGCCGAAGGCCTTGGCTTGCAGCATGTGTTTCTTGACGCCGTGGAAATGATTCACCATCGCCATGCCGCCCCAGCACACGCCGAAGGTGGAATGGACATGGGTTTGTGTCCACGCGAAGACGCGGGCCAGCTCGTCCCAATAGGTCACGGCGTCGAACGCCAGATGCTCGATCGGCGCGCCGGTGATGATGAGCCCGTCATATTTGTCGCCCGACTCTGCTACCTCGTCAAAGGGGCGGTAAAAGCTCTCCATATGCTCGGCGGCGGTGTTCTTGGCCTGGTGCTCGGACATGCGGATGAGGTCGAACTCGATCTGCAAGGGCGTGGCCCCGATGAGGCGGGCGAATTGCGTCTCGGTCTGGATTTTCTTGGGCATCAGGTTCAAGAGCCCGATGCGCAGCGGGCGGATATCCTGCCGCGCGGCCTGGTCCGGGTCCATCACCATGACGCCCTCGCGCTTGAGCACGGCATGGGCGGGCAGGGTGGCGGGGATCTTGATGGGCATGGGGCGTAGTCCTTGGGCGTCAGGTCTGGCGGCGGGTGATGGCCGCGGCGATGAGGGCGTCGAAGCGTTGCGCGTCGGTGGCCTGCGACACCTCGTCGGCGGTGACGCGCACGCCCCATTTCGCCATCGCCGCGTAGCGCGGCTGTCGGTGGGCGAGCGCGCGCGCATAGGTCCAGCGGATAAAGGCATCTGGATCAACTTCACCCGGCAGACATTTGTTTTCGCGAAGATATTCCTCCCATACGCGGGCGAGGAACTCGGGCTGATAGGCCATCGGCTTGGGCGCGCGGTCAAAGCGGCGGATGAGCTCGGCGGTGTGCGCCTCCGACCCCTCAATATAGACCAGCAGGCAGTGGCGTGACAGCTCTGACAGGATCGGGTCGGCGGGATCGTCGCCATCCACCCATTCGCAGATCGAGCCGCCGGTATCGCAGATGAAATGCGGATAGCCATAGAGCCGCTCGGCGCGCTCGATGAAATAGCCGGTGTCATGCAGCGCGTTGATCTCGGCCTGGCGGAACTGTTCCTGGCGGCGGCGATACTCGTCGATGGGCATGCCGCCCTTGGCCGGATTGCCGGGTTTACCCAGATAGGTGGAGACCGGGGCAAGGTTGTGAAAGGTGATGTTGGAGCCGATATAGATCGAATCCGACAAGAGCAGATCGCGCAGGAACGGCACCTGCATGGCGTGCGCCTTGGCGTTATCGACGATCAACTCTCCCATGTAGCGGGTGCCGATGCGGTAATCTATCGAGTAGTGAAACCAATCACCCGCGTCGCGCAGCATCTGCGAAACATGGGTCTTGCCCAGGCCTGACATGCCGTAGAACAGCACCCGTTTATGCGTCGCCTCACGCCAGTCCTGCGCGTTGTGGTAGATCATCGCCGGTCCCCTTTGATCACGGTGCTACAAAGCGCGCGCGGGGGCGTCAAATGGCAAAATACGCGAGGCCCACGAAAAAACCCGCCCCGGTGAGGGGGCGGGGGCATGGCCGTGATCCTGCGGCTTGCGCCGGGTCAGTAGCGATAGGCGATCTTGAAGCCGACGCCGATGGCATCGTTATCCTTGAACTCGGTCCGAAGCGCACCGATTTCGGTCGGGGCATCCCCGATCCACGTATAGTTCACCCCGCCGGAAAGGATCATCCCGCTCTCGTTCTCGTAACGCGCGCCCACGGTCACGCCGAACTTGCCATCCGTGGGGCCGAGGTTGGACACCGGCGTATTGTCGTCGTTTTCCTCGTAGGTGAACGAGACCGAGCCCGAGAATTTCGGCGTGAACCGCCGCCCGACGCCGATGGTATAGGTATAGGCATCGTCGGTGTAGGACAGGAATGGCCCGCCGGTCAGGATCTGATAGTCACGGGGCGTGATCGTGAAGCCGGACCAATCGACCCAGCGCACGCTGCCGAAGACCAGCGTGTTCTGGGCAACGCCGGACTGGAATTCCAGGTTGATCGACTCGGGCGTGTTGATCTCGGTCGTGCTGGTTGTCGTTCCGAAAGCGACCGTGGTTTCAGTGGTCTTGTGGTTGGTCTCGATGGACGAGTTGTAGGTGAGCGATACCCGCAGGGCGATTTCGGGCTTTTCATAGGAAATACCCACGACATGACCGACACCCTCATCGGTTTCGCCTTCTACCGAATAGGCGGCAACGATCGGCACATCGGAATCAGCGGAAATTTTCTGCAAGCGCAGCCCGCCATGAACGCCAAACCCGTTGGCGAAGCGATAGTTCAGCAATCCGGTGATGGCATCCGCATCGAGCGTCGCATTCGTGCCCGCGATCGGCCATTGGCCCGCCGCGATATTGCCGCCGGCGGTTGCCGCCGCGGTTCCGGCGAACGGAACAGACGTGCCCGAATAGGTGATATCGGCGCCAAACGGCTGGTCATAGATGATGGCGGCGCTCAGGCGATCGTTGAACTGATACTTGTAGGCCGCGCCCACCTGCCAATAGCTGTCTGCCACTTCGCCGGATTGGCGTGAGACGCCGGGCGCGACCGCGACGGTGCCCGATACCGAGGGGTTGACCACACCAAAGCTCAGCTCCGCGTAGTTGCCCTTCTCAAACAGCGCCTGAATGGATTGCCCTGAACGGTCGATACCACCGGCCCCGGCCCCCCCTGCGGATACGACCAGACCGGTCGCAACCAGTGCGAGATATTTCATGATGTCCCTCTCCTCCAGAAGATTTGATGTCACATTACCGTCATCGCGAAACCCGTCAATCTTTGACGCGACGTCACGAAGGCACATCGCGCGCCCGGTGGCGTAATGGCCACAGGCCGGGTGCGCGCATGGTCGACGCGTATGGCCGATCAGCGGCGTTTGCGCGTCTCGACCCAGAGGTTGAGGTAATTCGCGCCAAAGATCACGCCCGCGCCCACAAGCACCAGCGCATCAATGCCCTCGCCATAGACCATGAGGCCGATCACCGCGATGAGCGGCAGGCGCAGGAAATCCACCGGCGTGACCACGGTGGCGGGCGCGATGGAAAGCGCCGTGGTCAGGCAGACATGCGCCAGAAGCCCGGCACAGCCGATGACGATAAGCCATGGCAGAGCGGCGGGCGAGGGCAGGGCGATATCGCCGTCGATCCCGGCACAGACCAGGCCAAAGATGATCTGCGTGAGCGTCATCCAGAAGAGGATACAGGTGAGGCTCTCGGTCCGGGTGAGCCGCTTGGTTGCCAGGATCGAGCCGGCAAACCCGATAGCGGCGGCGGCGGCGGCAAGCGTGCCTGCGTTGATCGTGTCGGGCGAAGGGCGCGCGACGATCACGATGCCGACAAATCCGATCAGCGCGGCCAGCGCGCGCACCCGCGTCATCCGCTCGCCCAGCACCAGCGGCGAGAGCACCAGCACCCACAGGGGCGAGGTGAATTCCAGCGCAAAGACCTGCGCCAGCGGGATCGCGGTGATGGCGTAGAACCACAGGTTCTGGCCTGTGAAATGGCTGAGGTTGCGAATAAGGTGCAGGCTAGGCGAGCGGGTGGTGATGGAGCGGATATGGCCGGTGGCACGCGCCACGACAAGCACAAGGACAAAACCCACAACGCTGCGATACATCATGATCTCGAAAGTATCGAGCTCAATGCTGACCGCGCGCCCAGCCACCGCCATCGAGGAAAACGACAGCACCGCCCCCAGCATCCACAGCGCCGCGCGCAGCACGGCTGCGGGATCGGTGCGGGGCGGCGCGGGGGCGAGGCTCATTCTTCGGTCAGGGTGAAATCGCGCGGCAGATGCTGGCTGATGCGCCACCAGTCGCTGGCCCGCGTGCGGGCCTGATGGGCGTCAAAGGCGGCGCGGTCGGCAAAGCGCTCGGAGACCGTGAACACCCCCGGCGCGGTCTCGGTCACGTCAAAGGCAATGCAGCCCGACTCTGCCCGCGTCAGGCGGATATGCTCTTGCACGGCGATGCGAATTGTCGCGGCCTCATCGCTTGGACAGGTCATCGTGCCGGTCAGGCGGATCACTCCCATTCGATGGTCCCCGGTGGCTTCGAGGTCACGTCATAGGTGACGCGGTTGATGCCCTTGACCTCGTTGATGATGCGCGTTGCGGTCTCGCCGAGGAAATCATGGGTGAAGGGGTAGTAATCGGCGGTCATGCCGTCCACGCTTGTGACCGCGCGCAGCGCGCAGGCGAAATCATAGGTGCGCCCGTCGCCCATCACGCCCACGGTGCGCACCGGCAGGATGGCGGCGAAAGCCTGCCAGATGTCGTCATAAAGGCCGTGACGGCGGATCTGGTCGATGAACACCGCATCGGCGCGGCGCAGGATGTCGAGCTTCTCGCGGGTGATCTCGCCGGGGCAGCGGATCGCGAGGCCGGGGCCGGGAAACGGGTGGCGGCCGATGAAATGATCAGGCAGGCCAAGCTCGCGGCCAAGCGCGCGCACCTCGTCCTTGAAAAGCGCGCGCAGCGGCTCGACAAGTTTCAGGCCCATCTTTTCGGGCAAGCCGCCCACATTGTGGTGCGATTTGATCGTCACGCTTGGGCCGCCCGAGAAGCTGACGCTTTCGATCACGTCCGGGTAAAGCGTGCCCTGGGCAAGGAATTCCGCGCCCTCGATGGCGTTCGCGTGTTTCTGGAACACGTCGATGAAGAGCCGCCCGATGATCTTGCGCTTGGTCTCCGGGTCGCTTACGCCGTCAAGCTCGCCCAGGAAAAGCTCTGCCTCATCGGCATGAATGAGCGGGATGTTGTAATTGTCGCGGAACATGGCCACGACCTCTTCGGCCTCGTTCTGCCGCAAGAGGCCGTGATCGACGAAGACGCAGGTCAGTTGATCGCCGATCGCCTCGTGGATCAGAACGGCGGCGACCGAGCTGTCGACGCCGCCCGAAAGGCCACAGATCACGCGGCGGTCTCCCACCTGTTCGCGGATCTTGGCGATTGCCTCCTCGCGATAGGCGCCCATCGTCCAGTCGCCGGTAAAGCCCGCGAGGCGCACGAAATTCTGATAGAGCCGCGCGCCGTTCGGGGTGTGGTGCACCTCGGGGTGGAACTGCACGGCATAGAACCGGCGGTCGCGGTCGGCGGTGATGGCAAAGGGCGCGCCGGGCGAGGTGGCCAGCGTCTCGAAACCGGGGGCGATCTCGGACACGTGATCGCCGTGGCTCATCCAGACCTGCTCGCGCGCGCCCTCGGCGAACCAGCCCTCCAGCAGCTCGCTGTGCAGCCCCGTGGGGGTGACAAAGGCGCGACCGAACTCGGCGGTGGCGGTCTCGCCCGCCTCCACGCGCCCGCCAAGGTCGTGCATCATCACCTGCTGGCCATAGCAGATGCCGAGGATCGGCACGCCGAGATCATAGACCGCACGGGGCGGGCGGGGGCTGCCCTCGCGCATAACGCTGTCGGGGCCGCCCGAGAAGATCACCGCACGCGGGCGCATCTCGTGCAAGAGCGCCTCGGTCACCGCCTGATAGGGGTGGATTTCGCTATAGACGTTCAATTCGCGCAGGCGCCGCGCGATAAGCTGCGTCACCTGGCTGCCGAAGTCGATGATAAGAAGGCGGTCATGCATGGGCTTTGTCATGGCCAGCCTGTTAGAGCGCGCGCCCCTTCTGCGCAAGAGGATGTGTGGCTGTTGTTCGCCACCTGGGACAAGGTGCCCGCTGTTATGGAAGGGGGGGCGGTCAGGGGTTGGCGCGGGCGCTGCGCGGCTCCCTCAACGTCCGCTCCAGGCCCTTCACACCGCCTGCCGCACCGCATTGCACAGCATGGCAGGCCCGATCATCCTCTTGCAATACCTGCTACCGATAGCCCGGCCCGGTGGTGATCTCGTTCTGGTGCATCGCGATGCGCACCGCTGCGGCGCGCCATGTCGCTTTTCCCCCCAACGCGACGCTATCCGCCACCGCGGCAGGAACCTGACGCGTTAGAACGGCTGAAACCCCCGCATGTTCGCGGGGATCACACGATTCCGACCGGTCTCGAAGGAAAAGGGGGCTTTCATGGCAGAAGCAGCAACGCAGGGCAGGCGGGCACGGGGCGGCGGCGGGGCCGCGCGCCGGGCCGAGCGCACCGCCGTGAGCGTCGAGACCGCGCGCTATATCGAGCGCAACATCCCCAATTTCGAGGTGCTGACCGAAGAGGCGCTCGAGATCATCGAGACGAATGCCGAGATCATCCTCGAGGAGATCGGCGTCAATTTCGTGCAGAACCCCGCCGCGCTGGAGCGTTGGCGGCAGGCGGGGGCGGATGTGCAGGGCGAGCGGGTGCGCATCCCGCGCGGCCTTGCGCGGCAGCTTTGTTCCACCGCGCCGTCAAGCTTTACCCAGCACGCCCGCAACCCCGCGCGCAATGTCGAGATCGGCGGGCGCAACCTGGTGCTGGCCCCGGTCTATGGCCCGCCCTTCGTGCACGATATGGAAGGCGGGCGGCGTTACGCCACCATCGAGGATTTCCGCAATTTCGTGCGGCTGGGCTATATGTCGAAATGGCTGCACCATTCCGGCGGCACGGTCTGCGAACCGACCGATATTCCCGTCAACAAGCGCCATCTCGACATGTTGCTGGCGCATATGACGCTCTCGGACAAGCCGTTCATGGGATCGGTGACAGAGCCGTCGCGCGCGCAGGACAGCGTGGATATGGCGTCGATCCTCTTCGGGCAGGATTTCGTGCAGGCCAACACGGTGATGACCAGCCTCATCAACGTCAACTCGCCGATGACCTTTGACGACACGATGATGGGATCGCTTGAGATCTATGCCGCCAACAACCAGGCCTGCATCATCTCGCCCTTCATCGTCGGCGGGGCGATGGCGCCGGTCTCGGTGGCGGGCACGCTGACGCAGGTGCTGGCCGAGTTGCTGGCAGGCATTGGCTATAGCCAGCTTGTGCGCGCGGGCGCGCCGGTGATTGCAGGCGCGTTCGTGACCTCGATCGACATGAACAGCGGCGCGCCCACGTTCGGCACGCCCGAGGCCGCGCATATCACCTATGGCGCGGGGCAATTGGTGCGGCGGCTGGGGCTGCCCTACCGTTCGGCAGGCTCGTTCAACGGCTCCAAGCTGCCCGACGCGCAGGCCGCCTACGAGACCGCCAACAGCCTCAATGTAGGGCTGCTCGCGGGTGTCAACTTCATGTTGCATTCCTGCGGCTGGCTGGAGGGCGGGCTGGTCGCCTCTTTCGAGAAATTCGTGATGGACGCCGATCAGCTCGGCACGCTGCACCACCTCGCGCGCGGGGTGGCTTGCGACGAGAGCGCACAGGCGATGGACGCGCTGCGCGAAGTCGGGCCGGGCGGTCATTACCTTGGCTGCGCGCATACCCAGGCGAATTTCAAGACCGCGTTCTGGCGCTCGGATCTCTTTGATTACAAACCCTACGAGACATGGTCCGAGGAGGGCGCACGCGACACCGCGACGCTTGCCAATGCGCGGGTCAAGAAGCTTCTGGCCGATTACCAGCAGCCCATGCTCGACCCTGCGGTGAACGAGGCGCTGGCGGCTTATGTGGCCACGCGCAAGGAGGGGATGCCCGACGCGTTCGGCTGAGCGGTCGGCGCGGTGCGTGACTGAGCGGCCAGAAGCTCCGCCTCGGCCATCACCGCGATCAGCAGGGCGACGTGATCGGCGGCGCGGTAGGTGAGCGCGCCGCCCCGGCGCGCCGCGTCCTGCGTGCGCTCGATTTCCAACAGCGATGCCAGTGCTTGCGGCACGGGTGGCACCGGGCCGGGGCCGAGCAGGCGCGGCAATGCCGCATCGCGCCGATAGGCCCGCACCCCGAACCGCGCGGCGCGCACCAGAAGCGGCGGGCGGCGAAGACGGGCCAGCGCCCGGTGAATCTCTGGCAATTTGTCAGGCATCGCGGCAACTCCCTTTTACGTCCGTCACGATCACTCGCGACCATGCGGGGCCAAGCCTTGCATGGCCTGGCAGGGTGTTGCGCCGCGCACGGGGGGAGCGCGCGGCGGGGGCAGGGATTGTTCATAGTTTGTCAACGAAGGTTTAATTTCTGGAAACAGTTAACGAACCGGTAATCATTGCACGCCTAAGTTGAGCGGACCATGTGGATAAACCTGTGGACAACTTGCCCGGCTGCCTGGGCAGGACCGCAGACGGAAATCGGGGAACCGCGATGCAAGAGCAGCTTTTGACCAAACCCACCTTGCCGAGGGTGCCAACCTGGGTGCCCGAGGCCGCAGTCTATTATCTTGCGCATATCGAGTCGGGTGCGTCGATCCGGGCACTGGCGCGGCGGTCGGGGCGGCATGCCTCGACCGTGCTGCGCCAGATCCGGGCCTTCGAGACGCGCCGCGACGATCTGCTCGTGGATGATGCGCTGCGCAGGCTGGGCGTTCTCGTCGGTCATGCAAGGATACCCGGTTCCCCAAACCCGGAGACCGGTATGAGCCTGACATCATCCCCCCCGACACACGACATCCCCCCCACGCTGAGCAATGCGCGCCTGCGGCAAGAGGCGCGGCGCGTGTTGCGACGGCTTTGCGAGAGTGGCGCGCGGCTCGCCGTGGCCGCCGAGATGGACAAGGCCGTGGTGGTGCGCGACACCGGCACCGGACAGCCGACGCGCACCGCCGTGGTGGCGCGCGAGGTGGCCGAGGCGCTGGCGCTCAAGGCCTGGATCGCCTGCGATGCGCCGGGGCGCATCTCGCGCTATCACGTCACCGCCAAGGGGCGTGCGGCGCTGGGGGCGCTGTTGGCCGAGGAGGAAAACGTGGCCACGGGACTGCGCGAGGTGGCGGTGCTCGATGGCGACGCGGCGGGCGGCGATCCGGCCTCGGGCAGCGAGCGGGCGCGCTTTGCCCCCGGCGACACGCCGCTTGCGGCGCTGGCGCGGCGGCGCGACAGGGACGGCGCGCGGTTTCTCGACGCGGCGCTTGTCGCGGCGGGCGAGCGGCTGCGCGAGGATTTCGAGCTGGCACAGATGGCCCCGCGCATGGCGCAGACATGGGAGCATTTCCTGAGCGATATCGACGAGGGCGGCGGCGTGCCGGAGGTGCAGGGATTTGGGGCCGAGGCGGCGCGCGCGCGGCTCATCGGCGCGCTGCGCGAATTGGGCCCCGGTCTGGGTGATGTGGCGCTGCGCTGTTGCTGCTATCTTCAGGGGCTGGAGACGGCCGAGAAGAAAATGGGCTGGTCGGCGCGTTCGGGCAAGATCGTGCTGCGCATCGCGCTGCACCGGCTCAAGCGGCATTACGAGCGGCTGGGCGCGCGGGCGGGGATGATCGGCTGAGCGCAAGCCAGAGCCGGGGCAGGGGGCCTTGTGCCGGGCGGTCAGCGCGATACTGTGCCGCGCATGACCGTCACCCTGCGCCAGCTTCGCTATTTCCGCGCGCTTGCCGAGCAGCGCAATTTCGGGCGCGCGGCGGCGGCGATGAATATCTCGCAGCCTGCGCTCTCGGTGCAGATCCGCGAGCTGGAGGCGGCGCTTGGCGCGGCGGTGGTGGAGCGGCGCGCCCGCGATATCGCGCTCACCCCCTTTGGCCGCCGGGTGCTGCACCATGCCGGGCGCGTGCTGGACGAGATGCAGGCGCTGACCGAGGCGGCGCGCTGGCACGGGGGCCTGTCGGGCGAGTTGGCGCTGGGCATCATCCCGACCATCGCGCCCTATATCCTGCCCGGCGCGCTGGCGGCGCTGCGCGCGCGCGACATCGCGCTGGACGTGCGGGTGCGCGAGGCGCGCACCGAGGAATTGGTCGCCGATCTGCGCGGCGGGCGCATCGACGCCGCGCTGATGGCGCTGCCGCTGCCGTCGGGGGATCTGGAGGCGGCGGAGCTTTTCGAGGATCGCTTTTTGCTGGCGGGCAATGCGGCGCGGCTGGCGGCGTTTGATGGCGTGGCGGCGGCCCCCGATCCCGCTGCGCTGGGGCAAAGCCCGCTGCTGCTGCTGGAGGATGGCCATTGCCTGACCGATCAGGCGCTGGAGGTCTGCGGGCGGGGCCGGGGCCATGCGCAGATCGACACCGGGGCCTCGTCGCTGGGCACGCTGTCGCGGCTGGTGGCGGCGGGGTTCGGGCTGACGCTGATGCCCGAGATCGCCGCCGGGGTCGAGGCGCGCGCGGCACCGGGGCTGGTGCTGCGCCGGTTCCGCAGCCCGGAGCCCGCGCGCCGGGTGGCGCTGGTGCGCCGGCGCGGGGCGGGCGAGGCGCGCTGGTTCGCCGATCTGGCGCAGGTGCTGCGCGAGGCGGGCGAGGCGCCGGTGGCGACGGCCCGCGCCACATGGGGCGCGGACCGCTAAACGCCAGGGCACTCGTCACAAGGCGATGGCGGTGTTGACCGCAGCACATACCGGCACGCGGCGCGGCGCACTGGAACTCGCCATCTGCCTTGGGTATAGTCGCAATAAGTTACCATTTCATTCGCGGGGAAAATATCGTGCGCGATCTCAAGATACCCGGCGAGCGCCACCCCGAGAAGGCGCGCCGCCCGGACAATGCCCAGCCCAAGAAACCCGACTGGATCCGCGTCAAGGCCCCGACCGGCAAGGGCTATACCCAGACCCGCAACATCATGCGCGAGCACAAGCTGGTCACGGTCTGCGAGGAGGCGGGATGCCCCAACGCCGGCGAATGCTGGAGCCAGGGCCACGCCACGATGATGATCATGGGCGAGATCTGCACGCGCGGCTGCACCTTCTGCAACGTCGCCACCGGCAAGCCGCAGACGCTTGATGCGTTCGAGCCGGGGCGCGTGGCCGATGCGGTGTCGAAACTGGGCCTAAACCATGTTGTCGTCACCAGCGTCGACCGCGATGATCTGGATGATGGCGGGGCCGAGCATTTTGCCCAGACCATCCGCGCGATCCGCCACCGCAGCCCCGGCACCACGATCGAGATCCTGACGCCGGATTTCCTGCATTGCGCGCCCGAGGTGCTGGACATCGTGGTTGCGGCACGGCCCGATGTGTTCAACCACAATCTCGAAACGGTGCCGGGCCTCTATCCGACGGTGCGCCCCGGCGCGCGCTATTTCCACTCCTTGCGGCTCTTGCAGCGCGTCAAGGAGCTTGACCCGATGATGTTCACCAAGTCGGGCATCATGGTGGGCCTTGGCGAGGATCGGCAGGGCGTGCATCAGGTGATGGATGACATGCGCGCGGCGGGGGTCGATTTCCTGACCATCGGGCAATATCTGCAACCCACGCCCAAGCATCACGCGGTGGATCGTTTCGTGCATCCTGATGATTTCGCCGCCTATGAAAAGGCGGCCTATGGCAAGGGCTTCCTCATGGTGTCGGCGACGCCGCTTACGCGGTCGAGCTATCACGCGGGCGATGATTTCGCACGGCTGCGCGCGGCGCGGCAGGCGAAACTGGCCTGAGCCAATGTCGGGCACCTGACAGAGGCAGCCCAATGATGATCCGGCTTGCCGCGCAGTGCGGCACTACAAGCGTCGTGACAGACCTGTTGCTGACGTTAGAGTTTTCCGATGCGAGCCGCGCGGTCGCTGGGCCGGGGCCCAGCGATCGCGCGGCCCCCTTTGGGCTTGATTCCGCGCGGGGGTAGGGGGCGAACGGCGGCTTCAGGCCAAGAGCATTCCCCTGTGCCACATCCGGCACTTTGTATCAGGTGGCGAACACGAGCCGAACCGGGCAGGGCGGTCAGGCCCGCTTGCGCCGTTTGCCCTCTTCCTCGGGCTTGCGCTCAGGCGGATAGACCAGCCCTGCCGAAATCACCAGCTTGGCCGCGTCCTCGATGCTCATATCAAGCTCGATCACGTCCTCGCGCGGAAAGAACAGCAGAAAGCCCGAGGTTGGGTTGGGCGTGGTCGGAACAAAAACGCTCAAAAGGTCGCTGCCGGTCTGCGCCTTGCCATTGATCTCGCCGCGCGCCTCGGTCGAGATGAAGCCGATGGCCCAGATATCCTTGCGCGGATATTGCACGAGGCACGCCTTCTCGAAGCTGCGCTCGGATTGGGCGAATACCGTCTCGGCGATCTGCTTCACGCCCGAATAGATCGAGCGCACCACCGGCATCCTGTCCACCAGCGATTCGGCAAAGATGATGAGCGAACGCCCGATCAGCCCCTTGGCGATCCAGCCCACGATAATGGTGAAGATGAGGAAGATGATGACGCCGACGCCGCGCAGGTTTATGCCGATATATTCCTCGGGCTGAAAGCCTGCGGGGATGAGCGGCAGCACCATTCCGTCCACCCAGCCCGCCACCGTCCAGATCAGCCACAGCGTGAGGCCCACCGGCGCGACCACCACCAGCCCGGTGAGAAAGCTCGCCCGGAGGCCCGACAGGCGGCGCGGCTTGCGCGGCTCGGGCGGCAGGTCATCGAAGGGGGTGTTCATCCGCAGGGCTCCCGTCTGTGCCACCGCCGATATCTAGCCATGATGCATCGCCGCGACAATGGGCATCCGGGGGGGGCATCGCCATATCGGCAGGGGTTGCGCCGCGCGCATGGCGGGGCTATACGCGCGGCACTGAAATCCCGCAGGCACGGGCGGGCCATCCGGGGGAGACATCCCCGCTGGTCCACCGGTTGAAGCAGCCGCTTCTCTCCCCGTGCCAAGGCGCAAACCGGAAAAGGAACGGATATGGCTCTTCCCGAGTTCACTCTCCGTCAGCTTTTGGAAGCTGGCGTTCACTTTGGCCACCAGACGCAACGCTGGAATCCCCGCATGGGCGAATTCATCTACGGCGCGCGCAACGGCATCCACATCATCGACCTGACGCAGACCGTGCCGATGCTCGACGCGGCGCTCAACGTGATCCGCGAAACCGTGGCCAAGAACGGCAGGGTGCTTTTTGTCGGCACCAAGCGGCAGGCGGCGCAGCCGGTGGCCGAGGCGGCCGAGAAATGCGCGCAGTATTACATGAACCACCGCTGGCTGGGTGGCACGCTGACCAACTGGCAGACGGTGTCGAAGTCCATCCAGCGCCTCAAGCAGATCGACGAGGCGCTTGAGACCGGGGCCGAGGGCCTGACCAAGAAAGAGCGTCTGGGCATCGAGCGCGACCAGACCAAGCTTCAGGCCAGCCTTGGCGGTATCCGCGAAATGGGCGGCGTGCCGGATCTCCTGTTCGTCATCGACGTGAAGAAAGAGGCGCTTGCCATTGCCGAGGCCAACAAGCTGGGCATCCCGGTCGTGGCCGTGGTCGATACCAACTGCTCGCCCGACGGGATCGACTATATCATCCCCGGCAATGATGACGCCGCGCGCGCAATCGCGCTGTATTGCGATCTGGCCAGCCGCGCCGCGCTTGACGGCATGTCGGCACAGCTTGGTGCCGCCGGTGTCGATATCGGCGCGCTCGAGACCGCGCCGGTCGAAGAGGTCATCGCCGAGGCCGTCGAGAGCACCGACGCCTGAGCCGTCACGAAACTGTCACGGGCGGCGGGGCATTCCGTCTCCCGTTGACCCGCAATATTTGAGGAGAGCCAAGATATGGCGATCACTGCTGCAATGGTGAAAGAACTGCGCGACAGCACGGGCGCAGGCATGATGGACGCGAAAAAGGCGCTCACCGAAACGGATGGCGACATGGAAGCCGCCGTTGACTGGCTGCGCACCAAGGGGCTGTCGAAAGCGGCCAAGAAATCCGGGCGCACCGCCGCCGAGGGCCTTGTTGCCGTGCGCGTCGAGGGCGGCGTGGGCGTCGCCGTCGAGATCAACTCCGAGACAGATTTCGTCGGCAAGAACGCCGAATTCCAGACGATGGTTGCCGATATCGCCGGGGCCGCGCTTGGCGTATCCGATCTCGAGGCGCTGAACGGGGCCGCGCTGAATGGCAAGACCGTGGCCGATGTCGTCACCGACAAGATCGCCAAGATCGGCGAGAACATGTCGTTGCGCCGCATGGCCCGCATCGAGGGCGCGGGCGTTGTGTCCTACGTGCACAATGCCGCTGCCGAGGGCATGGGCAAGATCGGCGTGCTGGTGGCGTTCGACGGCGACGAGGGCTTTGCCCGCCAGGTCGCGATGCATATCGCCGCGTCCAGCCCTGCTGCGCTTGACGAGGCCGCGCTTGATCCGGCGCTGGTTGAAAAGGAACGCCAGGTCCAGATGGATATCGCACGCGAATCGGGCAAGCCCGAGGCCGTAATCGAAAAGATGATCGTGGGCCGGATGAAGAAATTCATGGCCGAATCGACCCTGCTTGGTCAGGCCTTCGTGATGAATCCCGATCTGACGGTCGAGGCCGCCGCCAAAGAGGCAGGCACCGCGATCACCGGTTTCGTGCGCCTTGAAGTGGGCGAGGGGATCGAGAAGAAGCAGGAAGATTTCGCCGCCGAGGTGGCCAAGGTCGCCCAAGGCTGAGGCTGAACCGCCCCCATGACGATCGCGACAAAGGCCCCCGGTTTCCGGGGGCCTTTTGCGTCTGGCAGCGTCGGGAAAAGAAAGCGGCGGTGCGCCCGAGGACGCACCGCCTTGACCGGTCGATATTGGGGATGAACGACGGTCAAACCGAACCGGCTGCCGACACCGAAAAAAGATGCCGACAGCCGACAGAAAACAGCCCCACGAAACAATATGGGATTAGCAAGCTTTCCAGATGTCCCAGGCCCAAAAGCCACCACTCACGAAACATCACCTATGTGTGACTTTACGCTACGTAATGAAAGTAAGGGATTCCTTACCAATATGCTATCTATCTGAATAAAAACAGAATTATCAATTCACCCTCGATCGAGGATGAATATCTGGTTCTGGAATGCCGCCTTGAGGATCGCCTGCGCGGTGGTCTCCACCGAGAGCGCGCGCCGCGCAAGCCGCAGATGCTTTTCCACCGTGGCGGGGGTCAACCCCATCAACAGGGCGATATCCTGCACGGTTTTGCCGTCGCCGACCCAGTCGAGCACTTCGCGCTGCCGGTCGGTCAGCGGGTGGCGCGGCGAATCGTAGGGCAGGGACATGATGCAGCGATGCGCCACCTTGTTGATCGCGAGGATATCCGCGCCATCGCGCTGCCAGAGCGCGTCCACCTCGGCCTGCGTCATGCCGGCCCGCGCCGTCAGCGCGATCGCCGCCTTCATGCGCGGGCGCAGCGACCGAAAGCTGATGGAATAGCCCGCCGTCACGCCGTGTTTGCGGTTGAAGGCGATGACCGCGCGTTCCTCGGGGGTGAAATCGTCGGTCGCAAACCGTGCCTCGAGAACCGACCACGAGCCCGCGCCGTCATTCTCCAGCGACCAGCGCACCATAGGCGCGTGAAAATACAGCCCGTCATTGACGAACGGCCCGACGTAATCGGGGTCGTGGTTGGTCAGCACCACGAAATCCTCGGGGCAGCCCAGCGAATGGGAGGTGCGGAACTGCGTCGAGCCATAGAGCAGCCGATCAAACCCATAGCCCGCCATCAGCCGCGTATGAGCGTCCCACAGCTCTTCCATCGTGGTGGCATCGAGCAGCCGGTCGAGCACCGCCGGGTCGATCATCCGGCGCGCTCCAGATGACCGCGCATCGCGTCGATCGCCAGCACATAGCCCCGCGCACCAAAGCCGCAGATCACCCCGAGCGCCACGCGGGCGATATAGGAGTGGTGGCGAAATGCCTCGCGGGCGTGGATATTCGACAGATGCAGCTCGATCGCCGGAAGCTCAACCGAGGCGATCGCATCCATCAGCGCCACCGAGGTGTGGGTATAGGCCCCGGCATTGAGGATGATCCCGTCATGGCGGGTCTTGGCCGCGTGGATGAGATCGACAAGCGCGCCTTCGTGATTGCTTTGTGCGAACTCGACCGCGATCCCGTGCGCGTCCGCATGGGCGCGGCACATCGCCTCGATATCGGCCAGCGTTTCGTGGCCATAGACCTCGGGTTGGCGCGTGCCCAGCAGGTTGAGGTTGGGGCCGTTCAGGATCAGGATAGATGCCATGCGAAATCTCCTCGTTACCTCTGTGATACCCTTGTGAGGCACGCGCTGTCGAGGGGATTTCATCTGAACTACATCGTTCAAATATATGATTTCATGTTCAAATCTCCTTGAGCCAACTTTCCGACCATTGTATATTTAACATAATACTGATTATGCGCTAATCAGGTATATCTCCCGTAGCCGCCAACCCGACAGCCCCGCTCACCGGAAACTGCGGTTGCTGACCACCTGCATGCGTTGATCGGGGCATGTATATTGCGCGCGCAGCGGATCGCGGCACGGGGCCTCGATCACCCGCAGCGCCAGCCACGCCGCAAGCCCGGCAAAGATCGCGCCGCCAAGCGCCTGACCGATCAGCACGCCTTCGGCCCCGTAGACGGCCCCCAGCGCCACCGCGAAGGGCCATGTGCCCGCCGTGTGCCGCCCCCAGTTGAGCGTGGTCGAATAGCCCGGATGACCAAGATTGTTGAACGCGGCGTTCGACACGAACAGGATGCCCGCGAGGATCATCGCCGGGGCCAGCGGCCCCATGAACAGGTAAAGCAGGTCGCGCATCTGCCCGGTCGCGCCGAACAGATCGGCCACCGGCGCGCGCAGGCTCACCATCACCACCGAGGCCCCCAGCACATAAATAGCCAGGAAACGCAGCCCCTCGCGGAAGGTGCCCAGCACCCGGTCCATGCGCCCTGCCCCGTAATTCTGCGCGAAAATCGGCCCGAGCGCCCCCGACAGCCCGAAAATCACCGCCGAGACAAAGGGCATCATCCGGTTGATCACCGCCATGCCCGCCACCGCATCCGCGCCGTAACGCGCCATTTCGCGAGTCACGATGGCGGTGCCCACCGGGGTCGCCACGGTGGTGAGCATGGCCGGGAACGCGATCCCGAGCGCATCGCGGAAATCGCGCCGAAAGCAATCCGGGCGCGGCCAGCAAAACGCGCGGTGCCGCCGCTGCGCAAGCACCATCGCCAGCGCGGCGGTGGCCAGCCGCGCCAGAACCGTGGCCATCGCCGCCCCGTCAAGCCCCAGCCCCAGCGCGAAAATCAGGATCGGATCGGCCACGCCATTGACCGCCGCCCCAACCAGCGAGGGCACCATCGCGCCCTTTGCATCGCCATGCGCGCGCAAGGCCGCCACCGCCACCATCGCCAGCCCCGACAGCGCCGTGCTGGGCAGGATGATCCACAGATAGCCCGCCGCGAGGTCCGCCTCGTGCCCGCCCGCGCCGAGAAAGCCAAGGATCGGCCCAAGCATCGGCAGCGCCAGAAGCGGCAGCAGCGCGCCAAAGCCAAGCGCGATCACCGCCGTGCTGGCCGCGTGCTCTGCGGCAAGGCGCGCGTTGTCGCGGCCCAGCCCGCGCGCCACCAGCGCCCCCGCCGCGATCGACAGCCCGATATTGAGCGCGCTGGCAAAAAACATTACCACCCCGGCATAGCCCGCCGCCGCCGCCAGTTCGCTTTGGCCCAGCATCGAGATGAACAGCACATCCATCAGGTCGACGGCGAAAATCGCGGCGATACCGAGGCTCGAGGTGAGCGACATCACCGTGACGTGGCGAAACAGGTTGCCACGGGTAAAGCGTGCGCCGTTTTTGGGCGTGTCGGAGGTATCAGTCAGGGCCATCGTGCAAATCCTTGTTCTGGATGGCTGATATAGCCTCTGCATTCGTGCGGAAAACGCCCCTGATATCACAGGGCATGTGCGAAAATATCAGAGCCGCGCCGCCATCAGATGCACCATCCGCGCCGCCGCCTCGAACCCGAGCGTGCGCAGCGCCGACAGCGCCTCGGCGTGGCTGTCCACGGCGGGCACCGGCAGCGCGTCCTCTTCGCCTGCAAGCAGCGCCTGCGCTGCCGCCGCGCCAAACACCGTGCCCGGCGCGATACCGCGCCCCGAGTAGCCGAACACCGCCAGCCCCTCTTGCCCCAGCCGCAGGATGCGCGGTAGGTGGTCGCCGGTCATGGCGATCCGCCCCGCCCAGACATGCGCGAGCGGCGCATCGGCCAGACGCGGATAGAGCCGCGCCAGCTTGCGCCGTGCCCAGCCCTCGTGGATCGGGCCACCCGCGCCCATGCCGCCCAGGATCACGCGCCCGGCGGCATCGCGGCGCAGCGAGGTCATCACCGGGCCGGTATCCCACGCCCCCTCGCCGCCGGGCAGGATATCCCCGGCGATATTGTGGCCCATAGGCTCGGTCGCGATCTGGAAAAACTGCACCACCGGCAGATCCGGCAATTGCGTGCCCTCGGTGGCGCTGTGATAGGCGTTGGTGGCCACCAGCAGGCGGCGCGCGCGCAGCTTGCCACCACCGGTGCGCAGCACCCAGTGCCCGCCATGGTGCTGGCAGGCGCGCACGGGGCTATTCTCAAAGATCCGCGCCCCGGCGGCGGTGGCGGCGCGGGCAAGGCCGCGCGCATAGGCCAGCGGCTGGATCGTGCCCGCGCGCGGATCAAAAAGCGCACCGTGAAAGCGCGCCGATCCGGTGCGCCGCGCGGCCTCGTCCCGGCCCAGCAGGGTGACCGGGGCACCGCGCGCCTGCGCCTGCACGGCGCGGCGGGTCAGATCGCGCATCCCGCCGGGCGCGTGCGCGAGGTGGAGCGTGCCGTTGCGGCGTGGCTCGCAGGCAATCTCGTGCCGCTCGATCAGGCCGAAAACGCGGTCGGGCGCGGCGGCCAGCGTGGTGTTGAGCGCCTCGCCCGGCCCCTCGCCAAGCTGTTTGGCCACCGTGTCGGGCGGCAGCCACAACCCGGCATTGACAAGGCCCACGTTGCGCCCTGAGCCACCATAACCCACATGCGCCGCTTCGAGCAGCACCACCTCGGCCCCCTGCTCTGCCCCCGCCAGCGCCGCCGACAGCCCGGTATAGCCGCCGCCGATGATCGCCAGGTCGGCGCTGCGCTCGCCTTGAAGGTCGGGCGCGGAAAAAAGCTCTTGGGCGCTGGCCTGCCAGAGCGAGTCTATTTCCGTATTATCGTTTCTTTCCAGATTATTACGCCTTGTTCTTCATGTTCAGAAAAACGCCTGAAGCCCGGTTTGCGCGCGCCCGAGGATGAGCGCGTGAACATCGTGGGTGCCCTCGTAGGTGTTGACCGTCTCGAGGTTGACCATGTGGCGGATGACCTGGAATTCCTCGGAAATACCGTTGCCGCCATGCATGTCGCGGGCGTGGCGGGCGATCTCCAGCGCCTTGCCGCAATTGTTGCGCTTGATGAGGCTGATCATCTCGGGCGCGGCATTGGCCTCGTCCATCAACCGCCCCACCCGCAGCGCCGCCTGAAGGCCAAGCGCGATTTCGGTCTGCATATTGGCAAGCTTGAGCTGGAAAAGCTGCGTTTGCGCCAGCGGGCGGTTGAATTGCCGCCGGTCGAGACCGTATTGCCGCGCGCCATGCCAGCAGAATTCGGCCGCCCCCATCACCCCCCAGGCGATCCCGTAGCGGGCGCGGTTCAAACATCCAAAAGGCCCTTTAAGCCCTTGAACATTCGGCAAAAGCGCGTCTTCGCCCACCTCGACGCCATCCATCACGATCTCGCCCGTGACCGAGGCGCGCAAGGAGAGCTTGCCGCCCAGCTTGGGCGCGCTGAGGCCCGGCGTGCCCCGATCCAGCACAAAGCCGCGAATGCGCCCGTCATGGGCATCGGATTTCGCCCAGATAACAAACACATCGGCTACGGGGCTGTTGGAAATCCACATCTTGGAGCCAGTCAGGCGATAGCCGCCGTCGATCTTTTCGGCGCGGGTCTTCATCCCCGCCGGATCGCTGCCCGCGTCGGGCTCTGTCAGGCCGAAACAGCCGATCAACTCGCCCGAGGCCAGCCCCGGCAGGTATTTGCGGCGCTGGTCCTCGGAGCCGTAGGCATAGATCGGATACATCACCAGCGAGGATTGCACCGACATCATCGAGCGATAGCCGGAATCGACGCGCTCAATCTCGCGGGCGACGAGCCCATAGCTTACGTAATTCGCGCCAAGCCCACCATATTCCTCGGGAATTGTGGTGCCAAGCAGCCCCATCGCGCCCATTTCGCGGAAAATCTCCGGCTCGACCCGTTCTTCGCGATAGGCGGCGATGACGCGCGGTTGCAGCTTTTCCTGCGCGAAATCGCGGGCGCTTTGCGCGATCATCCGCTCCTCTTGCGACAATTGATCGTCAAGGCGCAGCGGATCGGCCCAATCGAAATTGCCAAGATCGGGCGCATCCTTGGCGCGAAGCAGGGGCGTGGGAGCATTCATGGCACTATCCTCAACATTTCAGATGAATTTATGCAAGGATAGACTGGTCAAACCCTTGCGAATAGCGATATTTCCACATGAACCTATGAGCTTTCCGCATGAAAGGCCACCCCATGCCCCTGCCCCGGCGCAGCCTGCCCTCGATCGCGAGTTTGCGCGCGCTGGAGGCGCTCGACCGGTTGGGCAGCGCCACGGCGGCGGCGGCGGAATTGTCTCTGACGCAAAGTGCGGTCAGCAGGCAGTTGAAAACATTGGAAGAGTTTATCGGCCACCCGCTCCTGATCCGGGAGGGGCGCGGCGTGCGGCTGACGCCGGAGGCCGCCGATTACGCCGCGCGCACGCGCGGCGCGCTGGAGCAGATCGCGCAGGCGACCATGCGGATTTCGGTCAATGCGGCGGGCGGCACGCTCAGCCTGGCAATCCTGCCCACCTTCGGGATGCGCTGGCTGGTGCCGCGCCTGCCCGATTTCGCGCATCGTCACCCGGAGGTGACGATCAACCTTTCGACCCGGTTATACCCGTTCAGCTTTGCCTCGGAACCCTTTGATGCAGCAATACATTTCGGAAAACCGGATTGGCCGGGCTGCGGCGCGCTGCGGCTGCGGCGCGAGGCGGTCGTGGCGGTGGCGACGCCTGAATTTCTCGCCCGGCACCGCGCCCTGCGCGCCCCGCGCGACCTGTTGCGCCTGCCGCTTTTGCATATTGGCACGCGCCCCGATGCCTGGGCCGACTGGTTCGCCGCGCAGGGCGTGACCGGCGCGGCCATCAGCGGCACGATCCATGATCAGTTCTCAACCATCCTGCAAGTGGCGCTGCATGGGCTGGGGGTGGCGCTCTTGCCCGATTACCTTGTCGAGCAAGAGCTTGCGACGGGGCGGCTTGTGCCGGTCTGGGGCGGGGCGGTGACGATGCGGGGTGCCTATTACCTGATCTGGCCCGAACGCCGCGCCCATGATGGCGCGCTCAAGGCGTTTCGTGACTGGCTCGCCGGTCAGGCCGAAGATGAGGACGCCCTGCCCCGCTGAACGGCCTCAGCCGAGCGCATAGCCCGCGCCGCGCACAGTGCGCAGCGGATCATCGCCGCCATGCTGGCACAGCGCCTTGCGCAGCCGCCCGATATGCACGTCGACGGTGCGGGTATCGACATAGATATCGCGGCCCCAGACCCGGTCGAGCAATTGCTCGCGCGACCAGACGCGGCCGGGCTTTTCCATGAAGGTGGTGAGCAGGCGAAACTCGGTCGGGCCGAGTTTCAGCGGCTTCTCGCTGCGCGTCACGCGATGGGTTTCGGCGTCGAGCACGATATCCTGATACTCCAGCCGCTCGCCCACGCTGGCGGGCCGGGTGCGGCGCAGTTGCGCGCGCACGCGCGCCATCAGCTCGACCAGCGAATAGGGCTTTATCACGTAATCATCCGCACCGGTTTCCAGCCCGCGCACGCGGTCCACCTCCTCGGAACGCGCCGAGAGCATGATGATCGGGATGGCGCGCGTCTCGGAGCGGGTCTTGAGCTGGCGGCACACCTCGATGCCAGAGACATTGGGCATCATCCAGTCAAGCACGATGATATCGGGCGGGGCCTCGGCCACCATCATCAGGGCCTCCTCGCCATTGCTGGCGGTCAGCACGCGAAAGCCGTCGGCCTCGAGGTTATAGCCCAGAACCTCGCGCTGCGCGGGCTCATCCTCGACCAGAAGCACGGTGGGTTGCTCGGTGGACATTGGCCGTCTCTCCCGTCACGATACCGGCGAAATCGACGGGTCGGTGGAGGTCTTGTCGCTCTTGGGGCGCGGCTCGTCGGGCATCTGGCCCGAGACCAGATAGATGACCTGCTCGGCCACCGAAGTGACGAGATCGCCCATCCGCTCGGTGTTCTTGGCGATGAAATGCAGGTGCATGCAGGGCGTGATGTTACGCGCATCCTCCATCATGAAGGTGAGGAATTCGCGGAAGATGGCATTATACATCTGGTCCACATCCTCGTCGCGACGGATCACCTCTGCGGCCACCTCGGCATCGCGCTGGATATAGGCGTCGAGCACGTCGCGCAGCATTTCCTCGACCTCGCGCGCCATGCGCCGCAGCGCCGCCGGAGAGCCGTTGACCTGCGTCATCGAGGTCAGCACGGCGGTGCGCTTGGCAATGTTCTTGGCGTAATCGCCGATCCGCTCGAGGCTGGCAGAAATCTTGATGACGGTCAGCACCAGCCGCAGATCACCCGCCGCAGGCGCGCGGATCGCCAAGAGGCGCGCGGCCTCTTCGTTGATCTCTTCCTCGAGCGCGTCGATTTCGCGGTCGCGGTGGCGCACCTCCTCGGCCAGTTCCTCGTCGCGCGTCTCAAGCGAGCGCGCGGCATCGGCGATGGCGCGCTCGACCATGCCGCCCATCTTCATGATCTGGGCCTGGATGGTTTCAAGATCGCGGTCAAACGAGGACACGATATGCTTTTCACTCATGGGGGTTCCTCCGCCGACTGCTCACTCTTTGATGCCGTGTAGCTCTGTTGGACAACAGGAATGTTAAAGTTTTGCAACAGATTTGTGACATCAAACAGCGGCGCGCCTCTCACCCGTCCCAGCGCGGCAGGATTACGCTGAAATTGCTGCCCTCGCCGGGCTCGGAGGCGATGCGCAGTCGCCCGCGATGACGGTTAACGATGTGCTTGACGATGGCAAGGCCCAGCCCGGTGCCGCCCATCTCGCGCGATCGGTGGGTGTCGACGCGGTAAAACCGCTCTGTCAGGCGCGGGATATGCAGCGGGTCGATGCCGGGGCCACGGTCGCGCACCGTCACAGCAATCGCCGGGCCGCGCAGCGTGACATCGTCGGGATGCGGCGCGAGGGTGATTTCCACGCGATTGTCTGCCCCGCCATATTTGATGGCATTCTCCACCAGGTTGGTGAACACCTGCTGAAGCTGATCGGCATTGCCGGGCACCAGACAGGCCTCGGTGGGGGCAAAGCGCAGCGCGCAGCCGCGTTCGCGCGCGAGCGGGCGCAGCATGGTCACCACCGTGCCGATGACACCGGCAAGGTCCACCGGGTCGCGCGGACGCACGCGCTCCTCGCCCTCGACCCGGCTCAGCGACAGCAGGTCGCGCACCAGCCGCTCCATCCGCGCCGCCTCGCGCGCCATGATCGTGAGGAACCGGTCAATGGCGGCCTCGTCGCGGCGCGCAGGCCCTTGCAGCGTCTCGATAAAGCCCATGAGCGCGGTCAGCGGCGTGCGCAATTCATGGCTCACATTGGCGACGAAATCGCGCCGCATCTGCGCCGCCTGCTCGCGTTCGGTCAGATCCTCGAACGAGACCAGCACGCCGCGCGCGCGCGCATCGACCGTAACCGCGACCCCGGCGACATGGGCGCGAAAGGTGCTGTCGCGGCCATCCTGCGCGGTTTGGTAGGTGATGCTGCGCGGGATGTCATCTGCGGCCGTGGCCTCGATGGCGGCGCGCAGGTCGGGCTGGCGCATCGCGGTGAGGAAATGACGCCCCTCGATCGCCTGGCCCAGCATCTCGCGCGCCGCCCGGTTGGCCGCAACGATGCGCGCATCAGGCCCGACCAGCACCGCCGCGACGGGCAGGCCCGAGAGCAGCGAGGCCAGCACCTCCATGACCGCTCAGACCTCGCTCAGTCCGGCGCGAAAGCGGCGCATGTTGTCCTGGTAATGCAGCGCGCTGGCGCGCAGCCCGGCAATGGCCGCCGCATCAAGGCTGCGCACCACCCGCCCCGGCGCGCCCATCACGAGGCTGCCATCGGGGATCTCCTTGCCCTCGGTCACCAGCGCCCCCGCCCCGATCAGGCAATCGCGCCCGATGACCGCGCCGTTGAGCACGGTGGCCCCCATCCCGATAAGGCTGTTTTCGCCGATGGTGCAGCCGTGCAGCATTGCCTTGTGGCCGATGGTGCAGCCCGGCCCGATACTTAGCGGATAGCCCATATCGGTGTGCAGCACGCAGTTTTCCTGCACATTGCTGCCCGCGCCCACGCGGATCTCCTCGTTGTCGCCGCGCAGCGTCGCGCCGAACCAGACCGAGGCCCCGGCCCCGATCATCACGGCGCCGATCACGTTGGCATCGGGCGCGATCCAGCTATCGGGGTCGGTCTGCGGGGCGATCCCGTCCAGGGCATAAAGCGTCATAGCGTTTCCTCGAATTCGGTTTGCAGGCGGCGGACATGGTCGTTGAGCCAGGGCTGTTGTGTGCGGCGCAGGCGGGTGGCCTCGATGATGGTGCGCAGACGCGCCTCGCTGGTGTCAAGATCGTCGTTGACCAGCACGAAATCATAGCTGTCCCAATGGCTGATCTCGTCCCAGCTTTTCTGCATCCGCCGCGCGATCACCTCGGGCGCGTCCTTGCCGCGCTCCTGAAGCCTGCGGTGCAATTCGCGGATCGAGGGCGGCAGCAGGAAGATCGACAGCGTGTGCCCGCCAAGCGCCGAGTTGCGGATCTGCTGCGCGCCCTGCCAGTCGATGTCAAAGAGCACATCGCGGCCCGCGTCGATGGCGGCCTGCACCGGGCCCTGCGGCGAGCCGTAGAAATTGCCGAAGACATGGGCGTGTTCCAGCATCTCTCCCGCCGCGACCTGCCGCTTGAACTCTTCCTCGCGCAGGAAATGGTAATCCACCCCGTCCACCTCGCCCTCGCGCGGCGCGCGGGTGGTGGCCGAGACCGAAAAGCCCAGCGTCTCATCCCACGCCAGAAGCCGCCGCGACAGCGTGGACTTGCCCGCACCCGACGGCGATGAGAGGATAATCAGGAGGCCCCGCCGATCCGTCATCGCGCGCCCCCCGGCATCTTCTTCTTGGTCCAAATACCCATGTCCCCCCTCTCCGCTCATTCCACGTTCTGGATCTGCTCGCGCATCTGGTCGATCACGGTCTTGAGGTCCAGCCCCACCGCCGTCAGCCCCGCGTGCTGCGCCTTGGAGCACAGCGTGTTGGCCTCGCGCATGAATTCCTGCGCCAGAAAATCGAGCTTGCGCCCGACGGGCGAGCCCTGCGCCAAGAGGGCGCGCGCCGCCGCCACATGGGCGCGCAGGCGGTCAAGCTCTTCGGTCACGTCAAGGCGCACCGCGACCAGCGCCAGTTCCTGCGCGATGCGGTCTGGATCGGCCTGCGCGGCGTGCTCGGTGACGCGCGCAAGCGCCGCGCGATGCGCCTGCGCGATGGTCTCGGCGCGCGCGTCGAGCGCGTCGGTGGCGGCACCGGTCAGCGCCTCGATCCGGTCGATCTGGCCGCCTAGAACCGCGCCAAGCGCCGCGCCCTCGGCCTCGCGCATGGCCGTGAACTCGGCCAGCAGCGCCTCGAAATCGGCGGTGAGGGCGGGGGTGATCTCGTCCAGCCCGGCGGCCTCGGTGCCCTCGCTGCCCACCTCGAGCAAGCCGCGCAGCGCCAGCACCTGCGCCGCCGTCGATGGCCCCAGCGTCAGGCCGCGCGCATCGGCGCAGCACTCGGTCTCGGCCAGCGCCGCGAGCGCCACATCGAGCGCCTCGGCGTCGAGCGTCAGCGCGCCCGCTGCCCTTGTGTCGCGAAGGCGCAGCATCACCGTCACGTTGCCGCGCGCCAGCCGCTTGGCCGCGGTCGCGCGTAGCGGGGCCTCCAGCGCCTCGGCCCCCTCGGGCAGGCGCAGCCGCAGATCGAGCCCCTTGCCGTTGACGCCGCGCATCTCCCATGTCCAGTCGCGCGTGGCGTGGCTGCCGCTGCGCGTGGCGAAGGCGGTCATCGAGCGGAGCATGGTTGGCGGGCCTTTCCTTGGGCGCTGTTGCCCCCTGTTAGCCATTGCGCGCAGGGCTGGCAAGCACGCGGCCCGCCTGCTTTCGGCGCAATCCCGGCCCCGCGAGGGTTAACCAGATGCCGCGAATTTTAGATACATGCGAGGCAAATTATGGCACTCTTGATGCACCGTCCGATGGTGCAGGCGCGGCGTTACCCGCAATCGCGGATCGTGGCCAGCGCGCGCAGGGCGGTAGCGGCACGCGGGGGCGTGAGGGGGCGAGGAAGGGGCAGGATCATGTGGGACGATCACAAGGAAACCGGCGAGTTGACCGCCGACAGCCACGACGTGAAAGCGGAGACAGGCATCGAGGCCCAGTTGCGCGCCTTTCGCGCCCATTGGCAGGCGTGCCGCCACGGCCATGACGTGCCCCGGCGCGCCGATATCGACCCGCGCGGAATCGAGCCCCTGATTTCCAGCGCCTTCATCGCCGAACGCATCGCGCCCGGCGTGGTGCGGTTGCGGGTGGCAGGGATGCAGCTCAACGACCTGATGGGCATGGAGGTGCGCGGAATGCCGCTGGCCTGTTTCATCGCGCCCGGCGATCGCGACGCTTTTGGCCTGCGGCTGGTGGATCTCTTCGACGGGCCCGCGATCCTGCGCATGGCGTTGCACAGCCGCCGGGGGCTGGGACGGCCCGCGCTGTTGGCCACGCTGATGATGCTGCCGCTGCGCAGCGACCTGGGCGATATCTCGCGCACGCTGGGCTGTCTGGTCGCGCATGGGCCCATCGGGCGCAGCCCGCGCCGCTTTGCCATCGCGCAGACCGAGGTGCTGCCGCTTGATGGTGCCGCGCGCCACCGCGCCCCGATGCTGCGCGCGGTGGCGGGCGGCGCGGTGCGGCGCGCCCCCGGCCCGCGCGACCGCGCCCACCTGCGGCTGGTTACCTGAGGATCAGCCCGGATTTCAGCCCGCCTGCGCCGCGCCCATATGCTGGCGCAGGCCCTTGAGTTCCTCGGCGACGAGAAAGGCAAGCTCCAGCGACTGGCTGGCATTCAGCCGCGGATCGCAGGCGGTGTGATAGCGCGCCGACAGGCTTTCCTCCGATAGCGCGCGCATGCCCCCGGTGCATTCGGTCACGTCCTGCCCGGTCATCTCGAAATGCACGCCGCCGGGGATGGTGCCCTCGGCGCGGTGGATGGCAAAGAACTCCTGCACCTCGCGCAGCACCGCATCAAAGGGCCGGGTCTTGTAGCCGGAGGCCGATTTGATCGTGTTGCCATGCATCGGATCGCAGACCCAGAGCACACGCGCGCCCTCTTCCTCGACCGTGCGGATAAGGCGCGGCAGGTTCTCGCCCACCTTGCCCGCCCCGAATCGCGCAATGAGCGTCAGCCGCCCGGCCTCGTTCTCGGGGTTGAGCGTGGCCAGAAGCCGCTTGAGATCCTCGGATGTCATGGTCGGGCCGCATTTGAGGCCGACGGGATTTTGCACCCCGCGCAGGAATTCCACATGCGCGCCATCCGGCTGGCGCGTGCGGTCGCCGATCCAGAGCATGTGGCCAGACCCCGCCAGCCACTTCCCGGAGGTCGAATCGAGCCGGCACAGCGCCTCTTCGTATTCCAGCAACAGACCCTCATGCGAGGTGTAGAAATCCACCGATTTGAGCGTGTGCGCGCTGTCACTGTCGACGCCCGCCGCCTTCATGAAATCGAGCGCGTCGGCGATGTGACCGGCCATCTCGCGGTAGCGCGCGGCCTTCTCGCTCTCGGTGAAGCCCAGCGTCCATTGGTGGACCTGGTGCATATCGGCATAGCCGCCCGTGGAGAAGGCGCGCAGCAGGTTCAGCGTGGCGGCGGCCTGCGTATAGGCCTGCAACATCTTTTCGGGCGCGGGAATGCGCGCCTCGGGCGTGAAGGGCAGATCGTTTATGATATCGCCGCGATAGCTGGGCAGCTCGACCCCGTCCACCACCTCTGTGGGGGCCGAGCGCGGTTTGGCGAATTGGCCTGCCATGCGCCCCACCTTGACCACGGGCACCTTGGCCCCGTAGGTCAGCACCATCGCCATTTGCAGCATCACCTTGAACGTGTCGCGAATCGCATCGGCGCTGAACTGATCGAACGCCTCGGCACAATCGCCGCCCTGGAGCAGAAACGCCTCGCCGCGCGAGGCGGCCCCGAGCGCGCGCTTGAGGCGGCGCGCCTCACCGGCAAAGACCAGCGGCGGATACTGGCGCAGGCGGTCCTCAACGCGGGCCAGCGCCTCTGCATCGGGATAATCCGGCATCTGCACCCGCTCTTTCGCGCGCCAGCCGGTTTTCTGCCACTCCGTCATCGTCGGTCTCCGCCTTGTCATTCGGTATTCGATCAAGATTCTATATAAGCGACACGAAAGGCAGAGACCAGAAGCGGTTTTGGTTGAAATACGACATGGCTCACGCGTGTTTGGCTTGTGAATCGCGACAGTTTGGTGACAGTGGGGCCCGAGCGATGCGAGAGGGGGGGGCGCATGTCGGATGTCGTGACAGTCAAGGTGGATGTGCCCCGCGCGCCGACGCGGTTCGTGTTCGTGCTGCTCGATCAGTTCACCCTGCTGAGTTTCGCGGGCGCGCTGGAATGCCTGCGTATCGCCAACCGCATGGCGGGGGCACAGCTTTATACCTGGGCACTGACCGGCGAGACCGAGGATGTGGTGACCTGCTCCAACGGGGTGCGGTTTCACGTCGATATGCCGCTTGGGGAACTCAGCCGCGAGGATGTTGTGGTCCTGTGCGGCGGCGTCGATATCCAGCGCACGGCGACCAAAAGGATGCTCAACTGGCTGCGCCGCGAGGCGCGCCGGGGCTTGCGCATCGCGGGCCTGTGCACGGCATCCTATGTGCTGGCCAAGGCCGGGCTGCTCGATGGCAAGCGCGCGACGATCCATTGGGAGAACCACGATGCCTTTCTCGAGGAATTCGAGGAAGTGACGCTCACCAAGTCGATCTTTGTCATCGACGGCAACCGCATGACCACGGCGGGCGGCACCGCGTCGATTGACCTGATGCTGAGCCTGATTGCCGACGAACATGGCGAAAAGCTTGCCAATGCGGTGGCCGATCAGCAGATCTATTCCACGATCCGCACCGATCAGGACACGCAGCGCCTGTCTGTGCCCACCCGCATCGGCGTGCGCCACCCCAAGCTAAGCCAGGTCATCCAGATGATGGAGGGCAATATCGAGGAGCCGATCAGCCCCTCGATCCTCGCGCGCGAGGTGGGCATGTCCACGCGCCAGCTTGAGCGGCTTTTCCGCCGCTACCTGAGCCGCAGCCCCAAGCGCTATTACATGGAATTGCGCCTGCAAAAGGCGCGCAACCTATTGATGCAGACCGATATGACGGTCATCAACGTGGCGCTGGCCTGCGGCTTTGCCTCGCCGTCGCATTTCTCCAAATGTTACCGCGCGCATTACCAGACCACGCCCTATCGCGAGCGCGGCACGCATGGTGCGCGGCTATCGGTGTAAGCCGCTTTCTTGAAAAGAAAGCGGTCCGAAATCTTTTGAAGATTTCGGGGCAGGATCGGCAGTCATGGCGTGATCCGGTAGGCCGCGCCATTGCCCACGCTGAGAAACCAGATGCTGCCATCGGGGGCCTCGCGGATATCACGCAGGCGCGCCGTGTGGGGCGATTTCAGGCGCTCGATCTCGCGCAGGGGCTGGCCTGCGAGATGCGAGATCAGCCCGAACTTGAGCGAGCCCACAAAGACATGCCCGCGCCATTCGGGCCAGAGAGCGCCCGAATAGATCATCATCCCCGAGGGCGCGATTGACGGGTCCCAGTAGAATGCGGGCTGTTCCATGCCCTCCTTGTGGGTGCCCTCGCCGATCCTCTCGCCGGAATAGTGCTGCCCGTAGGAGATGACCGGCCAGCCGTAATTGGCACCGCGCCGGATGCGGTTGATCTCGTCGCCGCCCTTTGCGCCGTGCTCGACCACCCAGAGCCGCCCCTCGGGATCGAGCGCCGCGCCCTGCGGGTTGCGGTGGCCCCAGGACCAGATCGCGGGCCGCGCGCCGGGCGTGACGGTAAACGGATTGTCTGCCGGGATGCTGCCGTCGCGATTGATGCGGATCACCGATCCGTTCTCGCGCGTCAGATCCTGCGCCGACGGACGGTCGCCGCGCTCGCCGATGGTGGCGTAAAGCGTGTCATCCGCCCCCTCGACCAGCCGCGAGCCGAAATGCCGCCCGCCCGACGAGCCGGGGGCCATCTCGAAAATCACGCGCCAGTCGCTCAGCCGTGTGGCATCCTGCGAAAGCTGCGCGCGCGCCACCGCCGTGCCCTCGCCCTCGGCTTGCGCCTTGGCATAGGTGAAAAACAGCGTGCGCGTGGCTGCGAAATCGCGCGGCACCAGCACGTCGAGCAAGCCGCCCTGCCCGCGCGCGGCAACCTCTGGCACGCCTGTCACCGCGCGCGTCTTGCCGTCGTGGTGCAGCAGCAACCGCCCGTCCCGTTCGGTCACCAGCACCCCGCCACCGGGGAGAAAGCCAAGCGCCCAGGGCTCTTCCAGCCCCGCGATCATGCGGGTGACGGTGACCGGGCCGTCGCGGGTCTCCATGGCCTGCGCAGGAAACGTCAAGAGGATCGTCAGGAGGGCGGCAAGGCGGATCATGTCGGGTCTCCTTTGCTCTGTCAGGCGCGCTTGTCCCTCACCTGCCCCAGCCCCATGAGCGCGAGCACCCGCGCCTCGATATCCGTGGCCGAGAGGCGCGCGGTGGCATACATGTCCGCGGCGCTGGCCTGGTCGATGAAACTGTCGGGAAGCACCATCGAACGGAACCGGAAGCCTCGGTCAAATACCTCAGCTTCGGCCAGCAACTGGCTGACATGGCTAGCAAATCCGCCAATCGCGCCTTCCTCGATGGTGAGCATCGCCTCGTGGGTTTCCGCCAGGTTCAGGATCAGGTCGCGGTCGAGCGGCTTGGCGAAGCGGGCATCCGCCACGGTGGGGGTGATCCCGCGCGCGGCCAATGCCTCGCAGGCGCGCATCACCTCTGAAAGCCGCGTGCCAAAGGACAGGATCGCCACGCCCGCCCCCTCGCGGATCACGCGACCCTTGCCAATCTCAAGCGGCACGCCGCGTTCGGGCATCTCCACGCCGGTGCCCTCGCCACGCGGATAGCGGAACGCGATGGGGCCGGTATCGTGGCGCGCGGCGGTGGCGACCATGTGTTTGAGTTCCGCCTCGTCGGCGGCGGCCATCACCACAAAGCCGGGCAGGTTCGAGAGGAACGCGATATCGAACGCGCCCGCGTGGGTCGCCCCGTCCGCGCCGACAAGCCCGGCGCGATCAATGGCGAAACGCACCGGCAGGCGCTGAATGGCCACGTCATGCACCACCTGGTCATAGCCGCGTTGCAGAAAGGTGGAATAGAGCGTGCAAAAGGGCCGCATCCCCCCCGCCGCAAGACCGGCGGAGAACGTCACCGCGTGCTGTTCGGCAATGCCCACATCGAAAAGCCGCGAGGGGTAGCGCTCGGCAAAGAGGTTCAGCCCCGTTCCATCGGGCATCGCCGCCGTCACCGCGCAAATGCGCGGATCGTCCGCCGCCTCGGCCAGAAGCGCATCGGCAAAGACGCGGGTATAGCTCGGCGCGTTCGACGGGGCCTTGTGCTGCTTGCCGGTGACGAGGTCGAATTTCGCCGTCGCGTGGCCGCCATCGCGCGCGGCCTCGGCGGGGGCATAGCCCTTGCCCTTCTTGGTCAGCACATGGATGAGCATCGGCCCGGTCGCGCGATCCTTGACCGTGCGCAAGACCGGCAGGAGCTGATCGAGATCGTGGCCGTCGATGGGGCCTAGATAGCTGAAGCCCAACTCCTCGAAGAGCGTGCCGCCGACGGCCAACCCCTTGAGCATGTCCTTGGCGCGGCGCGCGCCCTCCTGAAAGGGCGGCGGCAGCATCGAGATCGCGCCCTTGGCGGCGGCCTTGAAATCCTGGAACGGCGCGCCCGCGTAAAGCCGCGACAGATAGGCCGAGAGCGCGCCGACGGGGGGCGCGATCGACATTTCGTTGTCGTTGAGGATCACGATCAGGCGCTTCTTAAGGTGACCCGCGTTGTTGAGCGCCTCGAAGGCCATGCCCGCCGACATCGCCCCGTCGCCAATGACCGCGATGGCATCGCCATGGCCGGTCTCGCAGGCACCACCCAGATCGCGCGCCACGGCAAAGCCGAGCGCCGCGCTGATCGAGGTGGAGCTATGCGCCGCGCCGAACGGATCGTAGGGGGATTCGGATCGCTTGGTGAAGCCCGACAGCCCGTCCTTTTGCCGCAGGGTTCGGATACGGTCGCGCCGCCCGGTGAGGATCTTGTGCGGGTAGCACTGGTGCGACACGTCCCAGATGATCTTGTCGCGCGGCGCGTCAAAGACATGGTGCAGCGCCACGGTCAGTTCGACCACGCCCAGCCCTGCGCCCAGATGGCCGCCGGTTTCCGAGACCGCCGCGATGGTCTCGGCGCGCAATTCGCGGGCAAGCTGCGGCAGTTGCGCATCGCTCAGCCGTTTGAGATCGGCAGGGATGTGCACCTGATCCAGAAGCGGTGTCTGTGGTCTGTCGGACATGAAACCCCTTCCCGGCGTGGCGCTCAGCTATGGCGCGAGATAACGAAGCGCGCGAGCGCCTGCAAGCAATGCGCCTTGTCACCGAACACAGATAGGGCGTCACAGGCGGTGTCCACAAGTTCCGCCGCGCGGGCGCGGGCCGCATCGAGGCCCAGCAGCGACACGAACGTGGCCTTGCCTGCGGCGGCATCCTTGCCCACGGCCTTGCCGGTCAGCGCGGCGTCGCCCTCGACATCGAGAATGTCATCGGCGATCTGGAAGGCAAGGCCGAGGCATTCGCCGTAGCATTGCAAGGCGCGGGTTTGCGCGGGCGTGGCCTCTGCCATCACCGCGCCTGCGGTCGCCGCCCAGCAGATGAGCGCGCCGGTCTTGCCCGCCTGAAGGCGGGTGATCTCGTCAAGCGTGAGGGGCGTGGCCGCGCTTTCGGCGGCGATATCCTGCGCCTGCCCGCCGACCATGCCGCCGATACCGGCGGCGCGGGCGAGGCCGCGCACCAGCGCGAGGCGCGCGGCCTCCGGGCAGGGCGTGTCGCACAGAAGATCGAAGGCCAGCGCCTGCAACGCGTCACCCGCAAGCACCGCCGTCGCATCGTCCCATTGGCGGTGCACGGTGGGCTTGCCGCGCCGGATGTCGTCATCATCCATGCAGGGCAGATCATCATGGATGAGCGAATAGGCATGAACCGCCTCGATCGCCGCCGCCGCCGGGGCCGCATCCGCGCGTGCAATCCCGAAAAGCCGCGCCCCCTCGATCACCAGAACCGCACGCAGCGCCTTGCCGCCTTGGGTGGCATAGCGCATCGCCTCAGCCACGGGACCGTCCTGCGCCGCAAGCGCCGTCTCGATGCAGCCCATCGCAAGGGCGGCATCGTGCGCCAGCGCCTCGTGATCGAGCGGCGGTGCGGTGGCGGGCGTGTCGCGCGCCATCACGGCCCCTCGGCCGGCACCGTGCCGGTAGGCGCGCCCTCGGCGTCGAGGGTAATCGCGGCCACCTTTTCCTCGGCTTCCTTGAGCTTGGCCTCGCAGCGTTTCTTGAGAGCCGCGCCGCGCTCGTAAAGCGTGATCGACTCGTCCAGCGCCACATCGCCGCGCTCAAGCCGGCCCACGACCTGCTCAAGCTCTGCCATCGCCTGCTCGAAGCTCAGCTCCGTGACCGGTGTTTGCGCCATGGGGTGCTCCTGCTGCCTGATCCTCGGGGCAAAGCATAGCGGCGTGGGAACGGCGGTGCAATTCGGTTGACGCCCGCCGGGTGCTGGGAAAAACTGCCGCGCATGAGCGATCCCGCCCCCCTGCCCGCCCCGATACCTGCGGATGACCTGCCCGAGGGGGCATGGATCGGTGCGCTCATCCGCCACGTTCCGGGCAAGCGGCGCATCCATGCGGGGCTGTGGCAGGGGCGCGCCGCGATCTTTCGCTTTGCCGCCCCCGAGACCGCCGGGTTGCAGGCGCGCGAATGGCACGAGGCCTGCCGCATCTGGCCCTATATGCAGGGTGCGCGGTTCCGCGTGGCCGAGCCGCTGGCCTATCTGCCCGAGCACCACCTGATCGTGATGGAAGAGGTCGCGGGCAAGCCTTTGCTCGATCATATTGCGGCCCTGCCCGCCCGCCGCCGCAGCGCCGCGCTAGCCCCCGCCGCCGCGTGGCTGCGGCGCTATACGGATGTGTCCGAGGTCTGGCGTGGCGCGCGCTGCGCGGGGTGGCTGGCACGCGCCGAGCGGGCGGCGCAGGCGCAACCCTTCGCGCAGTTGCGCGGCATCGAGGCGGGGATTCTGGCCGAGATCACGCGGCTTGCCGCGCGGATCGACGGGGCCGAGTGGCGGGTGGCAATCTGCCACGGCGATTTCCACCCCAACAACCTGCTGGTGGAGGGCGACCGCCTGACAGGCATCGACACCGGGGCGTCGGGGCGGTTGCCGGTGCTCAAGGATATCGCGCGGATGCTGATGCATCTGGCGCGGCGCGGGCTTTGCCCTTCGGGGCGGGCATGGTGCGGGGTGGATGCGGGGATGTGCGAGGCCTTTGCCGAGGCCTTTGCCCTGACCGAGGCCGAGCGGCGGCTGGTGCTGCCGTTCTTTCTCGGCGTCGAGGCGCTTCTCCGGGTCGAGGGCCCGGCGCTGCGGCCCCGGCGCATCCGCATCGCCGAGCGGGTCTATCGCGCGCTTGGCGAGGATCTGACCGCGCTTGGCCCCGTGTGACGCCCCGGAAGCGGGGCCTGGTTGCGTCAAACCGAGTGATTGCGCGATGCGCCCCGTAGCGGTAAAGAGACTTGACCAATTTCGGAGAGCGCCATGCCCGTCATCACCAATATCGACGATCTCAAGCAGATCTATCGCCGCCGCGTGCCCAAGATGTTCTATGATTATGCGGAATCGGGGAGCTGGAGCGAGCAGACATTTCGCGACAACACCAATGATTTCGCGCGGCTGCTGCTGAAACAGCGGGTGGCCATCGACATGACCGGGCGCAACCTTGCCAGCACCATGATCGGGCAGGAGGTGGCGATGCCGGTGGCGCTGGCGCCGGTGGGCCTCACCGGGATGCAGCACGCAGATGGCGAGATCAAGGCGGCGCGCGCGGCGGAAAAATTCGGTGTGCCGTTCACCCTCTCGACCATGTCGATCTGTTCCATCGAGGACGTGGCCGAGAATACCGAAAAGCCGTTCTGGTTTCAGGTCTACACGCTCAAGGACGATGATTTCATGCAACGCCTGTTTGACCGGGCGAAGGCCGCGAAATGCTCGGCGGCGATGATAACGGTCGATTTGCAGATGCTGGGGCAGCGCCACAAGGATCTCAAGAACGGCCTTTCGGCCCCGCCCAAGCTCACCGTGAAATCGGTGGCCAACATGATGACCAAGGTGCACTGGGGCCTGGGCATGCTGGGCACGAAGCGGCGCAGTTTCGGCAATATCGTGGGCCATGCCAAAGGGGTAACGGACCCCTCGTCGCTCTCGGCCTGGACGGCGGAGGCGTTCGATCAGGCGCTCGATTGGGACCGCATCCGGCAGTTTCGCAAGATGTGGGACGGCCCGCTCATCATCAAGGGGATCATCGATGCGCGCGATGCCACGGAGGCGCTCAACGTCGGTGCCGATGCCATCATCGTGTCGAACCATGGCGGGCGGCAGCTTGATGGCGCGCTCTCGGCCATCCGCGCGCTGCCCGCGATCCTGGATGCCGTGGGCGACCGCATCGAAGTGCATCTCGACAGCGGTATCCGCTCGGGGCAGGACGTGCTCAAGGCGCTCGCGCTTGGCGCGCGCGGCACCTATATCGGGCGCGCCTTCGTCTATGGGCTGGGCGCGCAGGGCGAGGCGGGCGTGACCCGCGCGCTCGAGGTGATCCACAAGGAACTGGATACCACGATGGGGCTGTGCGGACGGCGCGATGTGCATGATCTCGATCGCGACGTGCTGATGATCCCGCGCGATTTCGAGGGCGACTGGGCGTAAGGCGCGCAGCCCACAGGGCGGAAAATGGGTATTTTCACCAAGAAGAAACCCGGATTCGCGCCTTTTGGCCCTTTCCAAGCGGGCGGGCGTGGTCTATCAGCGCATCCTCACGCGGGGTGACAGCCTTGGAGGCACCCCGCCCTAACCTATGGAGATTTAACATGGCTGGAGAAATTCCTGATCTTCACGCCCAGGAACGCACGGGGACAGGCAAGGGCGCCGCTCGTGCCGCGCGTCGTGCGCATATGGTTCCGGGGATCGTTTTCGGGGGGGATGTGGACCCGCTGCCCATCCAGATGCCGTTCAACGAGCTGCTCAAGCGGCTGCGCAAGGGGCGGTTCAAGTCGACGCTGTTCAACCTGAAGGTCGATGGCCACGAGGATGTGCGCGTGATCTGCCGCGACGTGCAGCGCGACGTGGTCAAGGACTTGCCGACGCATGTCGATTTCATGCGCCTGCGCCGCACCACCAAGATCAACCTCTTCATCCATGTCGAATTCACCGGCGAGGAAGAGTGCAAGGCGCTCCGCAAGGGCGGCGTTCTGACCGTGGTGCGCCCCGAGGTCGAGCTTGTGGTGACGGCGGGCGACATCCCCGAGAAGGTGGTGGTTGACCTCACCAAGCTGGAGAATGTCGGCGACACGATGACCATCTCGATGGTCGATCTGCCGGCGGGCTCAAAGCCCACCATCGACCGCGATTTCGTGATCTGCAACATCTCGGCCCCCTCGGCGCTGCGCAGCCAGGACGCGGACGAGGATGGCGACGAAGCCGACGAAGAGGCCAGCGCCGAGGCCTGAGCCCGGCCAGCCACGTATCTGCAACGGGCGGTGCTGCAAGCGCCGCCCGTTTTGCATGTTCCGCCCCAACATCATCGTGAGAATTATTCAGATGGCGCGCGGTGGCAGGCCCGCGGCGGCGCGGCTAGACTATGTGCGTCGCAACGCGTCGCTGTTAAGTCGAAATCCGGCCCTGCGCGCGGCCTTGCGTCCACTAGACAGAGCCGTGGAAAAAGGAATCGGTCATGGTTGATGTCACCATCGTTTACTGGCGCGACATTCCCGCGCAGGTCATCGTCGGCAAGGGGCGGCGCGGCGCGAAGGTGCAATTGCCCGAGCGTTTCGAGCAGGCCATCGACCGCGCGGCGATGAAGACGGGCGCGGGCGGCACTGATGATTATCTTGCCGAATGGCGCAAGGCCGCTCCCTACCCGGTAGAGGGCGAGGCGGAGGAGGTCGCGAAAAGCGAGGCCGCGCGGCTCGATGCCGATTACGATCAGGCGCGCCTGAAGGCGCTGATTGCAAACGATGGCTGGGCGTGAATGCCCCCGCGATCCATATGGGAGGCCGTGATGGCACTGTTGAATTTCCGCAAGCGTGAGAGCGCGGCCCCCGTCAATCGCGAGGTGGAGGCGTTCCTCGAGGGCTATTCCATCGAGGTGATGCCGCGCACAGCCGAGAAGGTCGAGGATTTCCGCGCCCTGCTGCCCGCGGGCACGCGCGTCTATATCGCCCATATCGAGGGCACGCCCATCGAGGACATGGTGGCCACCGCCGCGCGGCTGGCGCGCGATGGCTATGCGGTGATGCCGCATTTCCCGGCGCGGATCATCAAGGATGCGGCCACGCTCAATGACTGGATCGCGCGCTATCAGGGCGAGGCGGGCGTCGATCAGGCGCTCCTCTTGGCGGGTGGCGTGGCGCAGCCGCATGGCGATTTCCATTCCTCAATGCAACTCTTGGAATCGGGCGCGTTTGACCGCGCGGGGTTCAAGCGGTTGCATGTGGCGGGCCACCCCGAGGGCAACCGCGACATCGACCCCGATGGCAGCATGAAAAACGTCGAGGACGCGCTGCGCTGGAAACAGGCGTTTTCCGAGACCACCGATGCCGAGATGGCGATTGCCACGCAATTCGCCTTTGATGCGAAACCCATCATCAAATGGGCCGACGCCCTGCGCGACGCAGGCATCACCCTGCCCATCCATATCGGCATTGCCGGCCCCGCGAAATTGCAGACGCTGATCAAGTTCGCCATCGCCTGCGGCGTCGGGCCGTCCTTGAAAGTCTTGCAGAAACGCGCGATGGATGTGTCCAAGCTTCTGCTGCCCTACGAGCCGACAGAGGTTCTCGCGGCGCTCGCCGCGCACAAGGCCGCCGATCCGGCCTGCCTGATCGAGCGCGTTCATTTCTTCCCGCTGGGCGGGATCAAGACCAATGCCCAATGGGTGATCGACAACGGCGGTGCCTCGGGCACCCCGGCCGACAAGCAAGGATAAGACATGACCCGCACCATCGTCGAGAGCAAGACCAAGACCGCCGTGATCGGCTTTGACGAGCCGTTCTGCGTCATTGGCGAACGCATCAACCCCACGGGGCGCAAGAAGCTGGCCGCTGAATTGGAAGCGGGCGATTATTCCACCGTCGAGGCCGATGCCGTGGCGCAGGCCGCCGCCGGGGCCACCGTGCTCGATATCAACGCGGGCGTGGTCTATAATTCCAACCCCAACCCCAACGAGACCGAGCCGCCCTTGATGACGGCGATTGTCGAGCTGGTGCAGGGGCTGGTCGATCTGCCGCTCTGCATCGACTCGTCCGTGCCCGCCGCGCTTGAGGCCGGGCTGAAGGCCGCGCATGGCCGCCCGCTGCTCAATTCGGTGACGGGCGAGGAAGAGCGGCTCGAATACGTGCTGCCGCTGGTGAAGAAATACAACGTGCCGGTGGTGGCGATTTCCAACGACGATACCGGCATTTCCGAAGACCCGGACGTGCGCTTTGCCGTGGCCAAGAAGATCGTCGAGCGCGCCGCCGATTTCGGCATCCCGGCGCATGATATCGTGGTCGACCCGCTGGTCATGCCGGTGGGCGCGATGGCGACGGCGGGGCGGCAGGTCTTCACGCTGGTGCGCCGCCTGCGCGAGGAGCTGGGCGTCAACACCACGTGCGGGGCGTCCAATATCAGCTTTGGCCTGCCCAACCGGCACGGGATCAACAACGCCTTTCTGCCGATGGCGATCGAGGCGGGGATGACCAGCGCGATCATGAACCCGATCGCGCTGCCGGTGAAACAGGCCGAGATCGAGGCCAAGCGCGCCGAGATCGCCGCCGCCGGTCTGATCCTGCCCGAGGATCTCGACGACGAGACCTTTTGCCAGTTGTTCGGCCTTGGCTCTATGAAGCCGCGCGCGGGCAAGGAGATGGAGGCGATCATGGCCGCCAATTTCCTGATGAACAACGATCCCCACGGCGGCAATTGGATCAAGTTCAACAAGGCCCCGCCCAAGCCCGGCGACGAGGTGCGCAGCGGCGGGCGCGCGGGCAGCCGGAGCCGCCGCCGCCGCGCCTGAGCCGCGACAAACCCCCGCCGCTTGGCGGGGGTTTCCATTTGGGGGGCAAGCGACCTGTCGGCCAGGTGATCCCCACCTTGCCGCCGTCTGGCGAATGGTCCCGTCAGGCCAGCCCCATGTCGCGCGCCAGCATCGCGGCGTGGGTGCGATTGCGCGCGCCAAGCTTGCGCGACAGTGTCTTGAGATGGAGCTTGACCGTGACCTCCTGAATGGCAAGGTCGCGGGCGATTTCCTTGTTGGATTTGCCCTCCGAGACGCCGACAAGAACGTCGCGTTCGCGCACGGTGAGCGCGATATCGGCCTCGGCCTCGGGGTCGCGATCAGATGTCAGGAAATCGCACGGCGCGTAGATATCGCCCGCCAGAATTCGGCGCACCGCCGCGATGAGCGCCTGCGGTGCCAGCGTCTTGGGCAGAAAGCCCGCCGCCCCGGCGCGCAGCGCCCGCCGCGCCACCTCGGGCGGGGCGGTGCCCGACAGGATCGCCACCGGACAGCGCGCCACCTCCTGCATCCGCGCCAGCCCGGCAAGCGCCTCCATGCCCGGCATACGGAAATCGAGCAGCACTAGGTCATGCCCGCCCCCACGCCGCACCGCTGCGAGCGCGGCATCAAAGCCGCCGGCCACGTCCACCTCGAACCCGCCCTCGCGGCGCAGATAGGCCGCGAGCGTGTCGCGAACCAGGTCGTGATCATCGGCGAGCAGGATGCGGCTCATCTTGTTTCCGTCCAGAGAGGGGGGCTTATATCGGCGGAGTGGAATGTATTCCGTCCTGCGGAAAATGACAAACCCGTGATGACATGGCTTTTGAGGGGATACCAGAGCATTCAAAAGCATAGTTGGGGTAGAAAATTGCGCCGAAATCTTCAACATGCTGTTATGACAGACCGGAGACGCCATGCTGCTGCGCATCACCACGATCATCAAGAGCGCGCGCGTGGCCGCCCTCGGCCTGCTGGCGGCAGGCATGATGGCCGCCCCGCCGCTCCGGGCACAACAGGACGCGCAGCTGGTGATCGAAGCGCCGGAGCTTGGGCGCCACTTTATCCTCGATCGCGCCGCGCTGGGCGCGTTGCCACAGACCGAGTTCACCACCCATACGATCTGGACCGAGGGGCCGCAGCGGTTTTGCGGCGTATCGCTGGCCGTGTTGCTTGACCATTACCGGATCGAGGCTGACCAATTCGATCTTGTGGCGGTGAACGACTATCTGGTGACGCTCGGGGCCGACGATATCGGCCCGGTCTTCCCGGTCATCGCCCATAGCCGCAACGGCGCGCCGATGAGCCTGCGCGACAAGGGGCCGTTCTGGCTCGTCTATGATTACGATTCCAACCCCGATTTCCAACGGGAGACCATCTATACGCGCAGCGTCTGGCAGCTTGAGCGGATCACCGCGCATAGCGCGCCGCGCTGAGGGGCGCGCCGGATGCGGAGCGCGCAGGATCATCACCGGCTATCGAGCCGCGAGCGGCTGGTGCTGGGGCTGCTGGCGCTCTTTGCCATTGGCTGCATGATCGCGGCGGTGATTATCACGTCGCAGGTGCTGGCGCGGATCGGTGGCTATGGCACCGCGCGCGACGACAACCTGCAATGGACGATTTCACAGATCGAGGTGGATCGGCTCAAGTTCCAGCGCGCGCTCGACCGACTCGACCCGGCAAGCCCTGATACGCTCGATGCCGTGCGGCAGCGGTTCGACCTTCTATACAGCCGCGCCGTAACCCTGCGCACCGCGCCTGCCTATCGCGATGCGCTGGCCGGGTCGCGCGCGGCGGGCGAGGTGAACCGGGTAATCGCGCTCCTGGACGAGGCAATGCCGATCATCGACGGGGGCGACGCAGCCCTTGTGGCGGCGCGCGACCGACTGGAGGATCATGCCGAGCGGATGACCCCGCCGATTCGCCGCATCGCCGCCGAGGCCCTTGCCATCGACGCGCGTCGCTCTGACGGCGAACGCAGGCAGTTGACCGCGCAGATCGTCACGCTGAGCGGGTTGAGCGGGCTCATGTTCGTGGCGCTGTTTTCGCTGCTGGTGCTGGTGTGGCGGCTCTATCGCGGGCGGCTTGATGCCGAGGCGGCGATGGCGACGGCGCGCGGCGAGGCGCTTGCCGCCGAGCAGGCGCGGGCGCGGTTCCTGGGCATGACAAGCCACGAGATGCGCACGCCGCTCAACGGGTTGCTGGGCGCGCTAGAGTTGCTGGAGGACAGCACGCTTGACGCCGGACAGGCCGAACAGGCGCGGATCATGCGACTGAGCGGCGAGGCGCTGCGCAGCCATATCGACGAGGCGCTGACCGAGCTTGACCCGGCAGCGGGCGGCCCCGCGCTGCATCCCGAGCCGTTCGATCTTGACGCGCTGATGGCCGATCTGGTGGCGGCGCAGCGGATCGCGGCCGAGGCCCGTGGCAACACGCTGCGGCGCGACCTCGGCGGTGGCGAGATCGGCGCGGTCCTGGGCGACGCGCGGCGACTTGGGCAGGTGCTTCTCAACCTGGTCGCCAATGCGATCAAGTTCACCCAAGGCGGCGAGATCACCCTGGCAGCGCGTCGCGGCGGTGGGGATATGGTGGAATTTGCCGTGTGCGATACCGGAATCGGCATCGCCGAGGCGGATTTGCAGGCGATTTTCGAGGATTTCATCCGCCTGCCCGAGGCGGGGGAGGCGCAGGCCGGGGGCAGCGGGCTTGGCCTTGGCATCGCGCGGCGGATCGTGGCGGCGATGGGCGGGCGCATCGAGGTCAAGAGCCGCCCCGGCGCGGGCAGCACCTTCACCGTGCGCGTGCCCCTGCCCGCCGTGGCGGGCGGGGCGGTGGAGATGGGGGACGAGGCGGCAGGCGGGGATGCGCCCGCCCTGCCCCGCGCGCTGCGGGTGCTGCTGGTCGAGGACACCGATGCAAGCCGCGCCGTGACCCGTGCAATGCTGGTGCGCGACGGGCACGAGGTGCAGCTTGCACATGATGGGCAAGAGGCCGTGGAGGCCGCCGCGCAAACCCCGTTCGACCTGATCCTGATGGATGTGGCCATGCCGCGCCTTGACGGGATCGAGGCGAGCAGGCGCATCCGCGCGGGCGGGGGCGCGAACGCGGCCACCCGGATCGTGGCCTTCACCGCCTATCACGGAGAAGAGACGGCGGCGCGCCTGCGCGTGGCAGGCGTCGATGCGATCGAGGTGAAGCCGCTGTCGCGCGCGCAATTGCGGGCGCTGATGACGCAGGCGGCGCAAGAGGCGGCACTGATCGACGCAAGCCATCTGGCGCAGATGCGCGGCGCGCTCCCCGAGGCGCAGATGAAAGCGACGATGGCCGCGCTCGGGGCCGAGGCAGAGGCGCTTGTGGCCGATCTGGCGGGGGGGCGCGCGCCGCGCGATCTCGCGGCGCGCATCCACGCGCTTGCAGGCAGCGCCGGGGCCTGCGGCGCGGCGCTGCTCCACGCACGGCTCACGGCGATAGAGGCCGCGATAGAGGCTCGCGACGAGGCCCGCGCGCGCGCGCTGTGCGACGGGCTCGGGGCGGTCTGGACGCGCACGCACGCGGCGCTGCGGCGGCACGGAATATCGGCGTGATCCTCACGCGGAGTTGCCTTTGCCGGCAGACGGAGTAGGTATATGACGGGCACGCGAGCCCATCCCGGCACAGGACCACGATATGATGTCGATCTTGAAGCAACTTGTCGTGATCGCTGTGCTGGGCGGGCTCGCCTATGGCGGCTATGGCTATTGGCGCGACACCTACGGGGCCGAGACCGCCGATGAGGCGGGCAAGGGCGGGCCAAGCCCGGTCACGGTGGAGCTGGCCGTGGCCGAGATGCGGGTGATGCAGCGCACCGTCGAGGCGGTCGGCACCACGCGCGCGCGCCGCTCCATCGAGATCGTGCCGGAAACCGACGGCCGCCTTGTCGCGCTCGACATCGCGCCCGGCAGCCATGTGAAAAAGGGCGAGGTGCTGGCGCGGCTCGACGATGCGATCCAGCGCGCCGACCTGACCGAGGCCGAGGCGGTGCTCAAGGAGCAAAGCGACTCGCTCGACCGGCTGCGCCAGTTGCGCAAGACCAATGCCGTCTCTCTCGCCGCCGTCGAGGAGGCGGTGGCGCGGCGCGCAGAGGCGCTGGCGCGGGTGCAACGCGCGCGGCGCAGGCTCGAAGACCGGGTCATCACCGCGCCTTTTGACGGGGTGGTGGGGCTGACCGGCTATGACGTAGGCGCGCATGTCACCGAGGGCGAGGTGCTGGCGCGGCTCGACGATCTGAGCGAGGTCGAGGTGGAATTCGGCCTGCCCGAGACGGTATTCGCGCAAGTGGCGCGCGGCCAGCGCGTCACCGCCCATGCCGCCGCCTTTCCGGGCCGCAGCTTTACCGGCACCATCGCCGCCGTCGATAGCCGCATCGACCCGGTGAGCCGCTCTTTCCTCACCCGCGCGCTTATCCCCAACCCCGACAGCACCCTGCCTGCGGGCATGTTCCTGTCGCTGACGCTGGTGCTGGACGAGGCAGAGCGCGTCGTGGTGCCCGAAGAGGCAATCGTGTTCCAGGCCGCGCAAACCTATGTCTTTGTCGCCGAGGATGGCACGGCGCAGCGCCGCGCGGTGGCGACCGGGCAGCGCCGTGAGGGCGTGATCGCCATCACCTCGGGCCTTGCGGTGGGCGACGCGGTGGTGGTGCGCGGGCTTGGCCGGGTGCGCGACGGCAGCCCGCTCAACATCGTCGCGCCCGACCGCGACGCCACCGCCGAGGAAGACGCAGCCCCCGGCGAGGCCCCGACATGACGCTCTCGGACATCTCCGTGCGCCGCCCCGTGCTGGCGGCGGTGGCGAGCCTTCTCATCATCATCTTCGGCGTGGCCGCGCTGCGCGACCTGTCGGTGCGCGAGCTTCCCGATGTCGACAACTCGGTTGTCACCGTCACCACCACCTATCGCGGGGCCGCCCCCGAGGTGATCGACACCGACATCACCGAGGCCGTCGAGGGGGCCGTGGCCGCCATCGCGGGGATTCGCACCATCACCTCCGAGAGCCGCCAGGGCCGGTCGCGGGTCACGGTCGAGTTCGAGACCGGCGTCGATATCGACGTGGCCGCCAACGATGTGCGCGACGCGGTGGGCCGGGTGCGCGGCGATCTGCCCGAAGAGGCCGACGAGCCGCAGGTGGTCAAGAGCGATGCCGATGCCGATCCGGTGATGCGGCTTGCCATCACCTCGGACCGGATGACCACCGCCGAGATCACCGATTACATCGACCGTTTCATCGCCGACCGGATCGCCACCATCGCCGGTGTGGCCAGCGTCGATATCGTCGGCGACCGCCCCTTTGCGGTGCGGATCTGGCTGGATCGCCGCGCGCTGGCGGCGCGCAACCTGACGGTCGCGGATGTCGAGGCGGCGCTGCGGCGCGCCAATATCGAGCTGCCAGCGGGCGAGGTCGAATCCTATAACCGGCAGCTCACCGTCCGGCTCAACAGCCGGTTGGCCAGCATCGAGGATTTTCGCGACGTGGTGATCGACCGGGTGGGCGGCTATCCGGTGCGCCTGCGCGATGTCGCGCGGGTAGAGCCGGGGGTGGCCGACGATACCACCGTGGTGCGCACCAATGGCAATGACGCGGTGGGCATGTGGGTGCTGCGCCAGAGCCAATCGAACACGCTGGAGATATCCAAGGCCGTGCGCGCCGAGATCGCCAAGATGCAATCCACCCTGCCCATCGGGATGCGCATCATCGTGGGATCGGATGACGCGCTCTTCGTGGGGGCCTCGATCCGCGAGGTGGTGACCGCGCTCGGTATCTCGCTGGTGCTGGTGATCGCGGTGATCCTGGTGTTCCTGCGCTCAGGTCGCGCCACGCTCATCCCCGCCATCACCATCCCTGTGTCGCTCATTGGCACGTTTCTGTTGATCGGGCTGTGGGGGTTTTCGCTCAACACGCTGACGCTCCTGGCGCTCTTGCTGGCCATTGGGCTGGTGGTCGATGATGCCATTGTGGTGCTGGAAAACATCCAGCGCCGCATCGAGGAGGGCGAAAGCCCGCTGGTGGCAAGCCTCAACGGCGCGCGGCAGGTGACATTCGCGGTGATCGCCACCTCGGTCACGCTGATCGCCGTGTTCGTGCCGCTGTCGTTCATGCCGGGACAGGTGGGGCGGCTCTTCGTCGAGTTCGGCTGGGTCATGGCCGGAACGGTGGCGATTTCCACCTTTGTCGCGCTCACCGCCTGCCCGGCGCTGGCCTCCAAGGTGCTGAGCGCGCGTGCCCGTCCGGCCGCGGCAGCAGGCACAGCACCGGGCACCACCCGGCGCGAGCCGCTCATCCGGCGCGGCTATCGCGCGCTTCTGGCGGCTGCAATCCGCGCGCCCATCGTGGTTCTGGCGCTGGCGCTGGCGGTTACCGGGGGGGCGGCGCTTTTTTATGGCGGGCTTGCGCGCGAGCTGGCCCCGCGCGAGGATCGCGGCGTGGGCTTCGTGCCGCTGACGGCCCCGCAAGGTTCGACCGTGGCGCATTCGGATATGGCCGCGCGGCAGGTCGAGGAGATCCTCACGCCTTATGTCGAGAGCGGCGAGATCGAGACGGTGTTCACCTTCACCGGCTGGGGCGGGCGGGCGTGGCGCTCTTTCGTGGTGTTCCGCCTCGCCCCATGGGAAGAACGCGACCGCCCGATTTCGGGCCTTGTCGGCGATCTTGCACCGCAGATGGGAAAGGTGACCATCGCGCGCGGCTTTCCGGTGACGCCGGCGGGCCTTGGGCTGCGGGGCAGTTCCACGCCGGTGCGCGTGGTGATCGGCGGCCCGGATTTCGACAGCGTCAAGGAATGGGCGACCGCGTTTCTTGCCCGCGCCGAAGCCGTGCCGGGGCTGGTCAACCCCGAGATCAACTACGAGGAAAACCTGCCGCAGCTCGATATCGGGATCGACCGCGCCCGCGCCGACGACCTGGGCATTTCCGCCGAGGTGATCGCCGCGACGCTGCAAACCATGCTCGCCTCGCGCGAGGTGACGACTTTTGTCAGCCGGGGCCGGGAATATCCCGTCCTGTTGCAGGCCGAGCCGGACGACCGCCGCACCCCCACCGATATCGGTAATATCTTCCTGCGCGCGGGCGACGGTGACAGGCTGGTGCCGATGGGGTCGATCGTCAAGCTTGAGGAAAACGCCGCCGCCCCGTCGCTGCGCCGCTTTGACCGGCTGCCCTCGATCCAGCTTTCGGGCGCGCTTGCACCCGATGCAGAGCTTGGCTCGGTGCTGGCAGAGTTGGAGGCCATCGCCGCCGAGATCCTGCCGCCCGAGGCCAAGCTCGGCTTTGACGGGCAATCGCGCACCTACAAGGATACCGCGGGCGGGGCCAACCTCGTTTTCGTGCTGGCGCTGATCATCGTCTACCTGGTGCTGGCCGCGCAGTTCGAGAGCTTCCTGCACCCGGTGGTCATCATGCTCACCGTGCCCATCGGCGTGGCCGGCGCAATCTACGCGATGGCGCTGGGGGGGCTATCGCTCAATGTCTACAGCCAGATCGGGATAATCTTGCTGATCGGGCTGATCGCCAAGAACGGCATCCTGATCGTGGAGTTCGCCAACCAGTTGCGCGACGAGGGCCACCCGGTGCGCGAGGCGGTGATCGAGGCCTCTGTGCTACGGCTGCGCCCCATCGTGATGACCGCGATTTCCACCGTGCTGGGGGCGCTGCCGCTGGTGCTGGCGACCGGCGCGGGGGCCGAGAGCCGGATCGCCGTGGGCACCGTCATCATCGCAGGGCTGAGCCTTGCGACGCTGCTGATGCTGTTTGTGACGCCTGTGCTTTATGACCTGCTGGCGCGGTTCACGCGGCCACGCGGGGCGGTGGAGGCGGCGCTGGAGGACGAGGTCGCGGGGCACAAGCAGCCGGCCGAGTGAATATCCGCCGCCGCCGCGCGGACGGCTCTGGCCATCGCGGGCGGGCGATGCGATACAGGGCCCCGTGTCTGGTGGGGGCTGTCGTGCGGAAATCTCTGGCCCGGATCGTTGCGGTCTCGGTGGCGCTGGCATGGCTGGCCGCCCATCCCGCCCGCGCAGCCGAAGTGCACCTGTCGGCCCCACAGGCCCCCGACGCGTTTGCCAAGACCTTGCGCGCGGCCTTGCTCAGCGCCCCCGCCGCCGCGCAGGACGACAGCACCGCGCAGGATCTGCTTGCCGCCGCGCAGGCCGATTACGCCCGCCTCGTCGGCGTGCTTTATGCCGAGGGCTATTATGGCGGCACCGTCTCGATCCGCGTGGACGGGCACGAGGCCGCCGATATCGCGCCGCTGTCGCCGCCTGCCGCGATCGACTGGATCGAGATCACCGTGGCGCGCGGCACGGCGTTTCGCCTGGGCCGCACCGAGGTGGCCCCGCTCGCCCCCGGCACGAAGCTGCCGGAAGATTTCCGCGAGGGAGAGCTCGCCAGGGCGGGGCTGATCGGCGAGGCCACGCGCGCGGGGCTTGCGGGCTGGCGCGACGCGGGCCATGCCAAGGCGCGCGTGACCGCCCAAGAGATCGTGGCCGACCATCCGCGCGCGCGGCTCGATGCGCGGATCGCGCTCGATCCCGGCCCGCGCCTGCGCTTTGGTGCGCTGGAGATCGACGCGGGCGACCGCCCCAGCCGCGTGCGCGCCGCGCGTATCCGCGAGATTGCCGGGCTGCCCACGGGGCGGGTGTTCGCGCCCGACGCGGTCGAGGATGCGGCAAACCGGTTGCGCCGCAGCGGCGCGTTCGGCGCCGTGCGCCTGCAGGAGGCCGACGCGCCCAACCCCGATGGCACGCTCGACATCACGGCGCGGGTGAGCGATGCCAAGCGCCGCCGCGTCGGTGTGGGGGCAGAGCTTGCCTCGCTCGAAGGGGTGACGCTCTCGGGCTTCTGGCTGCACCGCAACCTGCTGGGCGGGGCCGAGCGGCTGCGCATCGACGCAATGGTGGGCGGATTGGGCGGCCAGTCGAGCGGCGATTCGGGGGACGATTCAGACGGCGAGGATTTCCGCCTCGGCGCGCGGCTCGACCGGCCGGCGACATTCACCCCCGACACGGGGGCCTTTGTGCTCGCGAATATAGAGGATCGCGACGAGCCCGATTACCGCGAGCGCAAGGCCGAACTGGGCGGCGGGCTGACCCATGTCTTTTCCGACGAGCTGACCGCCGAGGCGGGGATCACCTACCGGTTTTCCGAGATTACCGACGATCTGGGCAAGCGCGAGGTGCAACACATCCTGTTGCCGCTGCGCGCCACATGGGACCGGCGCGACGATCCGCTCAACCCGCGCGAGGGGCGCTATCTCGACGTGGTGCTGACGCCCTTTGCCGGGCTCGATCAGGGCGGCGGCGGGGCGCGGCTCCATGCCGATTTGCGCGATTATCTCGGCCTTGACGGGGGCGGGCGCTTTATCCTTGCCGGACGCGCGCAGCTTGGCTCTGTCGCGGGGGCGAACGTGATCGACGTGCCCGCCGACATGCTGTTCTATTCGGGCGGCGCGGGCACGGTGCGGGGGCAGGATTACCAATCGCTCGGGGTTGATCTGGCACCGGGGATCACCGTGGGCGGGCGGTCGTTCCTGGGCGTCTCGGGAGAGCTGCGCGCCATGATCGGCAAGAAGGTGCAGGCCGTGGCCTTTGCCGATGGCGGGTTCATCGGCGAGGATGCGCTTGGATCGGGCACCGGCGAATGGCATGGCGGCGCAGGGTTTGGCGCGCGCTATTTCACGCCGGTGGGGCCGATCCGCGTCGATCTGGCCACGCCGCTCGATGGCGGCGCGGGGCAGGAATTCGAGATCTATATCGGCATAGGACAGGCGTTCTGATGCGCTATCTGGCGATCCTCCTTGCGCTTCTTGCGCTTCTGGCCCCGCCTGCACTGGCGCAGGGCGCGGGCGGCTTTCTCGAACGCACGCTGGAGGACAGCCTGTCGGCCCCCGGTCGCGAGGTGCGCATCACCGGGTTCGAGGGTGCACTGTCGAGCCGCGCGCAGATCGAGACGCTGAGCATCGCCGATGCAGATGGCGTCTGGCTCCGGCTCTCGGGCGTCACGCTCGACTGGACGCGCGCGGCGCTCTTGCGGGGGCGCATCGAGGTGGACCGGCTCGCGGCGGAAGAAATCGCGCTGCTGCGCCCGCCCCTGCCCGCGCCGGGCCTCAGCCCCGAGATGGCGCAGGCGCAGCCCTTTGCGCTGCCGGAATTGCCGGTGTCGGTGCGGATCGGCGCGCTTGAGGCGCAAACCATCGTGATCGGCGCGCCGGTGCTGGGCGAGGAGGTGCGCCTCACGCTGACCGGCGCGCTGTCGCTTGGCGGCGGGGCCGCGTCGGCGCGGATCGTGGCTGAGCGGCGTGACGGCGCGCGCGGGGCCTTCGTGCTCGATGCGGGCTTTGACAACGAAAGCCGGGTTCTGGCGCTCGATCTGACGCTCGACGAGGGGCCGGGCGGGATCGCGGCCACGGTGCTTGGCCTGCCCGACCGCCCTGCCCTTGCGCTGAGCGTCGCGGGCGAGGCCCCGCTCGATGCCTATGCCGCCGATCTGCGGCTGGCCACGGATGGCACCGAGCGAGTGACGGGCCGCGTAACCCTGACCGGCGACGCGGGCGGCGGCACCCGGTTCGACGCGCAGCTTGAGGGCGATCTGAGCCCGCTCATGGCGGCGGAGTTCCGGCCCTTTTTCGGCAGCCGCAGCGCGCTTGATCTGCGCGGCACGCGGGCGGTGGATGGCGCGCTCGATATCGCCCGGCTGCATCTCGAGGCGGCGCAGGTGACGCTTGATGGCCGCCTTGCGCTTGATGCCGCAGGCTGGCCGCAGCGCCTCAACCTCACCGGGCAGATCGGTGATGGCACCGGGCCGGTGCGCCTGCCGGTGGCCGGGGGGCCGGTCACGCTGCGGCAGGCCAGTATCGCGGCGCGCTACGATGCCGCGCGGGGCGACCGCTGGCGCGCCGAGGTGACGCTGGCGGATCTGGCGCAACCCGAGGTCACGATTGCCGGGGCCACGCTTTCGGCACGCGGGCGGCTGAATCGCGTCGCGCCGCGCGGGCTGACCGCGCTGGCCGAGTTTGCGCTGGACGGTCTCGACCTTGCCTATCCAGGCCTGGCCGAGGCCGCCGGGTCGGCGCTGTCGGGCCATGCCAGCCTTGAGTGGCGCGAGGGTGCGCCGCTCTTGTTGCGCGGGCTGCGCGTGGTCTCGGGGGCCGCGACGCTCGCCGCCAATGGCCGCATCGCGGCGCTGGCCGAGGGCTTTCCGGTGTCGGGCAGCGCGCGGCTCGACGCGCCCGACCTCGCGCGCTTTGCCGCGCTCACCGGCCTTGATCTGGCGGGGGCGGCGGGCGCGACGCTCACCGGCTCGGGCAGCCTTTTGGGCGGCGCGTTCGATCTGGCGCTGGAGGCCGAGACCGAGCGGCTGGCGCTTGGCATCGCGCAGATCGACCCGCTGATCGCAGCTCCCGGCACGCTGGCGCTCAAGGCGCGGCGCGACACCACCGGCACCGTGCTTGATACTCTGCGCCTCGATAACGGCACGCTCAACGCCACCGCCCAAGGCCGTCTCGATGGCCAGAGCGGCGCGCTCGACCTTACCGCCACGTTGAGCGATCTGGCGCTGGCCGACCGCCGCCTTGACGGGCCTGCGCAGGTGAAGGGCGGGATCGGCTGGCAGGCGGGCGGCGCGGTCACGCTCACGGCGCTCGACATCGCCGCGATGGGGGCCGAGATTACCGCCGATGGCACCATCGAGCCAGAGGCCGAGGGAGTGCCGGTCGCGGGCCGCCTAAGCCTGCGCGCCGATGACCTCGCACGCTTTGCCGCGCTCACCGGGCAGCCGCTCAAGGGGCGGATCACCGCCAGCCTGAGCGGCGAGGGCATGGCGGGCGGGCAGCGCCTTGATATCACGCTCGGTGCCGAGGGGCGTGGCCTCGCCACCGGGATGCCCGATCTTGACCGGCTGCTTGCCGGGCAGCTTGACCTGACGGCAGAGGCCAGCCGCACGGCGGAGCAGATCGCAATTTCCCAAATCCGCCTCGCAACCCCGCAACTCTCGCTCGACGCCGAGGGCGGCGGCGCGGGCGGGCCGGTGCAGATCGACGCGCGGCTGGCCAATTTGGGGCTGTTCCTGCCCGAATTTGCCGGACCGGTCGCGGCCAGGGGCACGGTCACGCTGCACGGCCCCGAGGCACGGCGCATCGCGCTGGCGGTTGATGCCACCGGGCCGGGGGGCACTACGGCGCGGGTCTCGGGCGATGTGCTCGATCACGGCGCGCGGCTCGATCTGGCGGCGGCGGGGCGCTTGCCGCTGGCGCTGGTCAACGGGATGATCCGGCCCAATGCGCTCTCGGGCAGCGCAGGGTTCGACCTGCGGGCCAAGGGCGCACCGGGGCTTGATGCGCTTTCGGGCAGTATCGAGACGCAAGGCGCGCAGGTGTCGGTGCCGGATGCCGGGCTGGCCATCGACGATCTCACGGGGGCCGCGCAGCTTGGCCAGGGGCGGGTGCAGACCGATTTTACCGCGCGGCTGCGCGATGGCGGGCAGGTACGCGTCTCGGGGCCGGTCTCGCTCGATCCGGGCCTTGACGGCGATCTGACGCTTGCGCTTGGCGGCGCGGTGCTGACCGACCGGCTGATCTATACCACCACGGTGGGTGGCACGGTGACGGTGCGCGGCCCGCTTGCCGGGGGCGCGCGGATCGGCGGCGGGATCGTGCTGGAGAACACCGAGATCCGCATCCCCTCGGGGCTTGGCCCCGACAGCGCCACCCTGCCGGGGCTGCGCCATATCGGCGAGCCTGCCGCCGCGCACGCCACCCGCGCGCGCGCGGGTCTCATCGAGACGGCGGCGCGCGACACGCCCGCCCGCCCCTACGCGCTCGATCTGGCCATCAGCGCCCCGGCGCGCATCTTCGTGCGCGGGCGCGGGCTCGATGCCGAGCTTGGCGGGCAGGTGCGCATCGGCGGCACCACCGAGGCCGTGGCCCCCGCCGGGTTTTTCGAGCTGCGTCGCGGCAGGCTCGACATTCTCGGCAAGCGGCTCGATCTGACCGAGGGGCGCGTGACCATGCAAGGCTCGCTCGATCCGTGGCTGCGCTTTGTCGCCGAAACCACGGTGGACGATACCGATCTGCGGGTCATCATCGAGGGGCTGGCCAGCGCGCCCGAGGTGCGCTTTGCCTCCTCGCCGGACCTGCCGCAGGAGGAAATCGTGGCGCGGCTCATCTTCGGGCGCGGGCTTGATACCATCTCGCCCTTGCAGGCGGCGCAGCTTGCAAATGCGGTGGCAACGCTCTCGGGCGGCGGTGGCGGGCTGGTGGGGCGGTTGCGCGGCGCTTTCGGGCTGAACGATCTTGATGTCAAGCAAACCGCCGAGGGCGACACCGAGGTGAGCGCCGGCACCTATATTTCGGACAAGGTCTATACCGAGATCACCGCCGACAGCACCGGGCGGCAGAAGATCAACCTCAACCTCGACCTCTCGCGCAGCCTCACCGCCAAGGGCAGCGCGGCGAGCGACGGCAATACCGGGATCGGGCTGTTCTTCGAGAAGGATTACTGAGGGCAGGGGATTGGTCTGGAGGGGAGGTTGCGCGAGCCGCGCGGTCGCTGGGCCGGGGACTAGCGGTACGACGGCGGTGACGGCCACTTTATCCCAGCCAAGCCCTTGTGATCCTGATAAGATGCGCGCCCTCTCAGAATCGCTAGGCCGCGGGACGGCGTCATGCTGGAGGCATGCCTTTGGCATGACGATCGCGCGGCGCCCTTCGGGCTTGTGTCTGGAGATTGTGCTATTATGGGCCCATGCGGCGCGTAAGCGCGCGCCGCATGGGCGGGTGTGCGCCGGTTCGGCCTTGTTGAC